>NZ_FMCI01000155.1 GCF_900091845.1 Streptomyces sp. SolWspMP-5a-2
GTGCCGCGCGGGTGCGGGGCTCCGGGGCCGCGGCCGGGCCGGTGTCACTGCTGGGGGCCGCCGGGGGTCATGCCGTGGACGGCGGGGACGGTGCCCAGGCGCCCCTTCTGGAAGTCCTCGAACGCCTGCTGGAGTTCGTCGCGGGTGTTCATGACGAACGGGCCGTAGTGCGCCATGGGCTCGCGGATGGGCTGTCCGCCGAGGAGGACGACCTCCAGGTCGGGGGTGTTGCCGTCCTGCCGCTCGTCCGCGCGGACGGTCAGCGAGGACCCGGCGCCGAAGACGGCGGTCTGGCCCAGGTGGACCGGGCGGCGCTCGGTGCCGACCGAGCCCCTGCCCGCCATGACGTAGGCGAGGCCGTTGAAGTCCTCGCGCCACGGCAGGGTCAGCTCGGCGCCCGGTGCCACCGTCGCGTGGATCATCGTGATCGGCGTGTGGGTGGCGCCGGGTCCCTGGTGGCCGTCCAGCTCACCGGCGATGACGCGGATCAGCGCGCCGCCGTCCGGGGTGGTGAGGAGCCCGACCTCGCCGCTGCGCAGGTCCTGGTACTTCGGGGCCATCATCTTGTCCTTGGCCGGGAGGTTCACCCACAGCTGGAGGCCGTGGAAGAGGCCGCCCGAGACGACCAGGGACTCCGGCGGCGCCTCGATGTGCAGGAGGCCGGAGCCCGCCGTCATCCACTGGGTGTCGCCGTTGGTGATGGTGCCGCCGCCACCGTGGCTGTCCTGGTGGTCGAAGACGCCGTCGATGATGTAGGTGACGGTCTCGAAGCCGCGGTGCGGGTGCCACGGGGTGCCCTTGGGCTCGCCCGGCGCGTACTCCACCTCACCCATCTGGTCCATCATGATGAACGGGTCGAGATGGCGGTAGTTGATCCCGGCGAACGCCCGGCGCACCGGGAAGCCCTCGCCCTCGAAACCGCTCGGCGCGGTGGTGACGGTGAGCACGGGGCGTGCCACCGCGTCGGCCGGCGCGGTCACGCGCGGAAGCGTCAGCGGGTTCTCGACGGTCACTGCAGGCATGTCGGTACCTCCTTGTACGGCCACTTTAGTTGAGCGTTGAACTTTCTGCCACCCCCAACACGAGGAGCCCGGAGGGAATTCCCTCCGGGCTCCGACGACGGGGCGGTCCGCCGGCCGTCCGCGCTGGCGCGCGGGCGTCCTCTCAGCCGTACATGCGGCGCATCGCAAAATCGACCATCTGTTCGACGGCCTTGGCGTCGAAGACCATCCGGTGCTCCCCCTCCATGTCGACGACGAACCCGTATCCGGTCGGCAGCAGGTCGATCACCTCGGCGCCGGTGATCACGAAGTACTTGGACTCCTTGCCCGCGTACCGGCGCAGCTCCTTGAGCGAGCTGAACATCGGGATCACCGGCTGCTGGGTGTTGTGCAGGGCGAGGAAGCCGGGGTTGTCGCCGCGCGGGCAGTACACCTTGGACGTCGCGAAGACCTGCTGGAAGTCCTCGGCCGCCATCTGCCCGGTGGTGAACGCCCGCACCGCGTCCGCGAGCGACGGCGGCGACGGCTCGGGGTACAGCGGCGGCTGCTGCCCGTAGCCGCCGGGCATCTGCTGCTGCGGCGGGGTGTACTGCTGCTGGGCGCCCACGTTCTGGTCGTAGCCGTACATGTTCGAAAGAGTACTCAGTCACAGATGGCCGGATCGGGCTTGCTTCTTATTACCGACGGGTAGCATCATCGTAGCTACTTGCTGGTATGTGAACGGGCGCGAGGATCCAGTGCCTCGCCGATCTCTCTACGGAGCTGTCGCCATGGGGCACTACAAGTCGAATCTCCGCGACATCGAGTTCAACCTCTTCGAGGTGCTCGGCCGGGACAAGCTGTACGGCACCGGACCCTTCGGGGAGATGGACACCGAGACCGCCAAAAGCGTCCTGGAGGAGCTGACCCGCCTCTCCGAGAACGAGCTGGCCGAGTCCTTCGCGGACGCCGACCGCAACCCCCCGGTCTTCGACCCGGAGACCAACACCGCCCCGGTCCCCGCCTCCTTCAAGAAGAGCTACAAAGCCTTCATGGAGTCGGAGTACTGGCGGCTCGGCCTGCCCGAGGAGATCGGCGGCACCACCGCGCCGCCCTCCCTGATCTGGGCCTACGCCGAGCTGGTCCTGGGCGCCAACCCGGCCGTCTGGATGTACTCCTCCGGCCCCGCCTTCGCGCGCATCCTCTTCGAGGAGGGCACCGAGGAGCAGAAGAAGGCGGCCGCCGTCGCCGTCGAGCGGACCTGGGGCTCCACCATGGTCCTCACCGAGCCCGACGCCGGTTCCGACGTCGGCGCGGGCCGCACCAAGGCCGTCCGGCAGGAGGACGGCTCCTGGCACATCGAGGGCGTGAAGCGCTTCATCACCTCGGGCGAGCACGACATGGAGGAGAACATCCTCCACTACGTCCTGGCCCGCCCCGAGGGCGCGGGCCCCGGCACCAAGGGCCTCTCCCTCTTCCTGGTGCCCAAGTACCTCTTCGACTTCGAGACCGGTGAGCTGGGCGAGCGCAACGGCGTCTACGCCACCAACGTCGAGCACAAGATGGGCCTCAAGGCGTCCAACACCTGCGAGATGACCTTCGGCGACCGCCACCCCGCCGTCGGCTACCTGATCGGCGACCGGCACGACGGCATCCGGCAGATGTTCCGGATCATCGAGTTCGCCCGCATGATGGTCGGCACGAAGGCCATCTCGACGCTCTCCACCGGCTACCTGAACGCGCTGGAGTACGCCAAGGAGCGGGTCCAGGGCCCGGACCTCGCCCACTTCATGGACAAGACCGCGCCCAAGGTCACCATCACCCACCACCCCGACGTCCGCCGCTCTCTGATGACGCAGAAGGCGTACGCCGAGGGCATGCGCGCGCTGGTGCTCTACACCGCCTCCGTCCAGGACGCCATCGCCGTCAAGGAGGCCGAGGGCGAGGACGCGAAGACCGAGCACGCCCTCAACGACCTGCTGCTGCCGATCGTGAAGGGGTACGGCTCCGAGAAGGGCTACGAGCAGCTCGCCCAGTCGCTCCAGACCTTCGGCGGCTCCGGGTTCCTCCAGGAGTACCCGATCGAGCAGTACATCCGGGACGCCAAGATCGACACCCTCTACGAGGGCACGACCGCCATCCAGGGCCAGGACTTCTTCTTCCGGAAGATCGTCCGCAACCAGGGCGCCGCGCTGAACTCGCTCGCCGAGGACATCAAGAAGTTCCTGGCGCTGGCCACCGGCGGCGAGGAGCTGGCCGGCTCCCGCGAGCACCTCGCGAAGGCCGCCGTCGAGCTGGAGGCGATCGTCGGCCTGATGCTGACCGACCTCGCCGCCACCGAGCAGGACGTCAGGAACATCTACAAGGTGGGCCTGAACACCAGCCGCCTGCTGCTGGCCTCGGGCGACGTCGTCGTCGGCTACCTGCTCCTCAAGGGCGCGGCCGTCGCCGCCGAGAAGCTGGAGACCGCCTCCAGCAAGGACCGGGCCTTCTACACCGGCAAGATCGCGGCGGCGAAGTTCTTCGCGGCCACCGTGCTGCCCGGCGTCACCGGCGCCCGCAAGCTCGCCGAGGGCGTCGACCTGGACCTGATGGACCTGGACGAGGCCGCCTTCTAGGACGACGCGGAGCCGACCCCGGCGGGGCCCGGCGGGCGCGAGGAGCCCAGCCGAGCCCGCGTTCAGGCGGCGCCCGTTCGGGGTAGCCAGAATTCCACATCGCCCTCACGAGGGCCCGCTCCGGGCACGCGGAGTGGGCCCTCGTACGTCGTTAAGGTGAACCCATGAGCGAACCCCACCGCTTCGACCGCGGCCACACCGACGACCTCATGTCCTTCCTGACGGCCAGCCCGTCGCCGTACCACGCGGTCGCGAGCGCCGCCGAGCGGCTGGAGAAGGCAGGCTTCCGGCAGGTCGCGGAGACGGACGCCTGGGACGGCACGAGCGGCGGCAGGTACGTGCTGCGCGGCGGCGCGCTGGTGGCCTGGTACGTCCCCGAGAGCGCGGCGCCCCACACGCCGTTCCGCATCGTCGGCGCGCACACCGACTCACCGAACCTGCGGGTCAAGCCGCTGCCCGACACCGGCGCGCACGGCTGGCGCCAGGTCGCGGTGGAGATCTACGGCGGCCCGCTGCTGAACTCCTGGCTCGACCGGGACCTCGGCCTGGCCGGACGGCTCAGCCTGAGAGACGGCTCGACCCGCCTGGTCAACATCGACCGGCCGCTGCTGCGGGTCCCGCAGCTCGCCATCCACCTGGACCGGTCCGTCACCGCCGACGGTCTCAAGCTCGACAAGCAGCGCCACCTCCAGCCGATCTGGGGCCTGGGCGACGTCCGCGAGGGCGACCTCATCTCCTTCCTGGAGGAGTCCGCCGGGCTCGCCCCCGGCGACGTCACCGGCTGGGACCTGATGACCCACTCCGTGGAGCCGGCCGCCTACCTGGGCCGCGACAACGAGCTGGTCGCGGGCCCCCGGATGGACAACCTGCTCTCGGTGCACGCCGGGGTCGCCGCCCTCACCGCGGCCGCCGCGGGCGAGCCGCCCTTCATCCCGGTGCTCGCCGCCTTCGACCACGAGGAGAACGGCTCCCAGTCGGACACCGGCGCGGACGGCCCGCTGCTCGGCGGCGTGCTGGAACGTTCGGTCTTCGCCCGCGGCGGCTCCTACGAGGACCGGGCGCGGGCGTTCGCCGGCACCGTCTGCCTCTCCTCCGACACCGGTCACGCCGTGCACCCCAACTACGCCGAGCGCCACGACCCGACGCACCACCCGCGGGTCAACGGCGGCCCGATCCTCAAGGTGAACGTCAACAACCGCTACGCCACCGACGGTTCGGGGCGCGCGGTGTTCGCCGCCGCGTGCGAGCGGGCCGGGGTGCCGTTCCAGTCGTTCGTCTCCAACAACTCGATGCCCTGCGGCACCACGATCGGCCCGATCACCGCGGCCCGGCACGGCATCAGGACCGTCGACATCGGCGTCGCGATCCTCTCCATGCACAGCGCCCGCGAACTCTGCGGCACCGACGACCCGCATCTGCTGGCGAACGCGCTGGTGGCGTTCCTGCGGGGATAGCCCGCCCGGCGCACGACGGTGCGTCAAGTGCGCATTGGGCGCATGGGTGTTGGCGGCCGGGGTACCCGGGTTCCGGGCCGGAGAGACCGGACCCGGACTCGGCCGGACAGAGGGGCGACACTCATGGGCCTCGGTGGATGCATCATCCTCATCGCTGCGGGAGCCATTCTCACGTTCGCGACCGACTGGCACATGCAGGGCGTCAACCTGCATCTGGTCGGCGTGATCCTGATGATCGTGGGCCTGATCGGCGTGACCACCTTCAGCAGCATCGCCCGGCGCCGCCGCGTGGTGGTGCCCTCCGCCGCCCCGGTGGTCGAGGAGGAGCGCCACCGCCGGGACGGCTACAGCGACGGCTACGGCGTCTGACCCCCGGCGTCCGGCGCCGCGCCGGACGCGTCGTCCTGCTCCGGGTCCATCCCGGCGAGGACCAGCGGGAGCCGGTCGGCGCCGCCCTCGGCGAGCCGCACCGGCACCCCCCAGTCCTGCTGGTGGACATGGCACGCCGGGTACGGGTTGGCCGGGTCGTCGTCGCAGGACGCGGCCATCGCCGACACGTGCAGGACACCCTCGGTGACCGCCGGGTCCAGCTCAAGGACCCGGGCCAGCCCGGTGCCCGCGCCCTCGCCCGCGCGCAGCAGGCCGGGCGGGGTGGACGACACCAGGAGCCGGGTCGAGGGCCCGTAGCGGGTGTCGAGCTTCTGCCCCGCAGGGGCCTGGAAGATCACGTCCAGGCGCAGCGTGCCGGGGGCGACCTCGGTGGCCGCGCGCCGGGTGCGGTGGGCCACCGACTCCACCCGCACCGCCTCCTCGGGCAGCCGCAGCCGGGTCAGCCGGTGCCTGGCCGACTCCACGACGACGATGTCCGCGCCGGACAGCACCGCGCCGCTCGGCTCGCGCAGGTCCGTGGCGAGCGTGGTGACCTCGCCGGTAGCGGGGTCGTAGCGGCGCAGGGCGTGGTTGTAGGTGTCGGCGACGGCGACCGAGCCGTCCGGCAGGGCGGTGACGCCCAGCGGGTGCTGGAGCAGCGCCTGCCCGGCCGCGCCGTCCCGGTGCCCGAAGTCGAAGAGCCCGGTGCCGACGGCGGTGTGGACGGCACCCCCGCGGTCCACCCAGCGCAGCGCGCTGGTCTCGGAGTCGGCGAGCCACAGGCGCTCCCCGCCGGGGGAGACCGCGAGCCCCGAGGGCTGCGCGAACCAGGCCTCGGCGCCGGGGCCGTCGACCAGGCCCTCGTTGGTGGTGCCCGCGGTGACCCGGACCGTGCCGTCGGCCGGGTCCAGGGCCCAGAGCTGGTGCACGCCCGCCATCGCGATCCACACCAGGCCCTGCCACACCGCCACGTCCCACGGCGAGGAGAGGCTGACCTCGCGGGCCGGGCCCGAGGCCGGGTCGCCCTGCATCCACTGCCTGCCGGTGCCGGCCGCCGTGGTGACGTCCCCGGTCGCGAGATCCACCCTCCGCAGCGCGTGGTTGACGGTGTCGGCGACGATCACCGCGCCGTCGCCGAGGAGGGCGAGGCCCTGCGGTTCGCTGAACGCGGCGTGCGCGGCCGGGCCGTCGGCCAGCCCGCGGGCGCCCGAGCCGATGCGGCGCAGCACGCTCTCGCCGTCCGCCGCCAGCTCCACGAGCTGGTGCCGGGTGGTGTCGCTGACCAGGAACGTGCCGCCGGGCAGCGCGATCGCCTTGCCGGGGAAGCGCAGCACGGTCGGCTCGGGCTCGGGCGCCACGTAGGGGCCGTCGCCGCGCCGCAGGGTGCCCTTGGCCGCGTGCTCGGCCTCCAGCTCCGCCACCAGCCGCTCGATGGCGTGCACATGCCCCTCACCGGCGTGCTGGGCGACGACGTACCCCTCCGGGTCGATCACCACCAGCGTCGGCCACGCGCGGACCGCGTACTGCTTCCAGGTGACCAGCTCGGGGTCGTCCAGGACGGGGTGGGCCACGCCGTACCGCTCGACGGCGTCCACCACGGCGGCGTGCTCCGCCTCGTGCACGAACTTCGGCGAGTGGACCCCGATCACCACGACCGTGTCGGAGTGCTTCTCCTCCAGCTCCCGCAGCTCGTCCAGGACGTGCAGGCAGTTGACGCAGCAGAACGTCCAGAAGTCCAGGACGACGATGCGTCCTCGCAGGTCGGCGAGGGTGTACTGGTGATCGCCCGTGTTCAGCCAGCCGCCCTTGCCGACCAGCTCGGGGGCGCGGACGCGCACGCGCCGGGGAGTGGAGTCGTTCATGGATCCAGGGTGCCACGCCCCTCGGACACCGCTCGCGGGCGGCCCGCTCAGTCCGACGGGCTACGACCGGCGTTCCCCGGGCGCCGGCGGGGAAGCCGTCAGACATGAGATTCCTCGTACGCGACCGGCTCCTCGGCTTCGGTGACGACTACTGGATCGAGGACGACCACGGCAACAAGGTGTTCCTCGTCGACGGCAAGGCCATGCGGCTGCGGGACACCTTCGAGTTGAAGGACACCCGCGGGCGCGTCCTGATCGACATCCACCAGAAGATGTTCGCGCTGCGCGACACCATGGTCGTCCAGCGGGACGGCGAAGCCCTCGCGACCATCAAGCGCAAACGTCTGTCCCTGCTGCGCAACCACTACCGGGTCGCCCTCTCCGACGGCACCGAGCTGGATGTCAGCGGCAAGATCCTGGACCGCGAGTTCGCCGTGGAGTTCGACGGCGAGCTCCTCGCCGTGATCTCCCGCCGCTGGCTGCACCTGCGCGAGACCTACGGCATCGACGTGGTCCGCGACGACGCCGATCCGGCGCTGCTGATCGCGGTGGCGGTGTGCGTGATCCACCTGGCGGACAAGGAGCGGGAGGACGACTGAGCGGGCCGGCGGGACCGGGTGGGGCGGGCGGGGCGGGCGTCCCGCCCGCCGTCGCGCGTGGCGACCGATTCGCCCGCGTCTACGGCGGTCTGGGGACGGAGGGCGCGCACACTACCATCGTCCTGGCATTCGGCCCGCCCGCACGGGCCTACGATCGTCACACGAAAGCACTGCCGGGGTGCCTCACAGCAGCGTAACTTGGGGGTCCCCCCTGTTCGAGCCAGGGCGAGGACTCGGGGGGTCGCAAGACACCCGCCGAGAGTCACCTCCCACTGGCACCGCCGCCGTCACCAGCCCGTGTACCGACCGCCGAGGGGTCCCGTTCCGTGAGTCTGCATCCCACTCTCCAGCACTACGCCGACGCCTGGACCCACTCCATCGACGCGATATCGGAGCTGGTCGCCCCGCTCGTCGAGGGTGAGTGGAACCGGCGGACGCCGTGCCCAGGCTGGTCGGTGCGGGATCTGGTCTCCCATCTCATCGGCCTGGACTGCGAGATGCTCGGCGACCCGCGCCCGATCCACACGCTGCCGCGCGACCTCTTCCACGTGACCAACGAGAGCCAGCGCTACATGGAGATGCAGGTCGACGTCCGCCGTCACCACACCTCCCCGGAGATGACCTCCGAGCTGGAGTACACGGTCATCCGCCGCAACCGGCAGCTGCGCAACGAGACGCGCGACCCGGGCACCAAGGTGCGCAGCCCCTTCGGCACCGACCTCACCCTGGAGGAGTCGATGCGCACCCACGCGTTCAACGTGTGGGTGCACGAGCAGGACCTGCGGGCCGCCCTCGGTGTCCCCGGCAACCTCGACTCCCCCGGCGCCCAGGTCGCCCGGGACGTGCTGCTGGCCGCGCTGCCCAAGGTCGTCGCGGAGGACGCCGAGGCGCCGCGCAGCTCGGCCGTCGTCTTCGACGTGCACGGGCCGGTGGAGTTCCTGCGCACGATCCGCATCGACATCCAGGGCCGCGGCACCCTGGAGACGGCCCCGGCCCTCGGCCCGGCCGCCAGCTTCGCGCTGGACTGGGAGACGTACGTGCGCCTGGCCTGCGGCCGGGTGACCACGGAGGCGGTCGCGGACCGCGTCAAGGCGGACGGCGACCCCCGTCTGACGGCGGCGATCCTGCGCAACTTCACGGTCACGCAGTAGCGGGACGGGGCACCGGGGGACGCCGGCCGGCCGCCGCCGTCCCCTCACCGTGCCCGCGCCGTGCGGGAGTTCAGGCCGGGACGTGCACCGTCTCCACCCGGCTGGCCACCAGCCGCTCGCGCTCCAGGCGCGCGGCCCGGGTGCGCAGCCGCAGGATCTGCGTGATGCCGACGGCCTGGAGGACGAACACCACCGAGAAGGCGATCGCGTAGTTGTCGCCGGTGGCGTCCAGGAGCACACCGATCGCGAACAGCGTCGTCATCGAGGCCACGAAACCGCCCATGTTGGTGATGCCGGAGGCGGTGCCCTGACGCTCGGGCGGGTTGGCCGGGCGGGCGAAGTCGAAGCCGATCATCGAGGCGGGGCCGCAGGCGCCGAGCACCGCGCAGAGCACCACCAGCAGCCAGGTCGGCGCGTGGTCGCCGGGGTAGACCAGCGTCGCCGCCCACACCACGGCGGTCGCCGCGACCGTGGACAGCGCGAGCGGCAGCCGGGCCGCGTGGTGGCGGGCCACCACCTGGCCGTAGACCAGGCCGATCAGCATGTTGGACAGGACGACCAGGGTGAGCAGTTCACCGGCCTCGGCCCGGGTCAGGCCCTGCGCCTGGACCAGGAACGGCAGCCCCCACAGCAGCAGGAAGACCATCGCGGGGAACTGCGTCGTGAAGTGCACCCACAGCCCGAGCCGGGTGCCGGGCTCCCGCCAGGACGCGGCGATCTGCCGCCGCACGTAGGCCGCGCCCTGGTGCGGGAACGGCTCCGGCTCGTGCCCCTCGGGGTGGTCCTTGAGGAAGAGCAGCAGCAGGACGAGGACGACGAGACCGGCGACCGCGCTGCCCGCGAAGGCGGCGGTCCAGCCGACGCCGTGCAGCAGCCGGGCCAGCACGAGGGTGGAGACGAGGTTGCCCGCCATCCCGACCAGCCCGGCGAGCTGGGCGACCATCGGGCCGCGGCGGGCCGGGAACCAGCGGGTGCCGAGCCGCAGCACGCTGATGAACGTCATCGCGTCGCCGCAGCCCAGCAGCGCGCGGGAGGCGAGCGCGGTGCCGTAGGAGGGGGAGAAGGCGAAGCCGAGCTGGCCCGCGGTGAACAGGACCACCCCGATGGTCAGCACCTTCTTGGTGCCGAGCCGGTCGACGAGCAGGCCGACGGGTATCTGCATGCCCGCGTAGACCAGGAGCTGGAGGATGGAGAAGGTGGACAGCGCCGAGGCGTTGACGTGGAAGCGGTCCGCCGCGTCGAGCCCGGCCACCCCCAGCGAGGTGCGGAAGATGACGGCGACGAAGTAGACCGCGACGCCTATGCACCAGACGGCGATCGCGCGCCGGCCGCCGGGCGGGTCGCCCGGCAGGGAGACCGTGGAGGAGCCGCTCATCGCACCTCACCCCGGGCCAGGTGCGAGAACCAGCCGACGTGCCGGTGGACGACGTCCACGGCGGCCTCCGCGTCCCCGGCGCGCAGCGCGTCCAGGATCTCCTCGTGCTCGGCGAGGGTCTTGGCGATCCGGTCGGGGTGCGAGTACATGACCGCGACGCCCATCCTCAACTGCCGGTCGCGGAGCTGGTCGTAGAGGCGGGAGAGGATCTCGTTGCCGCCGCTGCGGACGATCTCGGCGTGGAAGCAGCGGTCGGTGACGGCGGCGGCCGCCAGGTCACCGGCGGCGGCCTGCGCCTTCTGCTCGGCGAGCAGCCCCTCCAGCCGCTCCACGAGCCCCGCGGGCGCCGGGACGGCCTTGCGGGCGGCGTGCACCTCGACGAGCAGCCGGGTCTCGACGACGTCGGCGATCTCCTGCGCGGACACCGGCAGGACCAGCGCCCCCTTCTTCGGGTAGAGCCGGATCAGCCCCTCCACCTCAAGACGCAGCAGCGCCTCGCGCACCGGGGTGCGGGAGACCCCGACGGCGTCGGCGAGTTCGCCTTCGGTGAGGAGCGTTCCGCCCTCGTAGTGGCGTTCCAGGACGCCCTGCTTGACGTGGGTGTAGACGCGGTCGGCGGCGGGTGGCTGTTTGACGGGCGCGAGCGGGACTGCGGGCATGCCGACAGGATAGATACATCACGTACGCATGAGGGGATCGGTCCAGCATGCGGACGCGCTCTGTATCAACGCCGTCACAGAACCCCGACCCGCCTCATTCGTTGCACAACCATCCGTGCTAGATACGTGTCTTACTCATGCGGCCTTTCTGCTCTGCCCTCCAACTCGGCCGCACCGCAGGCGCATTCAACACAATCGGGGTACTTCAGTTGATAAACGGCATCAAGGGCATCCGTATCCGCAGAGCCGCAGCCGTCGCCGTCACGTCAGGCGCGATGCTCGCCGCCGGAGCCCTCACCGCGGCACCCGCGCAGGCCGTCGCCACGCCCACGATCGCCGCCAAGGGCGGCTACGTGATGAACAACGCGAACGGCAAGTCCCTGTACTCGAAGGCGGCCGACACCAAGCGCTCCACCGGCTCCACCACCAAGATCATGACCGCCAAGGTCGTGCTCTCGCAGGCCAATCTGAACCTGGACTCCAAGGTCACGATCCAGATGGCCTACAGCGACTACATCGTCTCCAAGAACGCCTCCTCGGCGCGGCTGATCGTCGGCGACAAGGTGACCGTCCGTCAGCTCCTGTACGGGCTCATGCTCCCGTCGGGCTGCGACGCCGCCTACGCGCTCGCCGACAAGTTCGGCACCGGCACGACGCGCGCCAAGCGGGTGGCCAACTTCATCGGCAAGATGAACTCCACCGCCAAGTCGCTCGGCCTGAAGAACACGCACTTCGATTCCTTCGACGGCATCGGCAGCGGCTCCAACTACTCGACGCCGCGCGACCTGACGAAGCTCGCCAGCAGCGCCATGAAGAGCTCCACGTTCCGCACGGTCGTGAAGACGAAGTCGTACACGGCGAAGACGGTCACCAAGACCGGGGGCACCCGCACCATGGCCGCCTGGACCAACACCAACACCCTGCTCAGCAGCTACAGCGGCACCATCGGCGTGAAGACGGGCTCCGGCCCCGAGGCGAAGTACTGCCTCGTCTTCGCCGCCACCCGGGGCGGCAAGACCGTCATCGGCACGGTGCTCGCCTCCACCAGCGCCTCCGTGCGCTCGACGGACGCGACGAAGCTCCTCAACTACGGCTTCGCGACGGCCGGCTGACGACCACCGCACAGCGCGCCGAAGGGGGCCTCCGCACCGGCGGAGGCCCCCTTCGTCATGTCCCGTGCCCGGAAGGTCAGTTCCAGGTCATCAGCCGCTTGGGCTGCTCCAGGACCGCCGCCACGTCGGCCAGCACCTTGGAGCCCAGCTCCCCGTCCACCAGCCGGTGGTCGAAGCTGAGCGCCAGCGTGGTGACCTGCCGCGGCTTCACCTTGCCCTTGTGCACCCACGGCTGGAGCCTGATCGCGCCGACCGCGAGGATCGCGGACTCGCCGGGGTTCAGGATCGGGGTGCCGGTGTCGATGCCGAAGACGCCGACGTTGGTGATGGTCAGCGTGCCGCCCTGCATGGCCGCCGGGGACGTCCTGCCCTCGCGCGCCGTCGCCACCAGCTCGGAGAGGGACTCGGCGAGCTGCGGCAGCGTCTTCGCGTGCGCGTCCTTGATGTTCGGGACGATCAGCCCGCGCGGGGTGGCCGCGGCGATGCCGAGGTTCACGTAGTGCTTGAGCACGATCTCCTGGGCCGCCTCGTCCCACGAGGCGTTGATGTCCGGGTTGCGCCGGACGGCGACCAGGAACGCCTTGGCGATCAGCAGCAGCGGGTTGATCCGCAGCCCGTGGGTGCCGTAGGTGTCCGGGGACTCCTTCAGCTCCTGGACGAGCTTCATCGTGCGCGTGACGTCCACCGTGACGAACTCGGTGACGTGCGGCGCGGTGAAGGCCGAGCCGACCATCGCCTGCGCGGTGGCCTTGCGGACGCCCTTGACCGGGACGCGGGTCTCGCGGGCGCCGTCGAAGGAGGCGACCG
>NZ_FMCI01000141.1 GCF_900091845.1 Streptomyces sp. SolWspMP-5a-2
GGCACCCACCCGCGGTCGGGCGCGGGGACGGGGGGCGGACTCCGAACTGCGGAGTGACCGGTATGCACCGTAAAGTGCCGGTAAATCCTTTCAGTGCGGCCGTTCCGCACCGCCACCCCGCCCGAGCACGAGGGGATCCGCCGTGACCTATCCGCCGCCGCCCGGCACACCCCGGGCCCGTATCCCGGGGCCGCAGCAGCCGCCGCCGACGTACCCGCAGATCCGTCCCGGCCTGTGGAAGCGGTGCCTGTGGGGCGGGCTCGCGCTGTGGGTGCTGACCGCGTTCGTCACGTACGCCACGAAGAACACCACCCTGCTGCCGACGCTGATCCTGCTCGGCAGCTTCCTGGTGCCGGTCACCTTCGTCCTGTGGGCCTACGAGCGGCACGGCCGCGACCTGGGCGTCAGCGTGATCCTCGGCTGCTTCCTGACCGGTGGCACGCTGGGCGTCCTGGGCGCCTCGCTCATGGAGTACTACCTCGTCCATCCGTCCCTGTGGATGTTCGTCGGCGTCGGCCTGATCGAGGAGGCCGTCAAGGTGGCGGCGCTGATGTTCGTGCTGCGCCGCCAGGTGCGGATCAGGGGCATGCGCGCCGGACTGGTGCTCGGCGCCACCGTCGGCTTCGGCTTCGCCGCCCTGGAGTCCGCCGGGTACGCCTTCAACGCCGCGCTCAGCACCGACGGGATCGACCTGCGCGCCCTGCTCCAGACCGAGATCCTGCGCGGCGTCCTGGCCCCCTTCGGACACGGCCTGTGGACGGCGATCATCGGCGGGGTGCTGCTCTCCTGGCGTCGCCCGAACGGCCGCTTCCGCTTCGCCGCGCCGGTGGTCGGCACCTATCTCGGGGTGGCCCTGCTGCACGCCCTGTGGGACTCGACGCACGGCATCGCGGTCTGGCTGGTGGCCCAGCTGACCAGCGGCGGCCTGGACCGGGAGCTGTTCGCGCAGGGGTACATCCCGCGCCCGACCGACCAGCAGGCGCACCTGTTCACGCTGTTCTCGGTGGGGGGCCTGGTGGTGGTGGCGCTGTTCGGGGTGGCCTGGGTGCGGGCGCTGGCCCGCCGGGACCCCTCTTGGAGAAATACCCCCTAGGGGTATAACGTGGGGAAGGACGGGGTCCCCCGTGGGCCCCGCCGACCCCACACGCCTCGACGAGGAGAACGACATGACCGCCCCGACCGACACCCCGGGATCCGTGACCGCCGTCTACCGGGTCACCGGCATGAGCTGCGGACACTGCGAGGGTTCCGTCTCCGGTGAGCTGTCCGAACTGCCCGGCGTGACGTCGGTGAAGGCCGTCGCGTCGACCGGCGAGGTCACCGTGGTGTCCGAGGCGCCCCTGGACGAGGCCGCCGTGCGCGCCGCCGTCGACGAGGCGGGCTTCGAGCTGGCGGGCACCGGCACGGTCTGAGCACCCGCCCGCACCACCACGGCGCCGCCCGCCCCGCACCGCACGGGGCGGGACGCCCGCGCCACCACGACGAACAGCACCTGTTCTCCGACCGGGCCGTGCCGACCAGCTGATACTGGCTCCGCGCGGTCCGGTCCGATGTCTGGAGTCCGGACATGACCACCACCACGACCACCCGGTCACCGGGAGACCCGGCCGACACCACCGGCACGAGCGACGTCGAGCTGCTGATCGGCGGGATGACGTGCGCCTCCTGCGCCGCCCGCGTCGAGAAGAAGCTCAACCGGATCGACGGCGTCAGCGCCTCGGTCAACTACGCGACCGAGAAGGCGCATGTCAGCTATCCGGCGGGCATCGAGGTCGCCGACCTGATCGCCACCGTCGTCAGGACCGGGTACACGGCCGAGGAGCCGCCCCCGCCGCGCCCCGCGCCCGAGGAGGCGCCCGAGGCCGCCGAGGACCCGGAGCTGGCCGGGTACAGGCAGCGCCTCACCGTCACCGCGCTGCTCGCCGTCCCGGTGATCCTGCTGTCGATGATCCCCGCGCTCCAGTTCGCCGACTGGCAGTGGCTGGCGCTGACGCTGGCCGCGCCCGCGGTCGTCTGGGGCGGGCTGCCGCTGCACCGGGCCGCGTGGACCAACGCCCGGCACGGCGCCGCCACCATGGACACCCTGGTCTCGATCGGGACGCTGGCCGCGTTCGGCTGGTCGCTGTGGGCGCTGTTCCTCGGGGACGCGGGCATGGCCGGCATGAAGGACGAGTTCCGCTTCACCGTGTCGCGCGCCGACGGCGCCTCCACCATCTACCTGGAGGTGGCCGCGGGGGTCGTCGCCTTCGTCCTGCTCGGCCGTTATCTGGAGGCCAGGTCCAAGCGGCAGGCGGGGGCCGCGCTGCGGGCCCTGATGGAGCTGGGCGCCAAGGACGTCGCCGTCCTGCGCGACGGCCGCGAGGTGCGGATCCCGGTGGCCGACCTGGCCGTCGGCGACCGCTTCGTCGTCCGGCCGGGCGAGAAGGTCGCCACCGACGGTACGGTCGTCGAGGGCGCGTCCGCGGTGGACGCCTCCATGCTGACCGGAGAGTCGGTGCCGGTGGACGTGGGCGTCGGCTCCGCCGTCACCGGCGCGACCGTGAACGTCGGCGGGCGGCTGGTCGTCGCGGCGGCCCGGGTCGGCGCGGACACCCAGCTCGCCCGGATGGCGCGGCTGGTGGAGGAGGCGCAGAACGGCAAGGCCGAGGTGCAGCGGCTGGCCGACCGGATCTCGGCGGTGTTCGTGCCCGTCGTCCTGGTCCTGACGCTCGTCACCGCCGGCGTCTGGCTCGCCGTCACCGGCGACACGGTGGCCGCGTTCACCGCCGCCGTCGCCGTCCTGATCATCGCCTGCCCGTGCGCGCTCGGACTGGCCACCCCGACCGCGCTGCTGGTCGGCACCGGCCGGGGCGCCCAGCTCGGCATCCTCATCAAGGGCCCCGAGGTCCTGGAGTCCACCCGCCGCGTCGACACCGTCGTCCTCGACAAGACCGGCACGGTCACCACCGGCCGCATGACCCTGCGCGAGGTGTACGCCGACGGCGCCACCGGCGCCGACGAGGTGCTGCGGCTCGCGGGCGCCGTCGAGCACGCCTCCGAGCACCCGGTGGCCCGCGCGATCGCCGCGGGCGCCGCCGAGCGGCTCGGGGAGCTGCCCGGGGTGAGCGGCTTCGAGAACGTGCCCGGCAGGGGCGTGCGCGGGCGCGTCGGGGACCGCGAGGTGGCCGTGGGCCGTCTCTTCGACACGCTCCCCGAGGAGCTGGCACAGGCCAAGGAGGCGGCCGAGCGGGACGGGCGGACCGCCGTCACGGTCGGCTGGGACGGGACCGCGCGCGGTGTCGTGACCGTCGCCGACGCGGTGAAGGAGACCAGCGCCGAGGCGGTGGGCGCGCTGCGCGCGCTCGGCCTCACGCCGGTGCTGCTGACCGGGGACAACCGGGCGGTGGCCGAGGCGGTGGCCCGGGAGGTCGGCATCACTGAGGTGGTGGCGGAGGTGCTGCCGGGGGAGAAGGTCGACGCCGTACGGCGGTTGCAGCGCGAGGGCCGGTCGGTGGCGATGGTCGGGGACGGGGTGAACGACGCGGCGGCGCTGGCCGTCGCCGACCTCGGGCTCGCCATGGGGACCGGGACGGACGCGGCGATCGAGGCGAGCGACCTGACGCTGGTCCGCGGGGACCTGCGGGTGGCCGCGGACGCGATCCGGCTCGCCCGGCGGACCCTGGGTACCATCAGGGGCAACCTCGTCTGGGCCTTCGGGTACAACGTGGCCGCGCTGCCGCTGGCGGCGGCGGGACTGCTCAACCCGATGATCGCCGGGGCCGCGATGGCCTTCTCGTCGGTCTTCGTGGTGACGAACAGCCTCCGGTTGCGGACGTTCCGTTGACCTCCGCCCCCGGTACGGTGGAATCCGGCCGGAGTTACCGCGGGTTCGCGCAAGTCGAGGTAAGAGTCCCTCTAGAGTCCTGCGCCAGCCTCACATAAGCTCTTCACAAGGCTCGCGCATCATCCTTACGCTTGAGTCCCTGTCGCCGTATCGGGGCTCTTGCGTAGCTATCGGACATATGCAAGAGACGCAGATCACAGTGATGCGAACGTAACCATCAAAGGGGCTCGAAGGTCTAAGTTGACGATGTCAGGCAGCGTCTTGGGGGGCGTTTCCTGGCATCTGAGGATGTCTTGGGGGACTTCCTCAGAGATGCGTTGCCGGGGCACGTACACCGGGCAGCTTTGAGCGGCCATCCCGACGTGCGCTGTCCCGGCAGATCGCACCTGGCAGTACCTAGCAGCACCCAGTAGTACGGCGAGTTCTGCTCGTTCTGCTCAACCGCAACACCAGCGATTTCAGGCGCTGTCCTCACAGACGCCCGGCCGGATCCCGTGGGGGGAATCCGCACCGGGACATGGGAAGGCGCCCTGGACGTCGGCCCGTGGGGGGACCGCCGCCAGGGCGCCTTCCGCTTTCCGCGCCTCTTCGCGCGCCCTGAGCCGCTCCAGGACCCGAAAATCCCTCTGCGGCCCTTCCGCCCTGCGATCTCGCAGCGTTGCCGCCTCGCCGCCTTACGCCCTGCCGCCCTGCCGCCTCGATCAGGGCGAGCCCGTGCGGCCGTGTCCGTAGGCCCGCGCGCGCGACGGCCCCCGGGCACGACGAAGGGGCGCCGGATGAACCGGCGCCCCTTCGTGGGCCGCTGAGGCCACGCGCGGGCGAGCAGCGGGTCAGCGCTCCTCGACCGCCACGAAGTCGCGCTCGACGACGCCCGTGTAGATCTGGCGCGGACGGCCGATGCGGGAGCCGGGCTCCTTGATCATCTCGTGCCACTGCGCGATCCAGCCCGGGAGCCGGCCGAGGGCGAACAGGACCGTGAACATCTCGGTCGGGAAGCCCATGGCCCGGTAGATCAGGCCGGTGTAGAAGTCGACGTTCGGGTAGAGGCTGCGCGAGACGAAGTAGTCGTCGGAGAGCGCGTGCTCCTCCAGCTTCAGGGCGATGTCCAGCAGCTCGTCGGACTTGCCCAGCGCGGAGAGGACGTCGTGCGCGGCGGCCTTGATGATCTTGGCGCGCGGGTCGAAGTTCTTGTAGACCCGGTGGCCGAAGCCCATCAGGCGGACGCCGTCCTCCTTGTTCTTCACCTTGCGGATGAAGGCGTCGACGTCGCCGCCGTCCTCGCGGATGCCCTCCAGCATCTCCAGCACGGACTGGTTGGCGCCGCCGTGCAGCGGACCCCAGAGCGCGTTGATGCCGGCCGAGATGGAGGCGAACATGTTCGCCTGCGAGGAGCCCACCAGGCGCACCGTCGACGTCGAACAGTTCTGCTCGTGGTCGGCGTGCAGGATGAGGAGCTTGTCGAGGGCGGAGACGACGACCGGGTCGGGGTCGTACTCCTGCGCGGGGACCGAGAAGGTCATGCGGAGGAAGTTCTCGACGTAGCCGAGGTCGTTGCGCGGGTAGACGAACGGGTGGCCGATCGACTTCTTGTACGCGTAGGCCGCGATCGTCGGGAGCTTGGCGAGCAGCCGGATCGTGGAGAGGTTGCGCTGCTTCTCGTCGAACGGGTTGTGGCTGTCCTGGTAGAACGTGGACAGCGCCGAGACCACCGACGACAGCATCGCCATCGGGTGCGCGTCGCGCGGGAAGCCCCGGTAGAAGTTCTTGACGTCCTCGTGCAGCATCGTGTGCTGCGTGATCTCGTCCTGGAACGAGGTCAGCTCGTCGCCCTTGGGCAGCTCACCGTTGATCAGCAGGTAGGCCACCTCAAGGAAGGTGGAGCGCTCGGCCAGCTGCTCGATCGGGTAGCCGCGGTAGCGGAGGATGCCCGCCTCACCGTCGAGGTAGGTGATCGCGGATTTATAGGCAGCGGTGTTCCCGTACCCGCTGTCCAGCGTCACCAGACCGGTCTGGGCGCGGAGCTTCCCGATGTCGAAGCCCATGTCGCCGACGGTGCTGTCGATCACCGGGTAGGTGTACTCGCCGTCGCCGTACCGCAGTACTACAGAGTTGTCGCTCACGTCTTCCCTCACCGACGTTGTGCCTCATCTTCGAGGTGCCCTGACTGTCTCTACCTTCCCCCACTTGGTGTAGGAGAGTGCACTCGGGGTCGACCATCGGGTCTATCGGCGGCACTCAGTGCCGCCAACTCGCTCATCCTGCCCCCTGTGTTCCCCGACGGGAAGTGCTGTGTGACCTTCGCGACTCATTTGATCGATCATTTGTTGTGATCCTTGACACAGGGCGGTCGCGTCCGCCATCGCGTATGTCGGGGGTCGGTGCTCCGGGGCCACGGAGGTCGACGTTCCGTGTCCGGTGCCAGCCTCGCAGACGGGGGCCGGGTCAGACCCGTGGCGGAGCGGGGGCGAGCCGGAAGTCGAGTGCCGTGCACCGCCGTCCGGCGGAGACCGTGCGGACCGCCTGGCCGATCGCCTTGCGCGAGCCGACCAGCACGACCAGGCGCTTGGCGCGGGTGACGGCCGTATACAACAGGTTCCGCTGCAGCATCATCCAGGCGCCCGTGGTGACCGGGATCACCACCGCCGGGTACTCGCTGCCCTGCGAACGGTGGATGGTCACGGCGTAGGCGTGCGCCAGCTCGTCGAGTTCGTCGAACTCGTACGGCACCTCCTCGTCCTCGTCGGTCAGCACGGTCAGCCGCTGCTCGACCGGATCGAGGGAGGTGACGACGCCGACCGTGCCGTTGAAGACGCCGTTCGCGCCCTTCTCGTAGTTGTTGCGGATCTGGGTGACCTTGTCGCCGACCCGGAAGACCCGGCCGCCGAACCGCTTCTCCGGCAGGTCGGGGCGGGCCGGGGTGATCGCCTGCTGGAGCAGGCCGTTGAGGGTGCCCGCGCCCGCCGGGCCCCGGTGCATCGGGGCGAGGACCTGGATGTCGCGGCGCGGGTCGAGGCCGAACTTGGCGGGGATGCGGCGAGCGGCGACGTCGACGGTGACGCGGCCCGCGTCCTCCGTCTCGTCCTCGACGAAGAGGAAGAAGTCCTTCAGGCCGTCGGTGACGGGGTGCTGGCCCGCGTTGATGCGGTGCGCGTTGGTGACCACCCCCGACTCCTGCGCCTGCCGGAAGACCCGGGTCAGGCGCACCGCCGGGATCGGGCCGCCGTCGGCCAGCAGGTCGCGCAGCACCTCGCCCGCGCCGACGCTGGGGAGTTGGTCCACGTCGCCCACGAAGAGCAGGTGTGCGCCCGGCGGGACCGCCTTGACCAGCTTGTTCGCCAGCAGCAGGTCCAGCATGGACGCCTCGTCCACGACGACGAGGTCCGCGTCGAGCGGGCGGTCGCGGTCGTAGGCGGCGTCCCCGCCGGGCTTCAGCTCCAGGAGGCGGTGCACGGTGGACGCCTCGGCGCCGGTCAGCTCGGCGAGCCGTTTGGCGGCGCGGCCGGTGGGGGCGGCGAGGACCACACGGGCGCCGCGGGCGCGGGCCAGCTCCACGATCGAGCGGACCGTGAAGGACTTGCCGCAGCCGGGGCCGCCGGTCAGCACGGCGACCTTCCGCGTCAGCGCGAGCCTGACGGCGGACTCCTGCTCCGGGGCCAGCTCCACGCCCGTCCGGCCCCTGAGCCAGCCGAGCGCGCGGGCCCAGTCGACGTCCTGGAAGGCGGGCATCCGGTCCTCGTCGGTGCGCAGGAGGCGCAGGAGCTGGGCGGCGAGGGAGAGTTCGGCGCGGTGGAAGGGGACCAGGTAGACGGCGGTGACGGGCTCGCCGCCGTCGGGGCCCGGGACCTTCTCGCGGATCACGCCGGGTTCCTCGCCGTCCTCCCCCGGCGCGGCCAGCTCGGCGAGGCACTCGATGACGAGGCCGGTGTCGACCTGGAGGAGTTTCACCGCGTCGGAGATCAGCCGCTCCTCGGGCAGGTAGCAGTTGCCCTGGTCCGTCGCCTGCGACAGCGCGTACTGGAGCCCGGCCTTGACCCGCTCGGGGCTGTCGTGCGGGATGCCCACGGACTGGGCGATCTTGTCGGCGGTGAGGAACCCGATGCCCCAGACGTCGGCGGCGAGCCGGTAGGGCTGGTTCTTCACCACGGAGATCGACGCGTCGCCGTACTTCTTGTAGATGCGGACCGCGATCGACGTCGACACCTCGACGCTCTGGAGGAAGAGCATGACCTCCTTGATCGCTTTCTGCTCCTCCCAGGCGTCGGCGATCTTCCTGGTGCGCTTGGGGCCGAGCCCCGGCACCTCGATCAGCCGCTTCGGCTCCTCCTCGATGATCCGGAGGGTGTCGACGCCGAAGTGCCGGGTGATGCGGTCGGCGAAGACCGGCCCGATGCCCTTGACCAGGCCGGAGCCGAGGTAGCGCCTGATGCCCTGGACGGTGGCGGGCAGGACGGTCGTGTAGTTCTCCACGGTGAACTGCTTGCCGTACTGCGGGTGGGAGCCCCAACGGCCCTCCATCCGCAGCGACTCCCCCGCCTGCGCGCCGAGCAGCGCGCCGACGACCGTGAGGAGATCGCCCGCGCCGCGTCCGGTGTCGACGCGGGCGACCGTGTAGCCGTTCTCCTCGTTGGCGTACGTGATCCGCTCCAGCACGCCTTCGAGCGTGGCGAGGCCCGTCTGATTGGACATGCCCCGACGGTACCGGTGAGGTCTGACACCGACCCCGCGGTCAGCCGCGGGAGGCCCGCTTCACCGCGTCGAGAGACACCGCGAAGGCGGCCACGGGAAAGGCGGGAACGGCCCGCGAACGGGCCTTGGTTGAAGGGCTCCGGGTTGCGCTTCCGCGTCGATGAAGGCCGAGCCGTGCGGTACGTCGCGGACGACCGTGTCCAGCGCCGGGACCGGACCGCCCGGGTGCACCGCTCGGCGACCCGGGCACGTACGCCTGGTGCGAACTCGCCTCGGTGCCCGGTCAGCCGGCCTGACGGAGCAGGCTCCAGGGGGTGTCGTCGCCCAGGATCTCCCGGATGTCGGGGCTCTCGGCGGTGGACGCCGCGCTGCGCGGGAACAGGTCCCGCTCGTACGCGGTGAGCGCCGCCTCGGTGTCGCCCGGGTGGGCGGCGACGGCCCTGGCGAGTGCGGCGCCGTCGTACATCGCCAGGTTGGCGCCCTCGCCGTTCGGCCCGGTGAGGTGGGCCGCGTCACCGAGCAGGGTCACCCCGGGGGTCCGGTCCCAGCGGTGGTCGGCGGGCAGGGTGTGCAGGGTGCGCACGACCGGCGGGGTGTCGCCCTCGGTGATCAGCGCGGTCAACTCCGGTGCCCAGCCGTCGAACTCGCCCCGTATCCGCGCGGTGGCCCGCGCCGGGTCGGTGACGTCGATCCCGTCGATCCACTCCCGCGACCGCGCGAGCATCACCCAGGCGTGGAGGTTCCCGTCGCGCTCCCGGTGCGCCAGCAGCCCCTTGCCCGGTTCGAGCGCCATCAGCGTGCCGCCGCCGACCATGCGCGCGGTCCGCGGGTGCCGGTGGTCGCCGTCGAGGAGGTGGGACTCGACGAACGACACCCCCGTGTACGTGGGGACGGCCTCCGACAGCAGCGGCCTGACCCGCGACCAGGCGCCGTCCGCGCCCACCAGCAGGCTCGTGACGACGGTGGCGCCGTCGGCGAAGACCACCTCGTGGCGTCCCGCGCCCAGGGGCCGGACCGTCCTGACCTTGTGGCCCCAGCGGACGGTGCCCGCCGGGAGGGAGTCGAGCAGCAGACGGCGCAGCTCGCCGCGGAGCACCTCGGGCTTGCCGCCGGTGCCGTCGTCGGGCACGTCCAGCAGGATCTTCCCGTCCCGGTCCATGAGCCGCAGCGCCTGGCGTCCCGCCAGGACCAGGTCCTGGAACGCGTCCAGCAGACCGGCCTCGCGCAGGGCGGGCTGGCCGTTGTACTCGCGGATGTCGAGCAGTCCGCCCTGGGCGCGCGCCGTCGGGGACGCCTCCGCCTCGTAGACCGTGGACGGGATGCCGTGGACGTGCAGGACACGGGCGAGGGTGAGGCCCCCCAGCCCGGCACCGATGATCGTGACGTCGGACGTCATGACGGCTCCTTGTGATCACGCCTGCCGGGCGGACGCCCGAGCGGCTCTGCACCGAAGCTCCCAGGCACCCCCGACAGGCCGCCGACACGCACGCGACAACGCACCCACACCTCCGACAGGCGACCGACGGGGCCGAAGCGCCCGGTCTGCCCCGCTCCCAGCCCTTGACCCGGCCGTGGACGGCCGTCAGAACCGCGTTCAGCTCGCGGGGCGTGCGACGACCGGGGCACGTACGTCTGGTGCGAACTTCCGGCCGCCCAGCTCGTTGATCTCATCGCACGAAAGGAGAGCTGATGGTCGTCGACTCGTGCCTGGTCGATCCCCAGGCGAAGCAGATGTGGAGGGACCTGATGACGGCGATCCAGTACTTCTGGCGGCACCCCCTGGCGGAGCAGGTGCGCGAGGAGGGCCGGGAAGAGGGCAGGGAAGAGGGGCGCGAGGAAGGCCGGGAGGAAGGGCGTCTCGGGAAGGCCCGTGAGATGGTTCTGAACATCCTGGAGTGGCGCGGCCTGCCCGTCACGGACGCCACCCGGGCGCGCGTCTGCGCCTGCTCGGACCCCGTCCGGCTCGACGCCTGGGCCCAGCAGGCCACCCACGCCTCGACCGCCGAGGAGTTGTTCACCGGCGAGTGAGCCGACGCGGCCGCCTCCCGCGCGTCAGCCCAGGGCGTCGTCCGGTTCCGGGAAGTCGTCGACCACGGATCTGCCCCGTTCCGGGGCGCGGCGGGGGCGGGCGGTGGTCGCGCCGGTGACGCCCAGGTCGGCGCGCATCGCGTCTCGCATCGTCTCGATCAGGGTCCACAGGTCCCGCTGCGCCTCGGCGGCCGACCGCAGGGTCTCGCCCTCGCCCGGTCTGCCCTGCTCCCAGCGCTTGACCCGGCCGTAGACGGCCGTCAGCGCCGCGTTCACCTCGTGGGCCGGGGCGACGACCGGGTCGGGGGCGATCATCAGCGCCTCCGACCAGCGGTCGCGGAAGGCGTCCTTGGTCTCCTCCAGCACCCGCACGTCGTCCGGTCCGGCCTCGCGGTCCCTCAGCACGTACAGGTGACGGCTGATCGACGTCGCGAACTGCCGTGCGTCCCGGTGGAGTTCCGCGTAGCAGCGGCGCCGCAGCTCGCGGTTCTCCCTGGCCTCCTGGAGCGCCTGGGCCGTCTCCAGCTCGCGCCGCTTGGCCCGGTCCGCGCCGCGCTGGGTGAGCAACGCGCCCCCGAGCGTGCCCGCGACACCCGTCACCGCGATCAACACCGCCCCGATATCCATGGGTTCAGCCTAGGGCGCGACGATTTCCGGTCGTCGGGCTCCCGGGACGGCAGCGTCTTCGCTCCCGGTATCCCCGCCCCGCCGTGGCACCGTCGTCCCGCGCTCCACGCCGTCGCCGGACCGGTCACGATTGGGTCTCGGGGCGGGCACCCCTCTTGCCAGTCGCTCGTGTAATCGATTCCAATCCTCCGTGAAACGTCGATGTAATCGATTCCACAAGGAGGTGGAACGCGATGGCGAGCATCAAGGACGTCGCCGCCGAGGCGGAGGTCTCCGTCGCCACGGTCTCGCGCGTCCTGAACGACCACCCGTCGGTCAGCGCCGCCGCGCGCGTCCGCGTGCTGGCCGCCGTCGACGCCCTGGGCTACCGGCCCAACGCCGTCGCCCGTTCCCTGCGCACCGACCAGACCCGCACCCTCGGCCTGGTCATCAGCGACGTGCTCAACCCCTACTTCACCGAGCTGGCCCGCTCCGTCGAGGAGGAGGCCCGCGCGCTCGGCTACAGCGTCATCATCGGCAACGCCGACGAACGCCCCGAACTCCAGGACCACCACATAAGGACCCTGCTGGACCGCAGGATCGACGGGCTGCTCGTCTCCCCCACCGACGGCGGCTCCCCGCAGATGCTGGACGCCGCGCTGGCCGGGACGCCGATGGTCTTCGTCGACCGGTGGATCCCCGGACTCGACGTGCCCGTGGTGCGCGCCGACGGCACCGGCGCCGTCCGCGACCTCGTCGCCCATCTGCACGGGCTCGGCCACCGGCGGCTCGCGATCATCGCGGGCCCGGCCGCCACCACCACCGGCAGCGAGCGCGTCGAGGCGTTCCGGGACGCGCTCGCCGCGTACGGCGTCCCGCTGCCCGACGTGTACATCGGCCAGGGCGACTTCCAGGCGGAGAGCGGACGCCGGGTCACCGAGGGCTTCCTCGACCTGCCCGTGCCGCCCGAGGTCGTCTTCGCCACCGACAACCTGATGGCGCTGGGCGCCCTGGACGCCGTCCGCGCGCGCGGGCTGCGCGTCCCGGACGACCTCGCGCTCGCCGCCTTCGACGACATCCGCTGGTTCGTGCACACCGACCCGCCGATCACCGCGATCGCGCAGCCGACCGGGGATCTCGGCCGGGCCGCCGTCCGCGCCGTCGTCGACCGGATCGAGGGGCGGGCGCCCGCGTCCGTCACCCTCCCGGCCCGTCTCGTCGTCCGCAGCTCGTGCGGCGAGTCATCCGCAACGAACAGGAGCCAGCCGTGAGCGACCCGGACGAGTTGCTGCGCATCGAGGCCGTACGGAAGACCTTCCCCGGGGTGATCGCGCTCGACGGCGTCGACTTCGACCTGCGCCGGGGCGAGGTGCACGTCCTGCTCGGCGAGAACGGCGCGGGCAAGAGCACCCTCATCAAGATGCTCTCCGGCGCCCACACCCCCGACTCCGGGAGGATCCTGGCCGCCGGGGAGGAGGTGCGCATCCACGGGGCGCAGGACGCCGCCCGCCTCGGGATCGCCACGATCTACCAGGAGTTCAACCTGGTGCCCGACCTCACCGTCGCCGAGAACATCTTCCTGGGACGGCAGCCGCGCCGGTTCGGCATGATCGACCGGCGCCGCATGGAGGCCGACGCCGAGGTGCTCCTGGCGCGCGTCGGCGTCGACGTCTCCCCCCGCGCGCGGGTGCGTGAACTCGGCATCGCCCGGCTCCAGATGGTCGAGATCGCCAAGGCGCTGAGCCTGGACGCGCGCGTGCTCATCATGGACGAGCCGACCGCCGTGCTCACCTCCGAGGAGGTCGAGAAGCTGTTCGCGATCGTGCGGGCGCTGCGCGCGGACGGCGTCGGGGTCGTCTTCATCACCCACCACCTGGACGAGATCGCCGCCCTCGGCGACCGGGTCACCGTCATCCGGGACGGGAGGTCCGTCGGCCAGGTGCCCGCCTCCACCCCCGAGGACGAACTCGTCCGGCTGATGGTGGGCCGCTCCATCGCGCAGCAGTACCCGCGCGAACGGCCCGCCGCCGGGACCGCGTTGCTCTCCGTCCGGGGCCTCACCCGGGACGGCGCCTTCGCCGACGTCGGCTTCGAGGTGCGCGCCGGTGAGGTGGTCGGCATCGCCGGTCTGGTCGGCGCGGGACGCACCGAGGTCGCGCGGGCCGTCTTCGGCGCCGACCCCTACGACCGGGGCAGCGTGCGTGTCGGCGGCAGGGAGCTGCGGCGCGGGGACGTCAACGCGGCGATGGCCGCCGGGATCGGCCTGGTGCCCGAGGACCGCAAGGGCCAGGGCCTGGTCCTGGACGCGTCCGTCGAGGAGAACCTCGGCCTGGTCACCCTGCGCTCCGCCAGCCGCGCCGGGGTCGTCGACCGGAAGGCGCAGCACACGGCGGCCGAGCGGATCGCCGGGCAGCTCGGGGTGCGGATGGCGGGCCTCGGCCAGCAGGTGCGCACCCTGTCCGGCGGCAACCAGCAGAAGGTCGTCATCGGCAAGTGGCTGCTCGCCGACGCGAAGGTCCTCATCCTCGACGAGCCGACGCGCGGCATCGACGTCGGCGCGAAGGTCGAGATCTACCAGCTGATCAACGAACTGACGGCCGCCGGTGCCGCCGTCCTGATGATCTCCAGCGACCTCCCGGAGGTGCTCGGCATGAGCGACCGGGTCCTGGTCATGGCGCAGGGCCGGATCGCGGGCGAACTCACCGCCGACGAGGCCACCCAGGACGCGGTGATGTCCCTCGCCGTCAGTACTCCCGTCCCCGCCCCCGCCACCGCCACCGGCGGCACCCCTGCTACCGAAACGGAGGCCCCCCGTGGCCACTGACACGCTCAAGAGCGCGACGGGCGCGAGCGGCCCTGCGGGGCTGCGCCGGCTGCTGCTCGACAACGGCGCGCTGACCGCGCTGATCGTCCTCGTCGTCGCCCTGTCGGCGCTCTCCGGGGACTTCCTGACCGCCGACAACCTGCTGAACGTCGGGGTCCAGGCGGCCGTCACCGCCGTCCTCGCCTTCGGCGTCACCTTCGTCATCGTCTCCGCCGGGATCGACCTGTCGGTCGGCTCGGTGGCCGCGCTGTCGGCGACCGTGCTCGCCTGGGGCGCCACCCAGCACGGGGTGCCCGTGGTCCTCGCCGTGGTCCTCGCCGTGCTCACCGGCATCGTCTGCGGCCTGGTCAACGGCTTCCTCGTCTCGTACGGGAAGCTCCCGCCGTTCATCGCGACGCTCGCCATGCTGTCGGTGGCGCGCGGGCTGTCGCTGGTGCTGTCCGGCGGGGTGCCGATCCCGTTCCCCGACTCGGTCTCGCACCTCGGCGACACCCTCGGCGACTGGCTGCCGGTGCCGGTGCTGGTCATGGTGGCGATGGGGCTGATCGCCGCGTTCGTGCTCGGCCGCACCTACATCGGCCGCTCCATGTACGCGATCGGCGGCAACGAGGAGGCCGCGCGCCTGTCCGGGCTGCGGGTCAAGCGGCAGAAGCTCGCGATCTACGCGCTCTCCGGCCTCTTCGCCGCCGTCGCCGGTGTCGTGCTCGCCGCCCGGCTCTCCTCCGCGCAGCCGCAGGCCGCCGACGGCTACGAACTCGACGCCATCGCCGCCGTCGTCATCGGCGGCGCCTCCCTCGCGGGCGGCACCGGCAAGGCGTCCGGCACCCTGATCGGCGCGCTGATCCTCGCGGTGCTGCGCAACGGCCTCAACCTGCTGAACGTGTCCGCGTTCTGGCAGCAGGTCGTGATCGGCGTGGTGATCGCCCTCGCGGTGCTGTTCGACACGCTGCGCCGCAAGGCGGGGGCGACCCCGGTGGCGGCGGGCACCGGCGGCGGCAGGGGCCGTCAGGCGGCGACGTACGGTCTCGCGGCCGTCGTCACGGTGGCGATCGTCGGCGCGACCTCCTTCCTGCACAACGGCTCGTCCGCGGCGGCGAATCCGAGGATCGGCCTGTCGCTGTCCACCCTCAACAACCCCTTCTTCGTGCAGATCCGGGCGGGCGCGCAGGCCGAGGCGAGGAAGAAGGGCGTCGACCTGACCGTCACCGACGCCCAGAACGACGCCTCGCAGCAGGCCAACCAGCTCCAGAACTTCACCAGTTCGGGCCTGGGCGCGATCGTCGTCAACCCGGTGGACTCGGACGCCGCGAGCAACTCCGTGAAGGCCGCGGGCAAGGCGCGGATCCCGGTGGTCGCCGTGGACCGGGGCGTCAACGGCGCGACCACGGCCACGCTGGTCGCCTCCGACAACGTCGCCGGTGGTGAACTCGCCGCGAAGACCCTCGCCGAGAAGCTCGGCGGCACCGGCAGGATCGTCATCCTCCAGGGGCAGGCCGGCACCTCCGCCGCCCGCGAGCGCGCCCAGGGCTTCGCCGCCGGGCTCAGGAAGTACCCCGGCATCAAGGTCGTCGCCCAGCAGCCCGCCGACTTCGACCGCAGCAAGGGGCTCGACGTGATGTCGAACCTGCTCCAGTCCCACCCGGACGTGCGGGGCGTCATCGCCGCCAACGACGAGATGGCGCTCGGCGCGATCAAGGCACTCGGCTCCAAGGCGGGCGCCTCGGTGCCCGTGGTCGGGTTCGACGGCACGCCGGACGGCCTCGCCGCCGTCAAGAAGGGCACGCTGTACGCGTCCGTCGCCCAGCAGCCCACCCAGCTCGGCAGGATCGCCGTGGACAACGCCCTCAAGGCGATCCGGGGCGAGAAGGTCGACGCGACGGTCAAGGTGCCGGTGAAGGTCGTCACCAAGGAGAACGCGGCCGGATTCACGGGCTGAGCCCCGCCGTCCCGTTCCCCCCGCCTCTCCAGGGAGTTCCCATGTACGACTACGACCTGCTGGTCGTGGGATCGGCCAACGCCGATCTGGTCATCGACGTCGAACGGCGTCCCGGCGCCGGTGAGACGGTGCTCGGCGGCGACCTCGCCGTCCACCCCGGCGGCAAGGGCGCCAACCAGGCTGTCGCGGCGGCCCGCCTCGGCGCTCGCACCGCGCTGCTGGCCCGGGTCGGCGACGACGGCCACGGACGGCTGCTCCTCGACTCGCTGCGCACGGCCGGTGTCGCGACGGCGGGCGTCCTGACGGGCGGGGCGCCGACCGGCGTCGCGCTGATCACCGTCGACCCGTCGGGTGACAACAGCATCGTGGTGTCACCGGGCGCCAACGGCCGGCTGACCCCCGGGGACGTGCGGGACGCCGACCGCCTCCTGCGGACCTCGCGGGTCGTCTCGGCGCAGTTGGAGATCCCGCTGGAGACGGTCGTGGAGGTCGTCCGGAGGCTGCCCGAGGGCGGCCGGTTCGTGCTGAACCCGTCGCCGCCCCGGCCGCTGCCGCGCGAGGTGCTCGCGGCCTGCGACCCGCTGATCGTCAACGAGCACGAGGCGAAGGTGATCCTGGGCGGCGCGGCGGCCGGGGACGCCCCCGAGGACTGGGCGCGGTCGCTGCTCGCCGAGGGCCCGCGCTCGGTGGTCGTCACCCTGGGCGCCGAGGGCGCGCTGGTCGCCTCGGCGGCGGACGCGGACGAAGCCCGTGACGGGGATGGGGAAGGGGACGGCGTGGAGGTGGCGCGGGTGGCGCCGGTGCGGGTCGACGCCGTCGACACCACGGGCGCGGGCGACGCGTTCACGGCGGCGCTGGCCTGGCGGCTGGGGACCGGCGCGACCCTCGCGGAGGCGGCCGGGTACGCGGCACGGGTCGGGGCGGCCGCGGTCACCCGGCGCGGGGCGCAGGAGTCGTTCCCGACCGGCGCCGAGGTGGGGGCGCCGTGAGGCGGGCGGGCATCCTGAACCGTCATCTCACGGGCGCGATGGCCGCGTTGGGGCACGGGGACGGGGTGCTGGTGTGCGACGCCGGGATGCCGATCCCGGAGGGGCCCCGGGTGGTGGACCTGGCGTTCAGGGCCGGGGTGCCGGCGTTCGCCGAGGTCCTCGACGGGCTGCTCGCGGAGCTGGTCGTGGAGGGCGCGACGGCGGCGGCCGAGGTGACCGGCGCCAACCCGGAGGCGGCGGCGCTGCTGGCGGACCGCTTCCCGGACGCGCTGACGCTGGTCCCTCACGAGGACCTGAAACGGCTGACGGCGGACGCCCGGCTGGTGGTCCGCACGGGCGAGGCCCGCCCGTACGCGAACGTGCTGCTGCGGTGCGGGGTGTTCTTCTGACGCTTCGCCGAGCGGCGGGGGCCGGAGGTCCCGGGAGCCCGGGGACTCTGCGGCGCCCGGGGATGTCCCGGCCGGGTTTCCCGCGACGTCGGGGAGCCTCGGCCCGGGGTCCTCTCCGGTTGCCAGAAAGGCGTCAGGGGCCCGGTCCGTCGACCGGGCCCCCGCTGCTTTCCCCTCCCCAGAACGCCTCGCGATCCCCCCCCGGGTCCCCCACCGAGACGTCCTGATGCCCAGTACGACGGGCGGGATGGGGGGAGGGTTGTACGGCGGTGCGGATTTTTTTCGCCGGATCCCTGAGCGACCGGACACTTCCGGCGTGACGGACGTCACAACTCGCTAGAATGCGGGGGACCGTTGGGGAGCGTCTCGTGGAATCCGATCTCGCTGTACCGCTTCATGCCGTCAGCGTCACCGGCGTCGTCCTCAAGGACGACGGTCGCCTGCTCGCGATCAAGCGGGCGGACGACGGCACTTGGGTGCCGCCGGGAGGGCTGTTGGAAAGAGACGAAGAAGTGGAGCAAGGAGTCGTCCGCGAAGTCTTCGAGGAGACCGGCGTCACAGTGCGACCTGTGCGGCTCACCGGTGTCTACAAGAACGTCTCCCTGCGCACGATAACCATCGCCCTCCTCTGTCATGTGGAGGCGGGCGAGCCCCGCGTCTCGGACGAGGCGGTGGACGTCAGGTGGTTGACCCAGAAGGAGGCCGAATTGATGATGCCTCCCCTTCGCGCGCTCAGAGTGCGGGACGCGCTCGACTCGAACGGTCCGTTCGTCCGGTCCTACTGACGCGGTCGGAGGTGCGCATCACGTTCTACGCGCGGGTACTGCGGGTGCCCCTGCTGGTGATGGTCCTGGCCACCGCCGCCGTCCATGAGGGGACCAGACGCCTCTCGATCAGCAGCGACACCGAGGTGATGGGGCTGCTGTCCCAGTTCGACGGCACGGCCACCACCGTCTTCGTGGCCCTCGCCACGTTACGCGCCTCGGTCAGATCCGAGACCCCGGAGGGAAACGCACGCATGTGGCGGCGCTCGGTACGGTTCCAGTTCGCAGCGGCGTTTGCGCTCGTCGCGTTCGTCGTCGCGACCGCCGCGGCGCACTACACGAATCTGGGCTCATGGGCCGTGGCACTCAATATCACCACGACGGTCAGCGTGCTGTGGGCACTCGTCGGCCCGATCGAGCCGGCATGACCCTGCGCCTGGAGTACGACCTCTCCCTCGCGCCGTCCTCGCACGTGGACCGGATCGTCACCGCCGTAAGGACCGGGCTCCTGGCGCATCGGACAGACCGCCTGGCGGACATCGGCATGACCTACCGCACGGACACCCGTCAGGACGGGCTGAGGCTCTCCCTCAGCGTGGACCTCGAACTCGGCGACTTCGGAATGGCCGAACGAGGTTCGGCGGGGTTGGTCGCTCTGCTCGGAGGCACGAGCTTCCGGGATCCCGCGATCCGGAAGGTGACGCTGAGCGCGTTCGGCCCGCGGGAGAGTGACTCCTTCTTCCCGGGCCCGGTCCTCGGGACCGGGCTCCTGGACGGGTCCGCCTCTCCCGCGCCCTGGCTCTCCGTGCCCGTGCCGAAGACAGCGGCCCGGCAGTCCTGGAACGACGTGAGCCGCACCCTGGTACGGGCCGGGGTGCAGGTCATCACCGACCTCAGCCTGAACGTGAACGACCAAGAACTGGCCACACGCGCCGAGGTCGTGGCGGAGGAGGCGACTGCGGCACGCCCTGTCGCGCTCTTCTTCAACGCGACGAGCAGACTCGAGTACGCGGTCAGGCTGGTCGAGAAGATCGCCACGGACGTGCAGCCCCGGACCCCCAACATCACCCTGGGCATCCGTATGTGCCCGGTGGCCATGGGCTTCTCGGTCTTCGAGTACCTGCGCGCCTGGAACGTGCCGATCTTCGCCTACACGCTCGCCTCCTACCCGTCGGGCCGTACCTCCTGGAGTCAGTCCGCCTACGCCTCGATGATCCACGCCATGGGCGGTGACATCGTCAACGTCGGGCTGCTGAGCGTCCCCGCCCTGGAGAGCGGAACGCTCTACGAAGCCATCATGCCTCTCCTCAACCGGAGAAACGGCGGCAGAGCCAGCCTGCCCGCGCTGACCGGAGGCGTCGAGCCACGTGCCGCCTACGCGTACGCGGCGGCCGTCGACGATCCCGTACTGCTCCACACCATGACCCCGGTCTTCCGCGGCGGCCTCGAACGACGGAGCGTGCGAAGACGGGTCAAGGCCATCCGCGAGGCGGTGGAGGCCGGCCGACGGTCGCTGGACATCGAGCGCCTCTTCGCCGAGCGCAACTCCTCTGTGCGCAACTGGCAGGAACTCGAAGAAGAAAGGTGAAGAACCAGAGTGAACGACGGACGACAGCCCACACCGGGAGAGCCCGAAGCGGGCACAGACCACCGCGCGGGCACACTGCACGTCCTGGGGAGCGGATCGGCCAGGCCGAGCGCCGCTCGGGCGAACTCCTCGTACCTGGTCGAGGCCGCCGGTTCGCTGCTGGCCGTCGACTGCAGCGGCAGCCCCGTGCACGAGATCCTGCGCCGCGGGCTCGATCCCGGTTCTCTGCGGCACCTCCTCCTGACTCATGGCCACGCCGACCATGTGTACGGCCTTCCCAGCCTGATCCACTCCCTGTGGATGCTGGGCCTGTGCAAGGAGGAACCGCTCACCGTTCACGGGACGCCTGAGACGCTCGGTGTCGGGCGGGCGCTTCTCGCTCCCTTCGGGCTCGAGCAGCGGCGCAACGCCCCCCGCATCGATTGGAACCCCGTCACACCAGACCGCCCCACCGCCTGCGAGGGCATCAAGGCACTCGCCGTCACCGCTTTCCCCGTCACCCATGGCGGCATGGAGGCACTCGGGTACCGAATTCTCGACACCGTTCTCTCCGGCGACGCCGTCTGCGACGACCGGCTGGCAAGCGCGGTCGACGACTCCGTGCGGACACTCGTCGTCGACTGCGGCGGCGGCCGGTCCGGGAACGCGGGGCACGCGGGCGCCACGGACATCGCACAACTCGTACGTGCGCGGACCGCGTTGGAGACCGTCCTGCTGACGCACATCGGATTCCCGGCGGACGAGGAGCGCGAGGTGCTGGACGCGTTCCACGGCTGCCGGGCCGACGTGCGCATCCTCGCGGACGGTGATCGCCTTGAACTCGTCTGATCCGACGATCTTCTGCAGCATGGGAGGCTCGGGCTCGACGTACCTGCGCCAGGCTCTGGGCAGGGCCGGGCTGGCCGTTCACAACAAGCCGGACATCGTGCACCACCGCCACTGGGTGAAGCAGGGCCGCGCCGCGCAGAGCGCCGAATTCACGCGGCGGGCCGACGGTTGGAACCTGGACACCGACGATGTCACCGGCATACGGCACTACCTCGACCGGCTCGCCTCGGCCCCGGCCACGACGGCGGTGCTGAGCACCTGGGCGGAACAGCACCTCCTGCGGCACACCGGTCGGCGACGCGTCGTCTTCCTCCTCCGTGAACCGGCGGCGGCCTACCGTTCGATGTGCGAACCCGGCCGGCACGGAGACATCGCCGACGAGTACGGCGGACCGGACTCATGGTTCGCGGTCTTCTACGCCGAACGCTGGCGCAAGATCGCTGAGGAGTATCTGACGCTGCGTGCGGCAGGCTGGGACGTCTTCCTCTGGTCCTACGAGCACCTGCCCGAGCACGCTCGCAGGGACGGCTACGGCGAGATCGTCACCGGCTGGCGGTGTTCGGCCCCTCGCCTGCGACCGGCTCTCCGGGACCAGACGATCGATCTGATCAGGCGCTGCACGGACGAGGTACGAGAAGCCCTGGACATGTCCGACTGGTGAGAGGGAGCCGCCATGGCCACAGGGCCGACCGTCACAGGCGACGTCGCGATCGGGAGACGCAACACCTTCGCACCCGGTGTCGTGATCTACGGCCCAGCGGTCATAGGCGACGACAATTTCTTCGGTGCCTACTCCGTCATCGGCGGGCGATGCCGCCAGGCACATCGGCGGAGCGTCGCCCGGCACGGCACCGGAGCGGTCCACATCGGCAACGGCAACTACTTCGGGGAGCACTCCGTCGTGCACGGCCCGATCGGGAACGTCACAGTCGTCCGCGACAACAGCTCGGTCGGGGCAGGCACCGTTCTGGCCCACGACACGCACACGGGCTCTCATGTCACCCTCTCCGTCAACTGCGTCGTGGGGGGCCACAGCGTCCTGCTCGACTGGAGCGGGCTCGGCATCGGAAGCACCCTGCACCCCAGGACCGTCATGGGTCAGTGGTCCTACGCGGGCATGGCTGCCGTGGTCACCCGCACGGTGCGTCCGGGCCATCTGGTGATCGGCAACCCCGCACGCCCCCTGCGCCCGAACTACGAGGCGTTCGTCCGCTCCGGCCTGGACGCCATGTCCTTGACGCAACTCCGTGAGTTTTTGGAGACCGGAGAGATACCGGAGGGACCAGTGCTGGTCTCCCGTGCCGTGGCCGAGTTCGAGACCGCGGTGGCACAGACGGTCAGGAACAGAGTGCTGCGGAGCTGGGCGGATGTGGAATCGGAGCGCTCGCGAGCGGTCGCCGGTGACTGACGTCTCCGACCCGACCGGTCGTCCGATGCCGTTGTGGCTCGCCGCACGCTCCGTGTGCGGGGCGCACCGTGACCAGTTGACACCGGCCACGGCACCACGCCTGAGCTGGGGAGCGGTCGTCATGTCGACGACCGGTCCGGGAAGCACGGGTCGGCTTCTGCGATCCGTCTTCTACGGCCTCAGGGGCGTGGCAGACGTGTGGCGTCGCCGTCACGCCGTCAGCGAGGACCACGTGCTCCTCGACGCCCTGCTCCTGGCGCTCCGTACCGGTTGTGACAGCCGCGACATCGCCGCGCTGCGCCGATGCGGGAGATCTGGTCTCGACGCCCTGAACGGTGTGGTGCCCCGCGCACGCCGCGCGGAACACCGGGACTGGAACAACTGTGCCGTGGCAGCGGCGCTGGTCAACGACAAAACGGAGTGCAACCGACGGCTAGGGTCGGCGGGGATCGACGTCCCCCGCCAGGTCCCGGTCCCTCCGACGACCCGCATCCGTGCACGGGACGGGGGTCCGGCCGCGCAGGTCCTGGAGTTCAGCCATCCGGACATCCCACCCGGCACCCTCTGTGTCCTGAAGGACCGCCAAGGACTGCAGGGCGACTCCGTGTGGGCGGCCCGCACATGCCAGGAGCCGTCCCCGGGGCACCACGAGGCCGCCAAGGGATCTGAGCAACTGCGGGAGTTGGTGCGCGGGGATCGACTCGTCGCCGAGGAGCGGCTGAGGCCGCCGGACTGGTTCGCTGAGGCAGGTGACACCGCTCTGCCGACCGTGCGCGTGGTCACATCCCGGCTCAGCGGGCGCACGGAGGTGGTGGGCATGGTCCTGTTCCGCGGCGGGCCCGGCGCCGTCGCCGCCAATCGCAGACAGGGCGGCACCGCGCATCTGATGGGCGAGGACGGTTCCTTCGGGGACGGGCTGGACGCACAGGGTGCGGACCGGGGGCCATGCGCCTACGTTCTTCCCGCTCCCTGGGCCACGGGGATGCGCGCGATGTGTGTGCGGGCCCACCGGTTGTTCCCGTGCCTCGGCTCGGTCGGCTGGGACGTGGGACTGGCTCAGCGAGGTCCTGTCCTTCTTGAGGGCAACCCGAACTGGGGCATGAATGTTCCTCAGTTGATGCCGGGTAGGCCCATGCTGCAGGAGTTCAGACGGACCCGCATCAGGGAGGACTGGCGGAGCAGACCCGGGGCGCGGGAGAGGGGCGGACCGTGAAAGAGGCCGACGTGCACATAGCCAGACTCGACGACCCACGGTCGAGCGCCTTCCTCGCCTTCGCTCGCCGGGCCACGCTGGACAGCCTCACCGCCCTGCGGTCGCATCGGCACACCGCACCTGGACAGAGCTGCCTCTGCGCGTGGTACCGGGGGGAGGTGATCGGCTGCACCTCCTGGCTCCCCCGGCGCAGGCTCCGCTACGCGAACCTGGAGGGCGCCCAATCCCACTTGACGGCTGTACACCTGTGTTCGTCCGAAGTCCTGCCGGAATTTCGCGGACTCGGGGTCGGCAGCCTGCTCTACGAGCGCAGGCTCGTGGAGTGCGGCGGCGCCGACCAGCCCGTCAGTGTCGAGATCCTCGGCCGCGGCCGTCCTCTGTCCGTCGCGGCAGGAGCCCTGCCCGGCCTCGTCTGGCACCTCGCCCGCGGCTTCCTGATCGTCGGACACAGCGTCGACGAGGACGCCGGTCCCGTACTGGCCCGGAAGGCGCCGGCGGCTACCGCCACGCTCCCGCGCACTGCGTCGCCCGCGACGTCTTCTGAACGGATCTGAGCGACACGACATCGCCACAGCTCAGTGCACGGCCATGAGCAGGGAGAAGTGGTGCCATTCGCGATCAGTCCGTAGTGATCTGAGCGCAGTCGACGTCATCCCCAGAGTGTGATTAACGCAACGTGCGTCACGGGAACTGAGCGACCGAGCCGTGGTCAACTCTCGCGAAGTCGCTGGCAGTTGCCTTGATCGCCACATACGTGGCATGCCGACCGCCCGGTAGGTGCCGCCGCGCCACCCGCGCGAACCCTCCGGCACCCGCAGACGCGGCTTTCACGCACCGTGGCGCACGGTGCCGCCCGGTACTGTGTGGGGCTATCACCGCTCCCCGGAGGGTCCGCGAAGACGACGTGGGCGCCCCGCGGGGTTCACGAACGTGGACCAGAAAGGGGGCGGCCCGATGGCTGCACAGCCAGAGGGACACCAGAACACCACAGCGGACAAGATCTACCGTCGCACCCGCTGGCTCGGACTTGTCTTCACGATCTACAAGATCGTGCGCGAGTTCCTGAGCCACTAAAGGGAACAGCCCCGACCCGAAGGTCGGGGCGGACCCGATCTGGTGTTGCCAGAGGGCCTCATCTCTGCATGCTTGGCGGCTTCGGAGATGGGGCTCTCGCCTTGTCCTGAGCAACGGCCCCATCTTGCCCTGCTCCCAAGATCCTTCGCGACACTTGCACACAGGTCGCGCCACACGCAGGATCGTCAACTCCGGTCCGGATTCCAGCGTTCGACCTGATCAGATAATGCGTGGCCACGCGAAAGTGATGCAAGTCACAAGTTTGATAGTGACGCAAGGCACAGTAGCTTGTCCGATTTATTCGGTTCTACCGGCGCGTAAGCCCGGTATCCGATGTGGCGGCGGAAATCGTACAGGACGGCACTGACAAACCGGTCCCCTTGCGCCACGGGGGTCCCCGATCGTGTATCGCGCTCTCAGCGGAGCGCGATACACGGACCCCGTCCGGGGCTAGGGACTGGTGTGTGCCCGGAAGCGTTCCGTCGTCTCCGTCAGGACCTCTCTGCCGTCCCTCGCCCAGAGGCCGTCGTTGAAGAGTTCCACCTCGATCGGGCCGGTGTACCCGGCCGCCTCCACGTGGGCCTGCCAGGCGCGCAGGTCGATCGCGCCGTCGCCGAGCTGGCCCCGGCCGTTGAGGACGCCCTCGGGCAACGGCGTCGTCCAGTCGGCGAGTTGGAAGGTGTGGATGCGGTCGCCCGCGCCCGCCCTGGCGATCTGGGCGGGCGCCTGGTCGTCCCACCAGACGTGGTACGTGTCGACCGCGACGCCGACCTGGTGGGCCGGGAAGCGTTCGGCGAGGTCCAGGGCCTGGGTCAGGGTGGAGACCACGCAGCGGTCGGCCGCGTACATCGGGTGCAGGGGCTCGATCGCGAGGCGGACGCCGTGTTCCTCGGCGTACGGGCCCAGTTCGGCCAGCGCGTCCGCGATCCGCTCGCGGGCGCCCGGCAGGTCCTTGGACCCGGCGGGCAGGCCGCCGGAGACCAGCACCAGGGTGTCGGTGCCCAGCGCGGCGGCCTCGTCGACGGCCCGCCTGTTGTCGGCGATCGCCTCGGCGCGCTCGGCCGGGGAGATCGCCGTGAGGAAGCCTCCCCGGCACAGCGTGGTGACCGTCAGACCCGCGTCGCGGACCAGCTTCGCCGCCGCCCGGACGCCGTACGCCTGGACCGGCTCCCGCCACAGGCCGACCCCGGTGACGCCCGACGCGGCGCAGGCGTCGGCCAGTTCGGGCAGCGAGAGCTGCTTGACCGTCATCTGGTTGATGGAGAAGCGTTCGAGTCCGGTGCTCACTGGTTCACCCCGTGCAGGGACAGCAGGTTCCTCATCCGTTCCTCGGCCAGCTTCGGGTCGGGGAACAGTCCGAGGCCGTCGGCGAGTCGGTAGGCGTGCGCCAGGTGCGGCAGGGAGCGGGCCGCCTGGAGGCCGCCGACCATCGTGAAGTGGCTCTGGTGGCCCGCGAGCCAGGCCAGGAACACCACGCCGGTCTTGTAGAAGCGGGTCGGCGCCTGGAACAGGTGGCGGGACAACTCGACCGTGGGGTCCAGGAGTTCGCGGAATCCCCCGGTGTCCCCCGGTGTCCAGGACCCGGACCGCCTCGGCGGCGAGCGGGCCCAGCGGGTCGAAGATGCCGAGCAGGGCGTGGCTGAAGCCCTGTTCGTCGCCCGCGATCAGCTCGGGGTAGTGGAAGTCGTCGCCGGTGTAGCAGCGCACGCCCTGCGGCAGCCGTCGGCGCAGCTCCACCTCGCGCCGGGCGTCCAGGAGCGAGACCTTGATGCCGTCGACCTTGTCGGGGTGGGCGGCGATCACGTCGAGGAAGGTGTCCGTCGCGGTGTCGAGGTCGGCGGAGCCCCAGTAGCCCTCCAGGGCCGGGTCGAACATCGGGCCGAGCCAGTGCAGCACGACCGGTTCGGCCGCCTGGCGCAGCAGGTGCCCGTAGACCTCCAGGTACTCCTCGGGGCCCGAGGCGGCGGCCGCCAGCGCCCTGGACGCCATCAGGACGGCCTGCGCGCCGGACTCCTCGACGAGCGCGAGCTGCTCCTCGTAGGCGGCGCGGACCTCGGCGAGGGTGCCCGCGGTGATCTGGTCGGTGCCGACCCCGCAGGCGATCCGGCCGCCGGACGCCTTCGCCTCGGCGGCGCTGCGGCGGATCAGCTCGGCCGCGGTCGGCCAGTCGAGGCCCATGCCGCGCTGGGCGGTGTCCATGGCCTCGGCGACCCCGAGGCCGTGCGACCACAGGTGGCGGCGGAAGGCGAGGGTGGCGTCCCAGTCGACGGCGGCCGGTCCGTCCGGGGTGGTGTCGGCGAGGGGGTCGGCGACGACATGGGCCGCCGAGAAGACCGTACGGGAGGTGAAGGGGGCGCCCGGGGTGAGGGCGCGCGGCTCGGCGCGGGGCTCGTAGGCCCGCAACCCGCGGTCGGGGTAAGGGAGTCGGAGGGTCACAGCGTGATCTCCGGGACGTCGAACCGGCGGCCCTCGGCGGACGACTTCAGCCCCAGCTCGGCGAGTTGGACGCCGCGGGCACCGGCGAGCAGGTCCCAGCGGTAGGGCGCGTCGGCGTACACGTGGCGCAGGAACAGCTCCCACTGCGCCTTGAAGCCGTTGTCGAACTCCTCGTTGTCCGGGACCTCCTGCCACTGGTCGCGGAAGGAGTAGGTGGCCGGGATGTCGGGGTTCCAGACCGGCTTGGGGGTCGTACCGCGGTGCTGGACACGGCAGTTGCGCAGTCCGGCGACGGCGGAGCCCTCGGTGCCGTCGACCTGGAACTCGACGAGTTCGTCGCGGTTGACCCGCACCGCCCAGGAGGAGTTGATCTGCGCGACGGCGCCGCCGTCGAGTTCGAAGATGCCGTAGGCGGCGTCGTCGGCGGTGGCGTCGTAGGGCTTGTCCTGCTCGTCCCAGCGCTGCGTGATGTGCGTGGTGGCGATCGCCTGGACGGACCTCACCCGGCCGAACAGCTCGTGCAGCACGTACTCCCAGTGCGGGAACATGTCGACGACGATGCCGCCGCCGTCCTCCGCGCGGTAGTTCCAGGACGGGCGCTGGGCCTCCTGCCAGTCGCCCTCGAAGACCCAGTAGCCGAACTCGCCGCGCACGGAGAGGATCCGTCCGAAGAAGCCGCCGTCGACGAGGCGCTTGAGCTTGAGCAGGCCCGGCAGGAACAGCTTGTCCTGGACGACGCCGTGCTTGATGCCGGCCGCGTCGGCGAGCCGGGCCAGTTCCAGGGCGCCGTCGAGACCGGTGGCGGTCGGCTTCTCGGTGTAGAGGTGCTTGCCCGCGGCGATCGCCTTGGTGAGCGCTTCCTGCCGGGCGGAGGTGACCTGGGCGTCGAAGTAGATGTCGACGGACGGGTCGGCGAGGACCGCGTCCAGGTCGGTGGAGACGTGCTCGATGCCGTGCCGTTCGGCGAGCGCGCGCAGGGCGTGCTCGCGGCGGCCGACCAGGATCGGTTCCGGCCACAGCACGGTGCCGTCGCCGAGGTCGAGGCCGCCCTGTTCGCGGATGGCCAGGATGGAACGGACCAGGTGCTGGCGGTAGCCCATGCGTCCGGTCACGCCGTTCATGGCGATACGCACCGTCTTGCGTGTCACGTCATTCCCTTCGCAGGTGTCGTACACAGCGTCGTCCGCGGTGTGCGTGCCGCGTACGCCCTCCTGATGAGCGACTCAGCAAGCGCTTTCTATGTAAGGAGAAGCTAGCCTCTGAACCATGGTCCGGACAAGACCGTGACCGCTTCGAGTTGTTCGAGGGTACGAACGGGTGGGCGCCGGGGCCGTAAGGTCTGCTCCGGACGGCGGACCCGGGGAACGGGGGCGCGGCGCCTCCCGGGGGACCAGGCGCGGCCACTCGCGGGTGCGGGGAGCGCGTCACCCCGGGAACCACCGGGCGCCGGTGGCCCGTCCCCGACGTCGGACGGGCGGACGCGCGGGCCCGCGGCGCACGGCGTCGGGCCGTACGGGCGGCGCGCGGGCGGACGGACGCGAGGGCGGACGGGCCGGGCAGGCCCACGACGAGCAGGGGCACAACGAGGTGCTACGACAGATGCGCGACCGGAGGACGACGAGATGACGGTGACCCTGGCGGACGTGGCGGCCCGCGCGCAGGTCTCCCCCGCGACGGTGTCGCGCGTGCTGAACGGGAACTACCCGGTGGCCGCGTCCACCCGGGAGCGGGTGCTGAAGGCCGTCGACGACCTGGACTACGTCCTCAACGGCCCGGCGAGCGCGCTGGCCGCGGCCACCTCGGACCTGGTCGGCATCCTGGTCAACGACATCGCCGACCCGTTCTTCGGGATCATGGCGAGTGCGATCCAGTCCGAGATCGGCGGACCCGGCGGCCGGGCGGGCGGCGAACGGCTCGCGGTGACCTGCAACACCGGGGGCTCCCCGGAACGCGAACTGACCTATCTGACGCTGCTTCAGCGGCAGCGGGCCGCGGCCGTGGTGCTGACCGGCGGCGCGGTCGAGAACGAACCCCATCTGGCGGCCGTGGCGGCCAAGTTGCGCAGGCTGTCGGAGGCCGGGACGCGGGTGGTGCTGTGCGGTCGGCCGCCCGCCCCCGACACCGGCGCGATCGCGCTGACCTTCGACAACCGGGGCGGTGGCCAGCGGCTCACCGAGCACCTGATCGGGCTCGGCCACCGGCGGCTCGGCTACCTCGCGGGTCCCGAGGAGCGGACCACGACCCGCCACCGCCTGGAGGGCCACCGCGCCGCGCTGAAGGCGGCCGGGATCGCGGAGGACCCGCGCTGGACCGTGCACGGACGGTACGACCGGCAGGCCGGGTACGAGGCCACGCTGGAGCTGCTGCGCCGCGACCCGACGCTCACGGCGGTCGTCGCCGCGAACGACTCGGTGGCACTGGGCGCCTGCGCCGCGCTGCGGGAGTCGGGGCTGCGCATCCCGGACGACGTCTCGGTGGCGGGCTTCGACGACCTCCCGTTCAGCGTCGACGCGGTGCCCGCGCTGACGACGGTCAGGCTCCCGCTCGCGGAGGCGGGCGCCCGCGCGGGCCGCATCGCGATGGGCCGCGAGGAGGCACCGCCCGGGGGGATCGCCACGGTGCGGGGGGAGTTGATGGTCCGGGGGTCCACGGGGGTGCCGCGGGGGTGAGGGCGGTGCCGGTGCCTGCCCGGCGCGTCGGGGACGGCACCGTCGCGGCGGTCGTGAGCCGGGGCAGGGTCGGCGGGGGCTGTCCTCGGACGGTGATCGGCGCGCGGCCCGCGAGCCGTAGCCCGGGGGGTGGGGGGATCGGGGCGGGTGGCCCGGCACCCCTCCGGTGAGTATCCCGGCGGTGGCGACGAGCGTCTGCCGGGCGGGGGCGGGGTCGTGCGCGTCGTGAGCCGGGCAGCGCGGTGACGAGACGGGCAGTGGCGACGGACGTCGTCCGGGCGGCGCCGTGGTCGTACGGGCCCTGAACCGGGCAGCGCGGTGACGAGCCGGGCGGTGGCGACGGACGTCAGCCGGGCGGGACCGTCGTCGTGCGGGCCCTGAACCGGGCAGCGCGGTGACGGGACGGGCGGTGGCGACGGACATCAGCCGGGCGGCGCCGAGGTCGTACGAGTCCCCGAACCGCGCAAGGCGGACGCCGGGGTCGGGCCGCCCGGAGCAGCCGGAAGCCGATCGGCGCTGGGCGGGGGGCCGCCGGGCCGATCGGCTGGTGCTGGGGTGGGCGTCAGGCCGGGGAGTCCGGGGACGTCGCCCGGGTCGGCGTCAGGTCGGGAACGTCGCCGGGGGCGTCAGGTTCGCGAACGTCCGCCGTGTGGGCGTCAGTTCGTGGGTGTGGTCTTCCCGCGGGGCCTCAGCAGGCCCGCTCGGGCCGCCCTGCGCAGGTAGATCCAGGTCGGGATCGAGCAGATCAGGATCGCCACGAAGCTCGACTCCGGGCCGAAGGTGCCGCCGGTCAGGGCGTCGGGGCCGGACAGGATGCCGTGGACCAGGCCCGTCGGGGCGTCGTCGTTGCCGGAGACCGTGGTGCCGAACAGACCGCTCTCCGCGAAGTTCCAGCCGAAGTGGATGCCGATCGGCAGCCACAGCGAGCGGGTCGCCGCGTAGACCGCGCCCAGCATCAGGCCGCCCTCCACCGCGATGGCCAGCGCGCCCCACACCGTGGCACCGGGGTTGAGCAGGTGCAGGCCGCCGAAGAGGAGCGCGGAGATCGTCAACGCGCCCCGGGTGCCCGTGAGTTCCTCCAGGGCGCCGAAGACCACGCCGCGGAAGAGGAGTTCCTCGGTGACGGCGACGCCCGCCATGATGCCGAGCAGCGTCAGCATGCCGCCCACGGAGACCCCGCCCTCGGTCCGGTAGCCGCCGAACAGGACGATCGCCGCGAGCGTCGCCGTGAAGAGGCCGAGGCCCACGACCGTCCCGGTGCGCAGGGAGCGGACGGCTCCCCCGGGGGCCAGCTCGGTCACCGGGCGCCCGTCGAGGCGGCGTACGACCGCCGCGTAGACGCCCGCGCCGCCCAGCGCGATCAGGGCGCCCGCCAGCAGCGACAGCACCGGGTTCGATCCGGCGACCACCCGGATGCCGGCCGCGACCGCGAGCACCACGGCGATGATCACCACCGGCGCGCCCAGCCGCACCCACCGCGGGTACTCCCGGGCCGGGGCCTCGACCGGGGTCTGCGCGAACAGACCCTCGTAGCGGATCCTCAGCGACTGCGCGCTCCCGAGCGACATGACCTGTCTCCTCCATGACTCCCGCAGCGCCGGTCCTTCCGTGCCCCGCTTCGACACGAGGAACGCTATGAGCGGCGGGGGGTCCCGGACGTCGCCCCGGGGTGGACACCGGGAGTAGCTCTCCCGGGGGACACGGGTGGGAGGAGGGCCCTGTCCCACGGTGCCCCTCTGCCCGGCGCCTTGTCCCCCCGGTGCCCCTGGCACCGGAGTCCCCTCACTCCCCCGTCGGCACCAGGCCGAGCCGGTGGGCCAGGACCACCGCCTGGACGCGGTCGCGCAGGTCGAGTTTGGTGAGGATGCGGGAGACGTACGTCTTCACCGTCTCGCGGCTGATCACCAGCCGCTCCGCGATCTCCCCGTTCGACAGGCCCTCGGCGATGAGCTTCAGGACCTCCGTCTCGCGCGGCGCGAGGACCGACAGCGCCTCGGGGACGGCGGGCCGCCGCGCGTCGGGGCGGATGCGGTCGGCGAAGCGGCCCACCAGCCGCCGGGTGACGGCGGGCGCGAGCAGCGACTCCCCCGCGGCCACCGTGCGGATGCCCGCGACGAGTTCACGCGGCGGCGCGTCCTTGAGCAGGAACCCGGACGCCCCCGCGCGCAGCGCCTCGTACACGTACGCGTCGAGGTTGAACGTCGTGACGACGAGGATCTTCACCGGTTCGCCGGCGTCCGGTCCGGCCAGCAGCCGGGTCGCCTCGATGCCGTCGAGCCGGGGCATCCTGATGTCCATCACGACGACGTCCGGGCGCAGTGCGCGGGCCGCCTCCACCGCCGCGACACCGTCGGCCGCCTCCCCGACGACCTCCAGGTCCGGCTGTGCGGAGAAGATGGTGACGTACCCGGTGCGGACGAGTTCCTGGTCCTCGCAGACCAGCACCCTGATCGGTGTCACGCCCCGCCTCCCGCCGGGATGCGGGCCAGCACCGCGAAGCCGCCGTCCGGCGCGGCTCCGGTCCGCAACTCGCCGCCGACCACGCCGACCCGCTCCCGCAGTCCGGCGAGGCCGTGCCCGCCGCCGCGCACGAACGTCCCGCGGGGCACGGGCACCGCGCCCTCCGCGGGGGCCGGTTCCGTCGTCACCTCTACCTCGATCTCCTCGTCCCCGTACCGGACCCGCACGTGCGTGGGGTGGCCGGGGGCGTGCTTCAGCGCGTTGGTCAGGGACTCCTGGACCACCCGGTACGCGGCGAGTTCCACGGCCGACGCCATCGCCCGGCGCTCCCCGTGCTCGGTCAGCCGCACCGGCTGGCCCGCCGCCCTGGTGTGCTCGACGAGGTCGCCCAGGGTGCCGTGCGACGGGGCGGGCGCGCGGTCGTCGCCGTCCGCCCCGGCGCCGGACGCGTTCAGCACGCCGAGCAGGTGCTTGAGGTCGGTCAGGGCCCTGCGTCCCGAGTCGCTGATCGCCTCCAGGCCGGTGGCGACCCGGTCGGGGGCGTCGGCGAGCACGAACTGGGCCGCGTCCGCCTGGACCACCATCGCGGTGACGTGGTGGGTGACCACGTCGTGCAACTCCGCCGCGATGCGCGCCCGTTCGCGGGCCATGGCGGCCTCGGCGGCGGCCTTCCGCCGCTCCTCCTCCGCGATCCGCCAGGACCGCACCGCCCGGCCGACGCCCCAACAGGCCACCTGGACCAGGTAGATGAGGACGAAGTCGGAGAAGTCCTGCGGTGTGCCGCGCCGGTGCAGGCCGATCGCGAACAGCACGTAGAGCGCGGTGGCGACGGCGGCCCCGACGGCCAGGCGGACACCGTCCCCACGGGGCCGCGCCGGGACGTTCCCCTCGGCTCCCGCTCCCGTTCCCGTACGCGTACCCGTCGTCGTCCCGGTCCCTGCCGGTGGCCCCGGCCCCGGCTTCTCCGTCGTCCCGCGCGGGGATCGGCCGCCCGGTCCGTGCGCGCCCACCCCGTACAGGGCGATGTACAGGCCCACGCTCGCGAACGTCTGCGGATATCCCGCCAGTTCGTGGAGGGCGAACGCCGTCGCGACCACGGCGAGGCAGAGGCCGGGCCAGCGCCTCCGTACCGCCAGCGGCAGCCAGAGCGCGGCGGTCAGCAGGACGCCGGGCAGGTCGTAGGGGCGGGTCGGCAGATCGCCGAACTCCGCGCCGACGGGGGCCATGACGGGCGCGAACACCACCGGGGCGAGCAGCGCGGCGAGGACGCCGTCGCGCGTGCCGACCCCGAGAGCGGCCCATCGCGCGCGGCCGATCCGCTCAACGCGCAGCACAGGTGAAACGGTCCTCTCGAACACGGGGGCGAGCTTAGCCGCAGGCGCTCACGCCGACGGCAGGTTGCGGCGGTAGCGGCCGGGGGTCTGCCCCACCAGCGCGGTGAAGCTGTTGATGAACGTGCTGGGGTTGGACCAGCCGCAGGCGTGCGCGGTCTCCAGCACCCCGGCGCCCTCCGTGAGCATCACCAGGGCGTGGTGCACCCGGAGTTGGGTCCGCCACCGGGTGAAGCCGGTGCCCATCTGTTCGCGGAAGAGACGGCTGAGGGTCCGTTCGCCGACCCCGATGACGTGGCCCAGTTCGCCGAGGGTGGCCGTGGTCGCCGGGTCCCGCTCCATGATCCGGGCCAGCTCGCGCAGCCGGGGGTCCTGCGGCTCGGGCAGGTGCAGCGGCTCCTCGGGCGCCGGTCCGAGTTCGTCCACGACGACATGGCGCAGCCGGTCCCGCGCCTCCCGGGAGCGCGGGGCCGGGTCCGGGCCGGTGAGCGCGAGCAGCGCCTCGCGGGCGAGCGGGGTCGTGGACAGGACGGCGGGCCGGTCGGGGAGCTGGCGGGCGAGCGACGCGGTGACGAAGACGATCCGCATGTCGGTGCGGCCGTGCGCCCGGTGCGAGTGGTCGTGCCGGGCGGGGATCCACGCGGTGCGGTTGGCGGGGATGATCCAGGTCTGTCCGGAGGCGGACGCGGAGAGCACCCCGCGCGCCGGATAGATCAGGTGGCCCTGGCTGTGCTGGTGGACCGGGGTGCGCTCACGGTGCCCCAGGTCGTGGGTCTGCTCCCCCGCCGGGTGGCGGACTATCGTCATAACTGATCAGAATAACGGTCGACTGCGGGGCGGGCCCGCGGGTGGACTGGTCCCATGCACGAACACCCCTCACACCGGAACGCGCCGCCTGATCCGGTCCCGGACCCGGCCCCGGACCCGGCCCCGGTCCCGGTCACGGACGCGGCCCCGGAGCCGGTCCCCGATCCCCTCCAGGACGGGCGGCCTGACCCGCTCCCGTCGTCCACCGCGCCCCAGGACTCGCCCGCGCCCCGGCCGTCACCCACGCCCACGCCCGCGTCCGCGTCCCGGCCTGCGGATCGGCCGTCGTCCGCGAGCCCGTCAGGGCCCGTCGTCGCCGCGGCCGTCGTCCCTGGTGGGCGGTTCGGGCGGGGTGGGCCGGTGCTGCTCGCGGCCGGGCTGCTGCTGGCCGCGCTCAACCTGCGGATGGCCGTCGCGAGCGTCGGGCCGGTGCTGAGCGACATCGAGCGCGGCCAGCCGCTCTCGGCGACCGCCACCGGCGTGCTCACCACCATCCCGGTGCTCTGCTTCGGCGGCTTCGCCTTCGCCACCCCGGCCCTGGTCAGACGGTGGGGCATGCACCGGCTGCTGGGCGCGACGATGCTGCTGCTCGGGATCGGGGTGCTGGCCAGGCTCCAGCCGTCCACGGCCGCCCTGTTCACCGGGACCGTGGTCGCGGGGGCCTCGATCGCCGTCGCCAACGTCCTGATGCCCGGTCTGATCAAGCACGACTTCGCCCACCGGTCGGCCCTGATGATGGGCCTGTACACGACCAGCCTGTTCATCGGCGCGGCGGCGGCCTCCGGCCTGACGGTGCCGCTGGAGAACGCCCTCGGGACCGGCTGGCGGCAGGCGCTCGCGCTGTGGGCACTGCCCGCGCTCGCCGCGTTCCTGCTCTGGCTGCCGCAGACGGGCCGCCACCGGCCGCCGCGCCCGGCCGACCGGCTGCCCGCGACCGCCGCCGTGCGCGGCACCCTCGTGCGCGACCTGGCGCGGGACCGCACCGCCTGGGCGGTGACCGTCTTCATGGGCACCCAGAGCCTCGGCTACTACGCGCTGCTGTCCTGGATCCCGTCGCTGCTCCAGGACTCGGGGATGTCGGCGGGGCAGGCGGGCTGGATGCTGTCCTTCTCCACCTTCCCCGGCTTCACCGCCTCCCTGCTCACGCCCGCGCTCGGGCGGCGCCCGGCCGGACGGGCACCCGCGGTGGCGGCCACGGTGGTGCTGTGCGGCGCGGCCTACGCGGGCCTGGCCTTCGCCCCCGTCCCCCTCGCCTACCTGTGGATGGTGCTGCTGGGGCTCGGCCAGGGGGCCGCGATCAGCCTGGCGCTCAGCTTCATCGTGTGGTGCGCGCCGGACGCGGCGCACGCCTCGGCGCTGTCGACGCTGGCGCAGGGCACGGGGTACCTGGTGGCCGCGCTGGGTCCGTTCGGCCTGGGCGCGATCCACGGGCTCACGGACGGGTGGACGGTGCCGATGGCGGCGCTGGGCGCCGTGCTCGCGGCCCAGCTCGCCGCCGGACTGCTGGCGGCCCGCGCCCGCACGGGGTGACCCTCGCGCCGTGGGGCACCGCGGCGGCCGGTCTCAGTACACGCAGCGGTCGGGGTCGGGGTCGATCGTGAGGGCGATCACGTCGTCGAGGCGGTCGCGCACGGCGAGCAGGTCGGTGATCCGCCCGTCGATGCGGGCCCGCTCCTCCTCCAGCTGGCCCAGCAGCGTCGGGGCCGCCCGGCCCGAGTCCACGCAGGGCAGCACCTGGCGGACCACCCTGCTGGGCAGCCCGGCCGCGTACAGGAGCTGGATCAGCCTGACCCGGTCGACGGCCGAGTCGGGGTAGTGCCGCTGGCCGCCGGGGCTGCGGTCCGCGGGGAGCAGGTCCTGCTCCTCGTAGTAGCGCAGCGCCCGGACGCTCACTCCCGCCTTGTCGGCGACCTCTCCGATCCGCACCGCTCCTCCTCCGTGCCGGGCCCGACTTGCACCTGACGTCAGCGTCAGGTTCTAGCGTACGAGATGTCCGCGGGACGACGGCCCACCGGCCCCGCCCGCCCCTCTCACGTACGGCCGGTTCACCCCGCCGGAAAGGCAGGCTCCTGTGCGCGCAGCTCGATACCACCGGTACGGAGGCGTGGAGACCCTGGTGGTCGAGGAAGCGCCCGACCCGCTCCCCGGCCCGGGTGAGGTACGGGTCCGGGTCACGGCGGCCGGGGTCAACCCCGTCGACTGGAAGGTGCGTTCCGGCGCGGTGCGCGACCTCCTCGCCGTCGAACTGCCCGCGATCCCCGGGCGGGAGGCCGTCGGCACGGTCGACGCGACCGGCGAGGGCGTGCGGGACGTGGCGGTCGGCGACCGGGTCTTCGGACTCGGCGGGGTCACCGGCGCGACGGCGGAGCTGGCCGTGTTCTCGGCCTGGGCGCCCGCGCCCGGCACATGGACGGACGAGGAGGCGGCCGGTGCCGCGCTGGCGTCGGTGACCGCGATGGGCGGGCTCCGGGCGCTCGGTCCGCTGCGGGGGCGCACCCTGCTGGTCGAGGGCGCCGCCGGGGGCGTGGGCAGCGCCGCGGTCGAGATCGCGGTGGCCCGGGGCGCCACGGTGATCGGGACGGCGGGGGCGGGCAACCACGCCTTCCTCGCCTCGCTCGGGGCCGTCCCCACCACCTACGGCGACGGTCTCGCGGAGCGGCTCGGCGTGCTGGCCCCGGGCGGCGTCGACCTGGTGCTCGACACCGCGGCCTCCGGGTCGCTCGACGACCTCGTGGCGATCGCCGGTGACCCCGCCCGGGTCTCGACCATCGCCGACCACGCCAACGCGGCCCGCCTGGGCACGCATCTGGTCAACGCGGAGAACGACCCCGCGTTCCTGGCGGAGGCGGCCGACCTCGGACGGCGGGGCGACTACCGGCCGCGCGTCGAGCGGACGTACCCGCTGGAGCGGATCGGGGACGCCCACGCGCGGTCCGAACTCGGCCACACCCGGGGGAAGATCGTCGTCCGGATCTGAGACCACCCCGGCCCACCACCGGCCTGGCCCGACCCGGTCCGCCCCAGCCCGGCACCTTCCGTCTCGGGCCCTGGGAACGGGGACGGCCACCACCCGGGAGGGACGCCCGGGAACGCCGTCACCCGGCACCCCGGAGAGACCGCCGGGGATGCCCCGCCGCCCTGCGCCAAGCCCCCGGTGGCGCTCGCCCTCCCGCCTACCGCCTACCGCCTACGAACCCTGCGGGGTGTCCAGGTCTCTGGTGGCCAGGAGGAGCAGGGCCACCGCGGGCAGCCACAGGACGATCACGCCCAGGGGGCCCGTCCAGACGCCGAACAGGCCTGCGGGGACGGCCAGCAGGGCGGCGCCCGCGGACTGGACGCCGCGCAGCAGGAGCCTCGGCGGGACGCCCTCGGCGGCGAAGGCGCGGGCCCGGGTCAGCGCCGACCGGCCCGCGTGGACGGCGAAGAGGCCCAGCGCGGCCAGCGCGAGCGACCCGGCCGTGGTGAACAGGGAGCGGCCCTCGGGGGTGTCGTCGGTGGACTGGGTGACCCCGTCCTTGGTGACCGCGGGCGCGTAGTCCCGCCAGCGGGTGACGACGACCTCGTCGCCCGCCCGCAGATGGCGCAGCAGCGGTTCGGCGCCGCCCATGGGCAGGCTGCGGGGCGCCGCCCGTGCCCCGGTGAGGTGCAGGTCGTAGCGGGGGTTCTTGGGGTGGTCGCGGATCTCGGTGCCGCTGACCGTGGCGGTCACCGGGCGCAGGCAGTCGTCCCCGGCCGCGAGGGTGCAGGGCAGCGCGGTGCGGAAGGCGCGCTCCTCGGCGACCGACGCGGGCACCACGGCAAGTCCGACCCCGGCGGCGACCAGCAGCACCGTCCCGAGCAGCGCGGCGCAGACGCCCCAGCCGCGGTGCCAGAGGACGCGGCAGCGCGGCGGCCCGTCCTGTCCGCCGGTCACGCCGGGGCCCTCCGCCGCACCCGGGGGCGGCCCGTCGGCGCGGTCCGGGCGGTGCCGCTCCCGCGTCGGCGGCCGGTCCCCGGGGGCCGCCTCCCCCGCACCGGCCGGTCCTCGCCCGCCATCGCCGCCGCCCCTCTCGGTCGCACCGCGGCCATTGAGCCACAGGCGCCCCGGGGACCGCCTAATCCTTGTCCACCCTGGGGTGACTTCCCTGTCCCCTGCGGGTGTCCGCCGTCACGGCGATGACTTTTCGTACGACCATCGGTCTGCAGTGGGTGAGCGTCCACCGGGGCGCGGAACGACGAGGAGTGGGTCGGCATGCGGGTCGTGGTGAGCGAGTTCATGAGTCTCGACGGGGTCGTGCAGGCGCCCGGGGGTCCGCAGGAGGACACGGACGGCGGGTTCGCGCACGGCGGCTGGTCGCATCCGTACTTCGACCCGGAGGTCGTGGGCGGGGCGTTCGCCGAGGGCCTCCAGCGGGCCGCCGCGCTGCTGTACGGCCGCCGCACCTATCTGACGATGGCGAAGGCGTGGCCCGAGCGGGCCGGTGACCCGTTCGCCGATCTGCTGAACGGGCTGCCGAAGTACGTCGTCTCGGACACCCTCGGGGACGCCGAGCTGACCTGGGGCGACACCACGCGCATCCCGGGCCGCGAGGCGATCGCCCGGATCCGGGAGCTGCGCGCGGACGGGGACGGCGACCTCGCGATGATGGGCAGCCCCACGCTGGTGCGGGCCCTGCTCGCGGAAGGGCTCGTCGACGAGCTGCGGCTGATCGTGATGCCGGTGCTGCTCGGCGGCGGCAAGTCGGTCTTCCCGGCGGACGGGGCGCGGCGCCCGTTCGAGCTGGTCTCGGCGACCACCGCGAAGACCGGCGCGCAGGTCTGCGTCTACCGGCCCGCGGCCGACTGACCCGGGGCGCCGAGGCTCCCCGGGCATGAACGGACGGCGCACTCGCCCGGGGCCGGGGGCGTCACGGACATGGACGGACGGCGCACTCGCCCGGGGGGGCCGGGGGCGTCACGGGCATGGACGGGCGGCGCCTCTCGTCCTACCCTCGGAATCCGCAGCATCTCTGACTGGGTCAGAGGTTTCCTCCGGACCGCGGGGCCGCATCATGACCGTCCAGGACGTCCGCGCCTTCAACCGCTTCTACACGAACGTCATCGGCGCGCTCGACTACAGCCGTCACCTCTACGCGCCGTTCACCCTCACCGAGTCCCGGGTGCTGTACGAACTCGCGCACGCCCCGCGCACCGACGCCGCCGACCTGCGCGCCCAGCTCTCCCTGGACGCCGGGTACCTGAGCCGCATCCTCAACAAGTTCGAGGAGGACGGGCTGGTCGAGCGGTCGCCGTCCGAGACCGACCCCAGACGGCGCCGCGTCACCCTCACCGGGCGCGGCCGGGAGACCGCCGCGCTGCTCGCCGAGCGGGCCGACCGGTCCGTCGGCGCGCTGCTCGGCGGGGTCGGCGCCGCCGACAGGACCCGGCTCGCCGAGGCACTGCGCACCGTCCGCGAGATCCTCTCCGACGGCCGCCCGCCGCGCCCCGAGGACGTCGTGCTGCGCGAGCCGCGCCCCGGCGACCTGGGCTGGATCGTGCAGCGCAACGCGGCCCTGTACGCGGCCGAGTACGGGTTCAACGCCGACTACGAGGGCCTCGTCGCGCGGATCGTCGCCGACTTCGGCGAGGACCACGACCCGCACCTGGAGCGGGTGTGGATCGCCGAGCTTGACGGCCGCCCGGTGGGGTGCGTGATGTGCGTGCGCGACGAGGCTCCCGGCAGCGCCCGGCTGCGGCTGCTGCTGGTCGAGCCCGAGGCGCGCGGGCTCGGCGTCGGGGACCGGCTGGTCGGGGCGGTCGTCGGCTTCGCGCGCGGGGCCGGGTACCGGGACGTCGTGCTGTGGACCAACGACATCCTGACCGCCGCCCGCCGCCTCTACCTGCGGCACGGGTTCGCGCTCGCGGCGGAGAAACCGCACCGCTCGTTCGGAAAGGACCTGAACGGCCAGGACTGGCGCCTGGACCTGCACCGCGCCCGCGAGTGACAGTGGGAATCATGAAACTGGCCTTCTCCACCCTCGGTGTCCCGGCCCTGCCCGTCCCGGACGTGATCCGGCTCGCGACCGACCACGGCTACCACGGCGTCGAACTGCGCGCCCACCCGGAGGAGCCGGTCCACCCCGGCCTCGACCTCGCCCGCAGGAAGGACGCGGCCCGCCGGTTCGCGGACGCCGGGATCGAGGTCCTGGGCGTCGCCGGGTACCCGCGGGTGGCCGCGCCGGGCGAGGACGGACCGGTGATCGAGGAGATCCGCCGACTCGTCGACCTCGCCGCCGACCTCGGCGCCCGCCATGTGCGGGTCTTCCCCGGCGCGGGCGAGGGCCGGAGCGCGGGCGAGGCGGACGCGACCGCCGCCCGGCGCCTGGGCACCGCCGCCGAGTACGCCGCCGACCACGGCGTCCGGGTCCTGCTGGAGACCCACGACTCGCATCCGGCGGGCGCCGACGCGATCCGCGTCCTGGGCCGGGTCGGGCACCGCAGCGCGGGCGCGCTCTGGGACGTCATGCACACCTGGCTGGCGGGCGAGCAGCCCGCGGAGTCGTACGCGGCGCTCGCGCCGTTCCTCGGCTACGTGCAGGTCAAGGACATCGCGTCGGCCGGCGACCGGACCCCGCTGGCGCTGGGCGCGGGCGTGCTGCCGCTCGCCGAGGTCGTGGAGGTGCTGTCCCGGCACGGCTGGGACGGCTGGCTGTGCTGGGAGTACGAGAAGCGCTGGTACGAGGACGCGGCCCCGCTGCCGGAACTGCTGACGGCGGGGCGCGACCTGCTGTCGAGGCTCCTCACCGAGTCGGCGTGAGCAGCGCGGCGGGCGTCCGGCTCCCCGGGGAGAGGGAGGCCACCGCCACCCCGCCCACCAGCAGGGCCGCCGCGCACCACCGCAGCGGGGTCACGTCCTCGCCGAGGAACAGCGCAGCCGACGACATCCCGAAGACCGGGACCAGCAGCGAGAACGGGGCGACGGTGGACGCCGGGTGGCGGCGCAGCAGCCACCCCCACGCCCCGAAGCCGAAGACCGTCGTCACCCACGCCACGTAGACGACCGTGCCCGCGCCCTGCCAGTCGAGGGCGGCCAGCGCGGCGCGGTCCCGGTCCTGACCCTCCACCAGGAGGGAGAGCGCCAGCAGCGGCAGGACCGGGACCGTGCTGACCCAGACCATGAAGTTGAGGGCGTCCGGCGGGGCGGCCCTGCGGGTCAGCACGTTCGAGACGCCCCAGCAGGCCGCCGCGGCGACCACCAGGGCGAAGGCGCCGAGCGGTCCCGAGGCGCCCTCGTCGACGGCGGCCACGCCGATCCCGGCCAGCGCCACCAGCATCCCGGCGAGTCGGACCCGGGAGGGGCGCTCGCCGAGCACCGCGAACGCGACGGCGGCCGTGAACACCGCCTGGATCTGGAGCACCAGCGAGGAGAGGCCGGCCGGCATGCCCGCGCTCATCCCGACGAAGAGCAGCCCGAACTTGGCCACCCCGAGGGCCGCCCCGACCGACAGGATCCACTTCCAGGCCACCGTCGGGCGCCCCACGAAGAAGACCGCGGGCAGGGCCGCGACCAGGAAGCGCAGGGCCGAGAAGAGCAGCGGCGGGAAGTGGCCGAGGCCGACCTCGATGACGGTGAAGTTGACGCCCCAGACGGCCGTCACGAGGACGGCGAGGGCCACATGTGCGGGTCGCATGCGTCGAGGATCACGTCCCGCGACCGTGTAGCACCAGCGATGATTGCTGCACGGTCGGATGTAGCGACACTGAAGAATCGGGACCCTGATGCTGGATCTCCACCGCCTGCGGGCCCTGCACGCCGTCTCGGTGCACGGCACCGTCGGCGCCGCCGCCACCGCGCTCGGGTTCACGCCGTCCGCCGTCTCCCAGCAGATCACCAAGCTGGAGCGGGAGACCAGGACCGTCCTGCTCGAACGCGCCGGGCGCGGGGTGCGGCTCACCCCGGAGGCCCGTCAACTCGTCTCGGCGGCGCAGGAGTTGATGGCGATCATGGAGCAGGCGGAGACGCGCCTCGAGGAGCGGCGCGGGGTGCCGTCCGGGCGGCTGACCATCGCCGCGTTCCCGTCCAGCGCGCGCGGTCTGCTGCCCGGCGTCCTCGCCGACCTCGCGGCCCGCCACCCCGACCTGGACGCCCGCCTCACCGAGGTCGACCCGCACCTCTCCGTCGATCTGGTGGCGCGGGGCGCGGTGGACCTCGCGGTCGCCCACGACTGGGACATCGCGCCGCTGCCCACACCGGCGGGGGTCGAACAGGCGGTGATCGGCGACGACCCCTGCACGCTGCTGGTGCCCGAGGGGCACGCCTTCGCCGGGCGGGGTCCGGTGCGGCGGGAGGACCTGGGCGGGCAGCGGTGGGTGTGCCAGCCGCCCGGCCGGGTCTGCCACGACTGGCTGCTGCGGACCCTGCGGGCCGCCGGGCACGAACCGGACGTCGTCCACCAGGCCGACGAGAACCCCACCCAGGTCGCGCTGGTCGCCGCGGGGCTCGGCATCTCCCTGATGCCGCGGCTCGGGCGGGGGCCGCTGCCGCCCGGGGTCGCGGAGGTGCGGCTCGAACCGACGCCGGTGCGGCGGCTGTACGCGGTGTGGCGCGCGGGCGCGGCGAGGCGTCCGGCGATCGCGGAGACGGTACGCGTGCTGCGCGCCCACTGGACGACCCTGCCCCAGCCCTGACCCCGCCGCCCCCAACCCCGGCCCACACCGACGCGGCACGCGACAGGCCCCCGGGCCCGCCCCGCCCCGGCCACCAGCGAGCCGGGTTCACCCCCGGCCCCCACGCTCACCCCGGCCCCCACCCGGGTTCGCCCCTCCCCGTGAAAACCCTCCCCTCTCACCCGTGGCCGTCCGCGGCGGGGCACCCCTGCGTGGGGTCGGCCGCTCCGCCGACCGGTCGCTGGGCCCTGCCGGGGCCGGCGGTATGCCGCCATCGGCGTGCCCCCGGGCAACGGCGCCGGTGGCGGCCCCCCACTGGGTACCGTGCGCACTCCCTTGACTGGCGGAAACTTCCCGGTTACTGCTGAACGCACGGAAGTTTCCTTCAGCGGATCACCTCCGGAAGGAGCGCACGTGCCCTCCAGACGTACCGTCCTCGCCGCGACGCTGGGCGCCACCGCGTCCCTCGCGGCCACCGGCACCGGCCACGCCGCCGAACGCGGGCTCCGGTCCCTCGTCGACCGCATGACCCTGCCCGAGAAGGTCGGCCAGCTGTTCGTCATGCGGGTCTACGGCCACTCCGCCACCGCCCCCGACCCGGCCGACGCCGACGCCAACCGCGCGGAGATCGGCGTCCGCAACGCCGCCGAGCTGATCGCCGAGTACCACGTCGGCGGCATCATCTACTTCACCTGGGCGCACAACACCCGCGACCCGCACCAGATCGCCGCCCTCTCCAACGGCATCCAGCGGGCCTCCCTCGCCCGGCCGCGCGGACTGCCCGTGCTGATCTCCACCGACCAGGAGCACGGCGCCGTCTGCCGGGTCGGGGCGCCCGCGACCCTGCTGCCCGGCGCGATGGCGATCGGCGCGGGCCGCTCCCGCGACGACGCCCGCGCCCTGGGCCGGATCTCCGGCCGTGAGCTGCGCGCCCTCGGCATCCGCCAGGACTACGCGCCGGTCGCCGACGTGAACGTCAACCCGGCCAACCCGGTCATCGGGGTCCGCTCCTACGGCTCCGACCCGGACGCCGTCGCCGCGCTGGTCGCCGCCGGGATCGCCGGGTACCGGCGGTCGTCCGTCGCGGCGACCGCCAAGCACTTCCCCGGGCACGGCGACACGGCCGTGGACAGCCACACCGGGTTCCCCGTCATCACGCACAGCCGCGCCCTGTGGTCGTCGCTGGACGCGGTCCCGTTCCGGGCCGCGATCCGGGCGGGCGTCGACTCGATCATGACGGGGCATCTGATGGTCCCCGCCCTCGACGGCTCGGGCGACCCCGCCACCCTCTCCCACCCGATCGTCACCGGCGTGCTCCGCGGCGAACTCGGCTACGACGGGCTGGTGGTCACCGACGCGCTCGGCATGGCGGGCGTGCGCACCAAGTACGGCGACGACCGGGTCCCGGTGCTCGCCCTGAAGGCCGGTGTCGACCAGCTCCTCAACCCGCCCTCCCTGCAGGTCGCCTGGAACGCCGTCCTGCAGGCCGTCGAGGAGGGCGAGCTGACGGAGGAGCGGATCGACGCGTCGGTGCTGCGGATCCTGCGCCTGAAGTCCAGCCTCGGCCTGTTCGAGGAGCCGTACGTCGACGAGGACGAGGTGGACCTGGTCGTCGGCGTCCGGGCGCACCGGGCGAGCGCCGACCGGATGGCCGAGCGGACCACGACCCTGCTGGCCAACGAGGGCGGTCTGCTGCCGCTTTCGCCGCGCACCCGGCCCCGGCTCCTGGTGGCGGGCGCCGACCCGGCCTCCCCGTCCGGCACCACCGGCCCGCCGACCTCCGTGCTCGCGGCGGCCCTGACCGGACTGGGCTTCACCGCGACCGCCCGCCCGACCGGGACCGCGCCGTCACCGGCCGTGATCGCGGAGGCGGTGGCGGCCGCGCGGGACGTGGACGCGATCGTCGTCGGCACCTGTGACCTGACGGCGGACAGTCCGCAGAGGACCCTGGTCGAACGGCTCACCGCGACCGGGAAGCCGGTCGTGGCGGTGGCGATCCGCAACCCCTACGACCTCGCCCACCTCCCCGGCGTCCCGGCGGTGCTCGCCACCTACTCCTGGACCGACGTCGAACTGCGGGCTGCGGCCCGGGTGATCGCCGGGCGGGTCGGGCCCAGGGGACGGCTGCCGGTCCCGGTCCCGGCCGCCGACGACCCGTCGAGGGAGCTGCGTCCGCTCGGCTACGGGCTGACGTACGGGGACCGTCCGACGGCGTGAACGGCCGCGCCCCGGCCGCTGTCGGCGGCCGGGGCGCGGTGCGGTGCGGTGCGGTCAGGGGCGCAGCGCGGGCTCGCGCTCCACGTCCCTGACGTCGAGCCGGGCGTCGTACGGCGCCAGCGGGGCGGGCCGGGCGGTCGCGGCGGCGGGTGCCACCCCGGCCCAGTCCAGGATGCGGGCGGTGGCCATCGCCTTCTCGTCGGCGGCGAGTCCGGCGACGTTCGCGCCGTGGTTCATGCCGGGCGCGGTGAGGACGTAGGAGTCCTCGGCGCCCTTGCCGAGGCGGAACCGCTCGGCGCCCCACGGGTCGTTCTGCCCGTACACGAACAGCATGTTCCGGGCGTGGTGGCGCACCCAGGTGTCGATGTCGCGCATCGCGTGCGGCTGGAACCGCATCGGGATGGACCGGGGCACGAAGTTGCGCGGCGGCTGGTAGCCGTAGCGGACGTACTTCCTCTCGATGTACGGGAAGTGGATGGTCGGCGCCCCGAGCTGGGTGCCGGCCTGGTAGTAGTACGGCGTGTACGGGGACAGGCCCTGGTCGGTGTAGAAGGAGAACCCGGAGATGGTGTCGACGGAGTTCCAGATGTCGTCGTCACTGGCGTTCTTCGCGTCGGCCGGGACGGTGGCGCAGTCGGAGACCAGGCTGTACTGCCAGAAGCCCCAGACGTAGTCGAGGACGACGGCCTCGTAGGCCCGGTCGAGGCCGCCGATGGTGGCGAAGGTGTAGCCGTTGTCGGCCGCGTACGCCGCGTACTTCCGCTCCAGCGGTCCGCGGCGCACCAGGGCCTCGCGCTGGACGGCGTTCAGCCGGTCGCGGCACTCCTTGGTGCCGACCCGGGCGAAGAAGCGGTCGTAGGCGGAGTCCTCGTCGTTGACGACGTCGTTGGGGGCGACGTACGCGACGACGCCGTCCATGTCACCGGGGTGGAAGCGCTCGTAGTAGGTGGCGGTCATGCCGCCCTTCGAGCCGCCGGTGGCCAGCCAGTTGGCCGGGTAGATCTTCTTCAGCGCGGTGAAGACGCGGTGCTGGTCGTCGGCGGCCTGCCGGATGTCGAGCTTGGACCAGTCGGCCGGTTCGGGCCGGGACGGCGTGAAGTAGCGGTACTCCAGGGAGACCTGGTTGCCGTCGACGATCTGGGTCGGCTCGCGCCTGCTCGGCGTGGTGGAGACGTTGTAGCCGCCGGTGTAGAAGACCGTCGGCCTGCTGACGTCCTTGTGCAGCACGGTGATCCGCTGCTGGAACGTTCCCTTGGACGGGTGCCGGTGGTCGACCGGCTGGGTGAAGCCGAGGACGAAGAACCGGTACCCCGGGTACGGCTTCTCCTCGATCAGGCTCATCCCCGGTACGGCGAGCAGCCTGTCCTTGATGTCGGCGGTGTCGGTGACCCCGCCGGTGCCGGCCGTCCCGGTGGCCCGCGGCCCGGCGGCGGTGGCCGCCCCGGCCGTGCTGCCCAGCGTGCCCATGAGCACGGTGAGCGTCAGCAGCCATCTGAGCGCCTTGCGCATGCACCCTCCCCTGTTCGGTACAGATGTCCGCCGGAAGCTAACCGAGCAACCGGTCCCGGCACCAGGGGAGTTCATGAATTGGCTGTGCGGAACCCGTGGGTCAGCAGAGGATCCACCCGGAGCTGACCGTCCCGCCGCCGACCCGGCCCTCGATCCGGACGCAGCGGCGCCCGGCGTGCACGGTGACCGGTCCCGCGTGGTGGGTGTACCAGCCGGTGTCGGTGACGGGCCGGTTGCCGCGCGCCTGGACGCTGACCGACATGGTGCGCCTGGCCCCGTTCGCGCGGGCCGGGAGGGTGACGGCGCAGACGTAGCCGTCGCGCTTGTGGACGTGCACGGTGCCGGTGGAGAACGGCAGCCGCCGCACCTCGCGCCCGGCGCACAGGGCGCTCGGCACGGCCGTCGGCGGCGCCGCGGCCGTGAGGGTGCCGACCGCGGCCAGCAGCGCGAGGCACAGGGCGGGCCCGCGCGGTACCGCCCCGCGGACGGACGACAGGACCGCGCGGGCCCGCCCCGGTGCGAGCCGCTGTCGTGCCCCGCCGCTGTCCACCGGTGCTCCCTTCGTCCCGCGCGCCGAGGCCGCGCCCCGGCGCGGACCTCCCGTGCCTCGTCCGTACTGATGTACGGACGCCTGAGGTCCGCGCAGGGTTGCCCTCCCGGTGTCCGGCGGGCCGGCGGTCAGGGGAGCTGGGGCGCCAGCACCGGCTCGCCCGGCTCGTCGTCGGAGCTGCCCGCGAAGGTCCGCCACAGCCGCGCGTACCGGCCCTCGCGGGCGAGGAGTTCGGCGTGCGTGCCGTCCTCCGCGACCCGGCCGCGGTCCATGACGACGATCCGGTCGGCGCGTGCCGCCGTGGTCAGCCGGTGCGCCACCACCAGGGTGGTCCTGCGGCCCGCGAGCCGGTCCGTGGCCTGGTTGACCAGCGCCTCGGTGGCGAGGTCGAGGGCGGCCGTCGCCTCGTCGAGGAGCAGGACGTCCGGGTCGACGAGTTCGGCGCGGGCCAGCGCGATGAGCTGCCGCTGTCCGGCCGAGAGGTTGCGGCCGCGCTCGGCGACCTCGTGCAGGTAGCCGCCGTCGAGGGTGGCGATCATCTCGTGCGCGCCGACCGCCCTGGCCGCCGCCTCCACCTGGGCGTCGGTGGCGTCCGGGCGGCCGTAGGCGATGGCGTCGCGGACGGTGCCCTGGAAGAGGTACGCCTCCTGCGGGACGACGCCGAGCCGGTGCCGGTAGGAGGTGAGGTCGAGGGCGCGCAGATCGGTGCCGTCGACGGTGACCCGGCCGCCCGTCGGGTCGTAGAAGCGGGCGACGAGCTTGACCACCGTCGACTTGCCCGCGCCGGTCTCGCCGACGAACGCGACGGTCTGCCCGGCCGGTATCCGCAGGTCGACGCCGCTGATGGCCTCCTCGTCCGTGCCGTACGCGAAGCGCACGTCCTCGAAGGCGATGTCGCCGCGGAGCGAGAGGACGTCGAGGGGTTCGTCGGCGGTGCCGGTGGAGGTGGGCTCCCGCAGGAGTTCCTGGATGCGGCCCAGCGAGACGGTGGCCTGCTGGTAGCCGTCGAAGACCTGGGAGAGCTGCTGGACGGGCGCGAAGAACAGGTCGATGTAGAGCAGGTAGGCGACCAGCGCGCCGGTGGTGAGGGTGGCGTCGTCGACCCGGCCCGCGCCGGTGACCAGGACGGCCGCCGCCGCGACCGACGACAGGAGCTGGACGAACGGGAAGTAGACCGAGATGAGCCACTGGCCGCGGATGCGGGCCTGCCGGTAGCTGTCGCTGCGCTCGGCGAACCGGGCGCCGCCGTCCCGCTCGCGTCCGAAGGCCTGCACGATGCGCAGTCCGGCCACCGACTCCTGGAGGTCGGCGTTGACCACCGAGACGCGCTCGCGGGCGAGTTCGTACGCCTTCACGCTGGCCCGGCGGAAGAACCAGGTCGCCACGATCAGCGGCGGCAGCGTCGCGAAGACGACCAGCGCGAGCTGCACGTCGATCACCAGCAGGGCGACCATGATCCCGAAGAAGGTGACGACGGAGACGAACGCGGTGACCAGACCGGTCTGCAGGAACGTCGACAGGGCGTCGACGTCGGTGGTCATCCGGGTCATGATCCGGCCGGTCAGCTCGCGCTCGTAGTAGTCGAGGCCGAGCCGCTGGAGCTGCGCGAAGATCTTCAGGCGCAGCGCGTAGAGGACGCGCTCGCCGGTGCGGCCGGTCATCCGGGTCTCGCCGATCTGCGCCGCCCACTGGACGAGGACGGCGACCAGGCCGAGCAGCGCGGCGGCCCAGACCGCGCCGAGCGCCGCCGCGGTGACGCCCTGGTCGATGCCGTGCCGGATCAGCACCGGCAGCAGCAGCCCCATCCCGGCGTCGACGGCCACCAGGGCGAGGCTGACCAGCAGCGGGAGGCGGAAGCCGGAGAGCAGGCGGCGCAGGCCGTAGGAGTCCTCGGCGCGCACCGCGCGGCCCTCGTCGATGCCGGGGGTGTCGGTGGCCGGGGGCAGCGCGTCGACCTGGGCGAGCAGTCCCGGGGTGGCGGGCGTGCCGGACAGGGCGGTGTCCTTGGGGGCGCGGTCGCCGCTCCACAGGCGGGGGGTGACCCCGCGTTCGGCATCGAAGGCGGCGTCCAGCTCGTCGCGGACGGAGGTGTCCTCCGGGCGGGCGGCGGGCCGGGGGCGGCCGGGGGAGACGCCGCCCGGTTCGTCGGGGTCGGTGAGCAGCCGCCGGTAGAGCGCGGAGCGGGCCTGCAGCTCCTCGTGGGTGCCGATGTCGGCGAGCGCGCCCCGGTCCAGGACGGCGATGCGGTCGGCGAGGGCGAGGGTGGAGCGGCGGTGCGCGATCAGCAGGGTGGTGCGGCCCCGCATGACCTGTTTGAGGGCTTCATGGATCTCGTGCTCGACGCGGGCGTCGACGGCGGAGGTGGCGTCGTCCAGGACGAGCAGCCGGGGGTCGGCGAGGATCGCGCGGGCCAGGGCGACGCGCTGGCGCTGGCCGCCGGAGAGGGTCAGTCCGTGTTCGCCGACCTTGGTGGCGTAGCCGTCGGGCAGCTCGCTGATGAAGCCGTCGGCCTGGGCGGCGCGGGCCGCCTCGCGTATCTGGTCGTCGGTGGCGTCGGGGCGGCCGTAGGCGATGTTGTCGCGGACGGTCTCGGAGAAGAGGAAGGAGTCCTCGGGGACCAGCCCGATCGCGGACCGCAGCGAGGCGAGGGTCAGCTCGCGGACGTCGTGCCCGCCGACCAGGACGGCGCCGTGGCCGACGTCGTAGAAGCGGGGCAGCAGCAGGGAGACGGTGGACTTGCCCGAGCCGGAGGAGCCGACGACGGCGAGGGTCTCGCCCGCGCCGATCTCGAAGCTGAGGCCGGACAGCACCGGACGGCCTTCCGCGTAGCCGAAGGAGACGTCGTCGAACTCGACGGTGGCGGGCGCGTCGGCGGGGAGCGTCTTCGTGCCGTCGCTCATCGACGGCTCGGTGTCGATCAGTTCGAGGACGCGCTCGGTGCTGGCCCTGGCCTGCTGGCCGACGGTGAGGACCATGGCGAGCATCCGCACCGGCCCGACGAGCTGGGCGAGGTAGGTGGAGAAGGCGACGAACGTGCCGAGCGTGATGTGGCCGCGCACCGCGAGCCAGCCGCCGAACGCGAGCATGGCGACCTGCCCGAAGGCGGGCACGGCCTGGAGGGCGGGGGTGTAGCGGGAGTTGAGCCGGATGGTGCGCAGCCGCCCGGCGAACAGCCGCCTGCTGACCTCGCGCAGCTTGCCGGTCTCCTGCTCCTCCTGCCCGAACCCCTTGACCACGCGGACGCCGCTGACGGCGCCGTCCACGACGCCCGCGACGGCGGCGGCCTGGGCCTGCGCGTACCAGGTGGCGGGGTGCAGCCGGGAGCGGCTGCGGCGGGCGATCCACCACAGCGCGGGCGCGACCGCGAGGGCGACCAGGGTGAGCGGCGGGGAGAGCCACGCCATGATGCCCAGCGAGATCATGAACAGCAGGAGGTTCCCGATGGTCATCGGGAGCATGAACAGCAGGCCCTGGATCAGCTGGAGGTCGCTGGTGGCGCGGCCGACGACCTGCCCGGTGGACAGCTCGTCCTGACGGCGGCCGTCGAGCCGGGTGATCGTCGTGAACATCTCGGTGCGCAGGTCGTGCTGGACGTCCAGGGCGAGCCGCCCGCCGTAGTAGCGGCGGATGTACGTGAGGACGTACACGACGGCGGCGGCGGCGAGCAGCGCCCCGGCCCACGGCGCCATGGACCGGGTGTGGTCCTCGACGACGTCGTCGATGATCACTTTGGTGATCAGCGGGACGACGGCCAGGACCGCCATCCCCGCCAGCGAGGAGCCGAGAGCGAGGACGACGTCCTTCGGATACCGCCAGGCGTATCCGGCCAGTCGCCGTGCCCATCCCCGTTGTGCTTCCACGCGGGTGCCTCCCTCTGCTGCCGTGTACGCCGCAGGGGCTAACGCCGGCGGGGGCGGATTTCATCCCGCCGCAACAAACGGCGGGCGGACGGCCCGGGTGGTGGGACCCCGGGGGCGGCTCAGTGCGGGAGGCGGATCCGGAGCCGGTAGAAGCGGGTGGTCTGGGCCGGGTTCTGGTTGTCGTCGCTGGCCAGCAGGGTCCGCAGGGTCCCGTGGTCACGGCCGGTGACCGCCATCGCCTCGATGTTGTCGAGGAGCGGGTTGGGCTGCGGCTGCTTGGCGGTGGCGCCCAGGGAGGGGCAGTCGGCGAGGTCGGCGAGCAGGGTCTTGGTGATCAGGCGGACCCCGCGCTGCCCGGTGAGGTTCTCGGTGCCGCCGGTGTCGGTGGCGCGGCGCGGGTCGGCCAGGTAGAGGCGGACGGTGTTGCCGACGCCCGCGGTGAAGCCGCGCTCCAGGACCAGCAGGCGGCCGTCCCCGGTGGCCTGGACCTCGGGGACGCCGAGCCCGGCGTCGGTGCGGTAGCCGTACTGGGCGGCGGGCGTGAAGGGGGCGCCGGGGGCGCGCCGCCAGGTCTGGAAGCGGACGATGTCCGGGCTGTCGCCGCTGATCGCGGACTCCATGGCGGCCAGCAGGGTGTGCCCGCCCGGCAGCAGGGTCAGGCCCTCGAAGGTGAGGTTGGCGGTGGCGCGGCCGGCCGGGGCGACCAGCAGGGCGGAGGGGACCGGGAGGCGTTCGAGGACGCGGCCGTCGCGGCTGTAGCGGCGGACGGACGGTTCCGTCTCGGAGGTGACCAGGCGGGTGCCGTCGCGGTCCACGGCCAGCCCCTCGGAGTCCAGCTCGGCGCCGTGCTCGTCGGCGAGCGCGATCACCGAGCGCGGGGCGAGGGTGCGGGCGTCGAGGCCGAAGAGCGAGGACCGGTCGGAGAGGGCGGCGAGGGAGCCGTCGCGGTCCACGGCGAGGGCGGAGACGTTCCCGACGAAGGTGCCGTGGAACTCCGTCTTGTCGAGCGCGTCGGAGAAGCCGTCGAGGGTGACGGACGGCGAGCAGGACCCGCCGCGGTGGGCGGAGGCCGTGGCGGGTCCGGCGGTGGCGGGTCCGGCGGCGGTCAGGCAGGTGGCCGCCGTCAGGGCCGCGGCGGTGGACGCGAGTACGGTTCGCAGGCGCATGGGCGTCACCGTAGGGCGGTGGGGTGACGGGCGGGAGTACGCGGGGCGTCAGCTCGCGGCCAGATCCCGGTGGATGACCTTGGCGACGCCCTGCACGGTCGCGATGCCGTAGTCCATGGTGGCGTTGCCGTGGGTGAGGACCGTCATCGCGTAGTCGTGGCCGCCGCCGGTGAAGGTGCCGACGCTGTGCACCCGCCAGCCCAGGGTGGCCCGCGACAGCCAGCCGTTCTTCACGTGCCAGGCGACCTTGGCGGGGGCTCCGTAGGGGGTGCCCCAGCGCTGCGAGGCGACGACCTGGCCCATGAGCTTGAGGACGTAGGCGCGGGAGCTGTCGCTCAGCACCGCGTTCGGGGCGTTGACCAGCCCGAGCAGCTTCTGCTCGTCGGTGACCGTGATCTGGGTCAGGCCCCAGTAGCCGTCTGCGCCCGGCTGGGTCCTGGTCATGCCCGCGGCGGCCAGGAACCCCTTGATCCTCGTCATGCCGAGCTGCTTCCAGAGCTTGCTGGTCGCGGCGTTGTCGGACTGGGTGATCATGGCCTTGGCCAGGGTGTTCTCGGTGGCCGTGAGGTACCGGCCGTGCTTCTTGGCGTCCCACAGCAGGGCGGCCAGCACGGTGACCTTGACGACGCTCGCGGAGTCGTAGGCGCTGGTGGCGCGCAGCGAGCAGGTGGTGTCGGTGGTGCGGTCGTGGAGTCCGACGGCGACCGTGCCCTTGCGCCCGGCGAGGGCGGCGGTGATGTCCTTCTGGAGCTTGGCGGCGAGCCCGGCCCTGGCGGAGGTGCAGCTGACGGCGGGGGCGGCGGCGCTCGCGGGCGCGGCGGCCACGCAGGGTATGAGAAGACCGGCGCCGAGCACGGCGGCGACGGCCGGGCCTCTGCGGCGGCGGGACGTCTGGTGAGTCATGCCGGGTTGACTCGCCGGTTCACCCGAAGGGTTGTACGAACGGGTGAGTTTTTCGCCGGTCTTTACCGATGTCTACCGATTGACTGCCGCATTTCAGCCGTTTCCGACCGTTTCATACCGATCGGGGCCCGTTCCCGGCGCGGGGCCCGCGCGCCGGGGACGGGCCGGGGATCAGGCGCCGCGCACGACCGGTCCGACGACCGTGCCCGCGGCGACCTTGAGACGGCCCGTGGCGACGGACGTGCCCGGGATCACGCCGCCCGGCGCCCGCAGCGTGAACGACGCCCGGTCGGCGGGCCTGGCGCGGCGCCCGTCGGGCACCTGGATGTCGAAGTGCACCGGGTGGCCGGGGCCGAAGGTGACCACGGTCCGCTGGTCGCCGTAGCGCCCGGCGCTGACGCCGACCCGCGCGCCGTGCTCGGTGAACCGCACGTCCGACGGCGACCCGGCGAGGCGGCAGGAGGCGTAGCCGCGCGGCGCGGTCAGGGTGACCCGGTAGTGGCGGTGCCCGGCGCTGCCGGGCGCCGGGGTGATCCGGGCGATGTGGTTGGCCGGACGGCACGCGGACGGCGCGCTGCCCGCCGCCGTCGCGGCCTGTGCCGCCCCGGCGACGGCGCCGCCCGACAGCACGACGGCGGCCAGCGAGACGGCGATCGTCCGGTGAGTACGCATCATGAACGCTCCTTGCCCTGTTCGTCGGCCCCGCGGACGGTCCCGCCGGGCCCGTGGCCGGAAGGCTGTCTCCCGACCACTTCGCCAGGAATGTCCCAGGAACGGCGGAGGCGTACACCGGTCACCCGGGCTCTATTACCGACCTCTCACCCATCCACAGGCTGCCCCCAGGCTGAGCACAGCCGTCACCCAAGGCGCGTATGCACGGTTCCCTGGTGACATCTGCCACCGATCCACTCCCCCACCCGAACGTGTCCCCCGACCGGGCCGCGGCGGCCCCGCCCGCCCCGCCCGCCGAGTCCGCGGACACCGCGCCGCGCTGGTCGCTGCCCGCGCTGATCGCGATCCTGGTCCTGGCGGCCGCCCTGTACTCCTGGAACCTCTCCGGCTCCAGCCTCAACAGCTTCTACAGCGCCGCCGTCTACAGCGGCACCCAGAGCTGGAAGGCCTGGTTCTTCGGCTCGCTGGACGCCGGGAACTTCCTGACCGTCGACAAGCCGCCGTTCGCCCTGATGGTCATGGGTCTGTCCTGCCGCATCCTCGGGTTCGGCACCTGGCAGATGATGGTCCCCGAGGTCGGGGCCGCGCTCGGCACGATCTGGATCCTGCACGCCTCGGTGAAGCGGACGTTCGGGCACGCGGCGGCGGCCCTCGCCGCGCTCGTCCTCGCCCTGACGCCCATCACGGTCGCGATCAACCGGGACAACAACCCCGACACGATCCTCGTGCTGCTGATGGTCTCCGGCGCGGCCCTCGCCCTGCGCGCCACCCGGGACGACCGGCTGCTGCCGCTGATCGGCTCGGCTGTCTGCTTCGGCCTCGCCTTCAACACCAAGATGCTCCAGGGCTACATCGCGCTCCCCGCGGTCTTCGCCGTGTACCTGGTCGCCTCCCGGCTCGGCTGGCGCAGGAAGGCCGTCAACCTGGCGCTCGCCGCGGTCGCGCTGGCCGTCTCCAGCTTCTGGTGGGCGACGGCGGTCTCGCTGGTCCCCGCCGACGACCGCCCCTACATCGGCGGCTCGACGGACGGCTCGGCCTGGGACCTGATCATGGGCTACAACGGTCTCGGCCGCGTCCTCGGCGGCGAGGGCAACGGCGGCGGGGGCGGCGGAGGCGGAGGCGGAGGCGGAGGCGGCGGCACGTTCGCGGGCACCGCGGGCATCGGCCGCATGTTCAACGACATCCTCGGCGGCCAGATCTCCTGGCTGATCCCCTTCGCGGGCATCGCGCTCGTCGCCGGGCTCGTCCGGTGCGGACGGGCCCCGCGCACCGACCTCACCCGGGCCGGGCTGATCCTGTGGGGCGGCTGGCTGGTGCTGCACTACCTGACCTTCGCGATGGCCGAGGGCACCATGCACCCGTACTACACGACCGCCCTCGCCCCCGGGATCGCGGCGCTCACCGGCGCGGGCGGGGTCATGCTGTGGCGCGCGTTCCGCGGCGCCGACACCCGCTGGACGTGGGTGCTGCCCGCGGCCCTCGCGGTCACCGGCGGCTGGGCGGTCGTGCTGCTGCGCCGGGCCGACGGCTGGAACACCTGGCTCTGGCCGTGCGTGGGCGTGCTGACGGTCCTGGCGGTCGCCGGACTGCTGGTGTTCCGCTCCGGCCACCGGGCCCGGCTGCTGGCCGCGTCCGTGGCGGCGGCGATCGTCGCGGCGCTCGCGGGCCCGGCCGCCTACGCGGCCTCCCCCGCCCTCAGCTCCGCCTCCGGCGGCATGGGCGGCACCAACCCGACGGCGGGCCCGTC
>NZ_FMCI01000210.1 GCF_900091845.1 Streptomyces sp. SolWspMP-5a-2
GGTGGACCGCCCGTGCGGGCACGGCGGGGCGGGGTCGCCTCCCCGTGCGGGCACGGCGCCGGGCGGGACCGGCCGAGGCCCGGGTCGTCTACCCGGTCCGCTCCTGGAAGGTGAGCCGGGGCGCCGGTGCGGCGCGCAGGGGGCGGGCCGCCTCGTGACCCGCCACGGCTCCCGCGACCCGGGGCCGGGGCCGGGCGGCGGCGGCACCGACGACCAGGCGCAGGGCCTCGTCGCCGTCCCAGGTGAGGGCGGCGCCCCTGATCGCCTCGACGCTCGGCGGCACGTCCAGGCCGAGGTCCTCGACGAGGACCGTCCGGCACCGCTTCAGGACGCTGAGCGCGCCCGCCGAGTCGCCCTGGACGCAGTACACGGCGGCCAAGAGTTCCCACAGGCGCTGGCGGTACGGGGCCTCCGCGATGACCGTCTCGATGCGATAGGAGAGCATCTCGGTCCTGCCCGCGATGAGCAGCGCCGTGAAGAGGTCCTCGTAGGTGTCCAGGCGCCCGTTGCGCAGTCCCGTGGCGTGCGCGTCGAACCAGCGCGTCATGGGCAGATCCTGGCCGAACGGTCCCCGCCACAGGACCAGCGCGTCCTCCAGCACGGTGATGGCCCTGTCGACCTCGCCGCGCGCCAGGCAGGCGCTGCCCTGCCGGGACTGCTGGACGAACGTGGGCAGGTCCACCTCCTCGGGACCGGCCTCGATCCGGTAACCGCTGCGTATTCCGCGGCAGGTCTTGATCCGGTGGCTCAGTCCGGGCATGGCTCGGTCGAGGTCACGGCGCAGTCCGGTGAAGTGGCTGCGGATGTTCGCGCCGGCCGACGACGGCGGGTCGTCCCAGAGCAGTTCGGCCAGTTCCGTCATTCCGATGGGGTGCCCCGAGCGCAGGAGCAGGGCGGTGAGAATCGCACGCCGCGTGGGCGAACGGACCTCGACCGCCTCTTGCACGCGGAGGTGTCCCAGAATTCTGAACAGCATCGCGCCACCTAACCCTTCCGCGGGAGCGGACAGCACGTGTCCGTCAACTGCTCCTTTCTCGCGGGAAAGGGTCTCTGCAGAACGATGAAACGTCCTTTGATCGAGGTCATAATTGTCCCCCACAATTCCTCAATATGTCGATCTGTTCAGTTTGCCCGTGATAAAGGCCGGGCCGCTCTGGCGCGGGGTCCACGGGTGTTCGCGTGGTGCGCGATCAGGGTCGGCGCGCGGTCCGGGGCCGGCGCCGGGGACCGGTGACCCAATGGGTCTCGGCCAGTCCGACGGGGCCACGACGGGCGCGACGGCCAGATGACACGGCTCGTCTCCGTTTCGTGTGTCCGGGCGGTCGTGGGAGGTGTCGAGCCTGTGGCGCCCCCCTTCGCCGGGGCCGGTTCGCCCTCGTTCGAGCAGGACCGGCGGCCGAAGAGAGGAAATCATTTGGGTATCCCGCCTGTCCGCATGGTCGAACTGTCAGGTAATTGCCGGGCAGCCTGTTGCCACATACATCCAGGACATGACGGGATGAACCGCCGTCGGGCGCCGAGGCGGCTCGTGACGGCGGAGGTACATTTCGGCCAACTCCGCGGGCACGCAGGGAGGATGTGGAGCGGAAGAGAGGGGTCGGCGTCCAGGAGACACGCCGGACGACCCCAGTCGCTATCATGACGATCATGAAGGTTATTGACAGGAGCGCCATCGAGAACGCACAGGCTTATACAGCCGCTTGAGGGCATGCGATCCATGCGCACTGGTTCTCAGGGCGACTCACAGGGGGAAAACATCTTGACGGATGTGCTGACACTTGACCAAGAGACACTCCAGGTGTATCGCGCATTCCTGTTCCACAACGAACAGGACGCGCGCGAGCTGGCCCGACTCACCGACAGCGACGACGACAGCGTCCGGGCGGCCATAGAACGGCTCGTCGATCTGTCACTGCTCGCTCCGTCCCAGCACTCGCCCGGCGGGCTCCGAGCCGTCGACCCGCTGCGCGGGATGCGGGTCCTGCTCGAACGGGAGCAGGAGGAACTCGCCTGGCGCGAGCACCGGTTCAAGCACAACACGACGGTGCTCGACGCGATCGCCGCGGAGTACGCGGCGGCCGGGAGGTCGGCCCAGGTCGACGGGATCGAGCGGCTGCACCACATCGACGACATCCGCACCCGGCTCGAGGAACTGGCGGAGTCCTGCGAGAAGGAGAGCCTCGCGTTCCACCCGGCGGGCGGGCTGACCGAGGAGTCGGTGAAGACCGCCCGGCCCCTCAACGAGCGGGCGCTGGCCCGCGGTGTGCGCTTCCGGTCGATCTACATCGACAGCGTGATGCGCGACCGCGTGACGCGGTCGCACGCCCGATGGATGGCCGACCACCACTGCGAGGTGCGCACGACGCCCTCGCTGCCGATGCGGCTGCTGGTCGTCGACACCACGGCCGCCGTCGTCACCGGGCTGCCCGGCCAGAGCACCGGCGCGACCCTGCTGTTCAGGAACCGGCCGGTGGTGCTGGCCATGCGGGCGCTGTTCGAGGCCTACTGGGACCACGCGACCCGGTTCCCGCAGGAGTCCGACGCGCGGGAACCGGCGCCCGACGAGATCACGCCCCAGGAGCGCAGGCTGCTGGAGCTGCTGGCGGAGGGGCTCACCGACAGCATGGTGGCGCGGACCCTGGGGATCAGCGTGCGCACCGAGCGGCGGAAGCTGGCCGCGCTGATGGAGCGGCTCGGCGTCTCCAGCCGTTTCGCGGCGGGCGTGCAGGCGACGCGCCGTCAGTGGATCTGAGGTAGCGGGACGCCCCTCCCGGGCGGCCCGGGACCGGTCCGGTCGGCCGGGTGCGCTCCGCACGTGGCCGACCGGTTCCGCCCGGGTCCGCGACCGTCGTCACAGCGTCTCCGGGTCGCGGGTCGGGTGCCGGGCGGCTCCGCCGCGGGGGCGGGTGCTCGGGTGCAACTCCCCTGCGGATGCGCAGGATTGCACACCGGATCGGTGCTCGGGCTCAGCTCCGGGGACGGGGCGCGGGCCGGTCGGGCGGGGTCGGCCAGGTGAAGTCCGACGCGGCCGCCGTGGGGGGAAACCGGAGGTGTGGGGGCAAGACGTGTCTCTCCCTTCGACAGGGAACCGCCGGTACGCCGCGTGGGGCGGCGCCGGGTTCCGGGATCGGGTTCAGGGTCCGGTCTGGTCTGGTCTGGTCGGTGCGGGCGTGCGCTAGGACACCGTCGCCTCGCGGGCGTCCGCGTGTTCGCCGTCGGTCGTGCCCGCGGCCGTCCGCTCGTCCCACTCCTGCAGGACGTCCTCGACGTCCTCGACGCTCATCGGGTCGAAGTCGACGACGTCCGCGACGGCGTTGACGCCCGAGATCATCGAGACGAACCCGACGCGTGAGCTCTGGGTGACCATGTTGCCGATCTCCCGTGCCCGCTCCTCGTACTCCTCGCGCAGCCGGGTCGGGTCCATGAAGAAGCGCACGTAGGCCAGGATGTCCTTGAACAACTGGCGGTACAGGGCGTCGAACCGCTCCAGCGCCTGCCCCTCGCGCTCGCCGTCGGTGAGGGCGGCGTCGATCGCCCGCGCGGCCAGCCAGGCGCCCGAGGTGCCCAGCCACACGCCGGAGGAGAAGAGCGGGTCGATGAAGGCGGCGGCGTCGCCGACGGCGACCCAGCCGGGTCCGTGGAAGGTGTCGCAGACGTGGGACCAGTCGCGGGTGGTGCGCAGGTCGCCGAGTGCCTCCGGGTCGACCATCGTGCGTGCGACGTGGCTCTCCCGGAGGCAGTCGAGGAAGACGTCGCGCTGGGTGCGGCCGTCCCGGGTGCGCTCGGCGAGCTGCTCGGCCGCCAGCACGTACCCGAGGCTCAGCTCGGTCTCCGAGAGCGGGATCGCCCACACCCAGCCGCCGCCCTGGATGGCCTCGACGAGGATGTCGTCCTGGTCCGCGATGGGCGTGAAGGAGTCGTAGTAGGTCCACACCGCGACGTTGCGCAGATCCTCCTGCCAGGTGGTGCGGGTCAGCCGGCGGGTCAGGGTGCGGCCCTGGCCCGAGGCGTCGACCACGAAGCGGGCGGTGGCCCGGTGGGTCTCGCCCCCGTGCGTGTAGGTCACCCCGGTCACCCGGCCGGTCTCGTCCTGGAGGACGTCGGTGACCTGGGCCGCCTCGTGGACCGACGCGCCGAGCCTGCGCGCGTTGTCGAGCATGAGCTGGTCGAACTCGCTGCGGGTGACGTGCCAGGCGTGCGTGAAGTGGCTGCCGGTGGCGGAGAAGGCGGCGGAGAAGTCGCTGCGCCAGGGCTCGGGGTCCCTGCCCCAGCGCAGGGTGATCCCGCTCTTGTGGCGGAAGCGGGTGTCCAGCTCCTCGATGAGGCCCAGCTCCTCCATGAGGGGGGCCATGCCGGAGACCATGGACTCGCCGATGTGGTAGCGGGGGAAGGTCTCGCGTTCCAGGACGAGCACGCTGTGACCGGCCTTGGCGAGCAGGCTCGCGGCGGTGGCTCCGGCCGGGCCCCCTCCCACCACGACGACGTCGACGTTCTCGGTGCGGGACATGGGCTGTCGCCCTCTCTGCTGACGGACAAACGGGTATCAGGACATGGGAAGGTCGGGCGGGTACGAGGGGTGGGGCGACGCGCTGTCGGGCGGGCCGGGCCGGGCGGGGACGCCGCCGGGCCCGGCCGCCGTCAGGACGGTCCGGCGCCCGCCGCGTCCGCGGCGCCGCCGAGGATCTGCAGCAGGTCCTCGGCCGCGGCCTTCGGCCCGTGCAGCTGCGCGACGCCCATGGTGTTGAGGACGACCTCGTCCACCCCGGCGGCGGCGAACGCGGCGAGCCGGTCGTGCAGGTGTTCCACGCTGCCGTAGAGGAAGGCGCCCGCGTCCACGACCCGGGCCGCGTCCCCGGCGTCGCCGTGGTCGGAGACGGTGACACCGGCCCGGCGCAGCGCGTCCTGGTAGTGGGGTGCCTTCAGGTGGTTGCCGCAGGTCGCCTCGGCCAGGGCGGTCGCGTCGCGGCCCTCGCGTTCGACGGCGAGCGGCACGATGGCCGTGACGCGCACCGGGCTCTCCAGCTTGCGGTCGGCGCCCCGCACGGCCGGGATCAGGGTCTCGCCGAGGTGGTCGGCGGGCAGCAGCCAGGTGATGGCCCGGTCGGCCACCTCGCCCGCGAGGGCCGCCATCTTCGGCCGCAGCACTCCGAGGCCCACCTCCACCGGGGGTGCCGGACGCTTCAGCAGCCGGGCGGCGACCGAGAAGTACTCGCCCTCGACCATGGCGTCGTCGCCCGACACCAGGGCGCGCACGATCGTCGCGTACTCCCGGCTGGCCCGCAGCGGACGGGCGTAGGGCCGTCCGAGGAGGGCGCGCTGGAACGACGTGGGTCCCGGGCCGAACCCGGCCACCACGGGGTGGCCGGTGGCCAGGGCGACCGAGCGTGCCTCGAAGGCCGCCTGGTAGGGCGACCGCATCGGCATCAGGGACACCCCGAACCCCATCGGGACGCGCACCCCGATCCCGGCGAGCCAGGTCGCCAGGTGGTGGGAGTCCATGACCAGCGACTGCCCCTGCCAGAGGCGTTCGGCCGCGGTCCACTGCACGAGGTTCGCGAAGAGGACCGCCTGTTCGGGGCGGGCCGGGACCACCGGCAGGAGGATCGAGTACTTCATCGCGCCTTACCGCTTCCGTCGGCGTACCGAGACGATCAGGGAGATGACGGCGCCTGCCACCAGTCCGAGCACGGCGCCGCCCCGGTTGTCCTGGCTGAAGGCCACGGCGGCGATCACGGCCCCGATGAAGAGGGGAAACGCGGGGGCCATGCCGTTCTGCTTGTTCTGGCTCATCTTTCGTTCTTCCTTGTCTCAGTGGTTCTTCGCGGGACATCCGTGGGGGCGATTCCCGTCGCGCGGTCGCGTCGGCGCCTGCTCCGGGGGGCCGGAGGCCGTCAGCGCGACCGGTACGAAGGCCGGGGTCCGGCCTTCGAGTGCCTGGTCCAGCAGCAGGTCGGTGTGACCGATGCCGGACCAGCCGAACATGTAGCCCAGCAGCGAGGTTCTCCCGGGACAGCCGGTGTGAAACCCCTGTTCGCGGGCCACTTGTGCGACCCGGATCCGGTGCTCGGCCGCGCGGTCGAGCAGGGACGGGTCGCCGAGCAGGGTGCTCGCCGCGATCAGCGACTGGATCACCCCGGCGGAGCCGTGGCACACCGACAGGTCCACCGGGGCGTCGGGGCGCAACGAGGTGGCCCGGTCGGCGAGTCGGGCGAGACGGCGGCCGGTGGCGGTGTCCGGCCCGCCCGCCGACACGAGGATCTCCGCGGCGGCCAGCAGCAGGCCCGCGCTGCCGTTGCACCATCCCGGCACCGGTGGCTGCGCGGGGTCGTCGAGGCGCTCGGTGAGCCATCGCGCGCTCGCCCCGGTCAGGGAGTCCCGGCCGAAGTGGCGGCCGATCCGGGAGACGGCCCAGCGCATGCCGAGATCGCCGTGGGCGACGTCGAACCAGGCCCGGTCCAACGGGTTCTCGGCCTGCGCCAGCACCATGTCGCGGAGTGCGCCCAGCCGTTCGTGGTCCATCAGCGGGTCCTGGCCCGCTTCGAGCCGGGACAGGACGGCCATGAGGAGTCCGGCGGGGCCGTTGGCGAGGTCGGTCTCCAGGGTGTCGGCCCGCCGGCGCTCCGCGAGCCGTTCCAGGAGCCGGTCCGTCCAGGCGCGGTCCTGCCGGTCGGGGCGGGTGAGCAACAGGGAGGCGGCCCCGGTGAAGACGCTCTCGGGGGCGAGCAGCAGCGCCTCGTCGTAGACGCCGAGGAGTGCGTCCAGGCCGCGTTCGGCGTCGCGGTGCGGGGCGTCGAGGTCCGGGTCCCTGCGGGCGGCGGCGGCGAGGAAGGTGACGATGCCGCCGTTGTCGTGGAAGGAGAGGTAGTTGCCCGGCACGATGGTGGGGACCCCGCGGTCGGGTCCCACGCCGCCGATCCAGCCGGACTCGGTGCCGTGTTCGCCCTGGTGGGTGACGCGGGTCTGCCCGAGGACGCGGGCCACCTGCGGCCACCACGACCCGCCGGTGGTGTCGGGGACGGTGGCGAAGACACTGGCGGAGGACATGATCCGCGGTGCCTCGGCGGCGAGTTCGCCGAAGCACTCCTCCAGCACGAACCGGTGGTAGGTGTCGCTCTGCCCGGCGTGCAGCGCGAGCCCGGCGCGGGCGAAGTCGGCGGGTGAGGCGGGGTGGGCGCCGTCGTGCCGTGCGGTGTGGGTGGCCAGTTCGGTGGAACCGGCCCTCGCGGTGAAGTAGGGGACGTTGCCGGTGTCGAGGGCGGCGCGCTCCGCGTCGCGGGCGAACTCCCGTGCCCCGTCGCTGAGATGGCGGGGGAACTGCTTCAGCAGCCCGAGCAGGCGTCCGGTCTCGGCCGGGTCGCTCAGGTAGCGCGGCTGGGTGGCCGCGTCGAGGAAGCGGCCGTAGACCATCGTGGAGCGGATCAGGCAGCGCACGGGCAGGTCGGGGTGGCGGTCGAGGACGGCCTCGATCGCCGTCCGCTCCCGGACCGCGGCCAGGGCGTCGGTGTACCCGGCGACGAGGTCGCGGTAGTGGCGGACGGCGGTCAGCCGCTCCTCGCCGAGCCGCGGCACGTTCTCCTTGTGCCGGTAGACGACGGGTTCCCAGCGCAGGCGGACGGCGTCGGTGCCGCCGTCGTCGATCACGGTCCGCTTCAGCTTGCCCGAGACCTGTTCGCCGCCGACGCCGACGCCCGCCATGATGACGTCGATCGGCGACTCCGGGCGGACGTTGGGGACCAGCATCGTCGAGGCGACGGAGACCTCGACGTGGTTGATGAGCCGGTTCTCCAGCGAGTCGGTCCCGGTCCCGGCACCGGGGCGCAGCATCATCTCGGTGTCGATGACGCACGGGTGCTCCCCCGCGGCGAGCAGGTTCTCGTCGTGCAGGTCGGACGCCCCGATGGCGCCGAACAGCGCGCACAGGGCGCCGAATCGGTAGAAGTACCGGGCGGGCTGGTCGGGCTCGGTCATGGCGCCGGGGGTGACGAAGCTCTGCCAGCCGTGGTCGCCGACGGTGAGCGACAGCGGCACGCAGCCGTCGAGGCCGTGCGCGAGGTGGGGCGCGGCGGCGGCGTACAGGTCGCGGACGAAGTCGTCGGCGGCGAGGGTGCGCGGCTTGAAGACGAGGCGTCCGCCCCCGGCGAGGTCGACGCCGACGACGCGCCGGTTGTCGTTGTGCGGGTCGCCGCCCGTGGTGATCAGCGAGACGAGGGTGTCACCGGGGTCGGTGAGAAGTCCGCCCGCGGCGAGCCGGGCGCGGTCCTGGTGGAAGGCGGTGAACAGGTCGTCGTAGGCGTCGAGGAAGTGGTCGAGGACCACGGTGAGGCGCCGCCTCAGCACCTCGTAACGGGCCAGCAGGTCACGGCAGTTGCCCGGGTCGTCGAGGTGCAGGCGGAACTTCTGGAGCGCCTCGTCGCTGTCGGCGGACATGGGCAGTCCGCGGGCTTCGCGGAAGGTGTGGAACTCCCCGATCAGCACCCGCAGGGAGTGTCCCTCGACGGTGGTGACGAGGTCTTCCCAGATCTGGTCGGTGATGTCGCGCGCGTGCTCGGGCGCGGCGACCCGGGAGAGGGGTTCGCACAGCCGGTCGGCGACCGCGCGCCGGGGGACGCGGTCGGTGTAGAAGGGCAGGAAGTCGGCGACTGCAACCCGTGGCTCGGTCACGCTCGTTCTCCCCCCACCAGCGTTTCCTCCCGCTGGTCGTCTCCGTACAGGTTCGCGTACAGCTCGCCCTCGCCGAGGAGTTCCTCGTGGGTGCCGGACTCGGTGATGGTGCCCTTGTCGAGGACGTAGATCCGGTCGGCGGACTTCACGGTGGCCAGGCGGTGCGCGATGACGACCTGGGTGGCCCCGATCTCGGAGATGACGCGCATGACCCGGCGTTCGTTGATGTTGTCGAGGGCGGCGGTGGCCTCGTCCATGACGAGGATGCGCGGGTTGCCCAGCAGGGCGCGGGCGATGGCGATGCGCTGGCGCTGGCCGCCCGAGAAGTTCGCCCCCATGTCGGAGACGAGGGTGTTGAACCCCATGGGCAGGTCGTCGACGAAGTCGAGGATGCCGAGGCGGTCACAGAACTCGCGGACATGCTTCTCGGACAGGTCCTTGCCGAGGGTGAGGTTCTCCAGGATGGTGCGGTTGTGCATGTGCACCTCCTGCGGGATGTACCCGATGGTGCGGCGCAGGGCGGTCCTGTCGTACTCCTCGACGTCGTGGCCGCCGAACTCGATGGTCCCTTCGGTGGCGCCGTAGAGCCCGCAGATGATGCGGCCGAGGGTGCTCTTGCCCGATCCGGAGGGTCCGACGAGGGCGACGCGTTCGCCCGCGCCGATCGTCATGGTGACGTCGCGGACGACCATGTCGCTGTGCCGGGTGAAGCGGAAGCTGACGTTCTTGAGGGTGATGGAGGACGAGGCGGGCGCGGTGCGGGTGCCGCCGGTCGGCTCGGCCTCCTCCTCGGAGATCTCCGAGAGCCTGGAGACGTACCGGGACACCTCGTTGAAGGAGGTGTACGTCTGGAACACCGAGCCGGCCAGGGAGAAGTAGGTGGCGGAGATCGCCTGGACGGAGACGGCGGCGCCGAGCGAGATGCCGCCGTGGCCGACCAGGTAGAGGCTGTACAGCAGCAGGACGAGCGGCCCGAACATCTGGGTGGTGGTGGAGAGTCCGGCGATGCGGCCCTGCTGGAGGCGCATCCGGGTCTTCATCGCGTTGAGCGAGTTGCCGTAGGTCTCGTTCCAGCCGGTCAGGAACTCCTCGGCGTAGCCGCCCATCTTGATCGCCGGGATGGAGACGATGGCGTCGAGCTGGGTGCCCTGGCTCTTGGCGAGGTAGGCGATCTCGGAGTCGACGGCCTCGGTGACCCGGTAGCGGGTCCGCATCAGGTAGAGGGCGTTGAGGAGGAAGAGGCCCACGGCGACCAGGCCGAGCCGCCACTCGGTGACCAGCAGGTAGACGGTGACGCAGAGCAGGGTGCCCACGTCGAGGACGCCCTGGGCCATCCGGGAGGAGATCAGGTCGCGGACGGAGGTGACGCTGTTGAGCCGGTAGATGAGTTCGCCCGGCGGCCGGGTGGTGAAGAACTTGAACGGCAGGTTGAGGAGCCTGGTGAACGTCTGGCTCATCAGGTCCTTGCCGAGGACGGCGATCAGCGAGGAGAGCAGGACGACCCGGGTCAGATGCAGCACGTAGTAGCAGAGGGCGGCGGCCAGCACGGCGCCGAGCAGGACCGCCGAGTCCTTCATGCCGTCCCAGTGGGCGTACCGGTCGACGGACCAGCGGGTGAGGACGGGGATGCCGAGGACGGTGGCGTACCCGCTGAGGGAGAGCAGCGCCACCATGGCGATGCGCTTCTTGGCGTCCGAGGTGAGCAGCAGGAACGTGCGCCACTCGGCGAACGGCCTGGCCCGCCTGCGTTCGAAGTCCTCGCCCGGTTCGGCGGCCAGGACGATCTGGGTGAAGCTCTTCTCCAGCTCCTCGCGGCTGATCCGGCGCCGTCCGACGGCGGGGTCCATGACGACGGCGGTGCGGCCGTCGAAGCTCTCCAGGACGACGAAGTGGTAGTTCTCCCAGTAGAGGATCACCGGCGAGGTGAAGTCGGCGAGGGCGGCCACGTTCCTGACCCGGTACGGCTTGACGCGCATGCCGCGTGACTCGAGGAACTGCGCGAGCTGTCCGGCGGAGAGTCCGTCGCGGCCCGCCTCCATGACCTCGCGGGCGCTGCCGATCTCCTCCGCGCGCCCGTAGTAGCGCAGCAGGGCGACGCAGGAGCACAGGCCGCACTCCGTCTGCGTGACCTGGGTGACGGTCGGTACCCGGCGTGCCGTGGGGATCTTCTCGCCCCGGGGGGTCGTCATGTCAGCGCCCTCCCGTGGTGAGGGTGAGCGGGCACAGGCGCAGCTCGGGGTCGAGGCGGCCCAGCAGGTGCAGGGCCAGGCCCGCGCTGCCGACCATGAGGCTGTTGGTGTGGGCGTAGCGGCTGTCCGGGTCGGCCGTCTTGCGGCGGAGGACCTCCGGGGTGAGCCAGCGGCGTTCCTGGGCGCGCACCTCGGTGTGCAGCGGGGTGTCGCCGGGGCCCGCGATGTGGCGCAGGGCGGCGTGGTTGCCGAGGTCGCCGTGGCACCAGGTCAGGTTGCGGCCGAAGCCGAGGCGCAGGGTGTTGTCGACGGCCTGGTCGCGCAGGGCGGTGACGTCGGCGCCGCCGGGCAGGTCGGCGTAGGCCGACAGGGCCAGGGCGATGCTGGTGGAGCCGTGGCACCAGCCGGTCGCGAAGGTGCCGTCGGCCGAGGCGCGGGAGGCCCAGTTGCGCTGCTCGGGGTCGAAGAACCGGTCGAGGCGTGCGACGAGGGCGTCGAGGACGCCGCGGACCTCGTTCGCGTGCTCGGCGGGGAGCAGGGGGTGGGCACGGGCGAGGGCGTGGACGACGCCGCTGATGCCGTGGGCGAACCCGGACTGGTCGAGGACGGAGCGGGCGAAGGGCCCGTCCTGCTGGACGCGGCGGGCGAGCAGGAGCGCGATCTCGGTGACGGCGTCGTCGGGGCGGTCGGGGCCGACGATGTCGGTGACGCAGTTGAGGACGCCGGCGAGTCCGCTGATGATGTCGAGCGGGAGGCTGTCGGCGGGTTCGGCGCGGATCTGGTCGAGGACCAGCGGCACCGCTCCCCCGGCCGCGGTGACCCAGTCGTCGGCGCCGGTGAGGCGTCCGGCCGCGGAGAGGCTGAAGAGGATGCCGGCCATGCCGGTGTAGCCGCCGTATCCGGCCTGCTGGAGGCTGCGGGACTCGTAGCGGTGCGAGGCGAGGATCTCGGCGGTGGCGGAGAAGACCTGGCGGGCAGCGTCGAGGGCGCGGTCGTCGTCGAGGACGTGTCCCGCGGCGCAGAGGGTGAGGGCGATGCCGGTGCGGCCGGTGTAGAGGTCGTAGCCGAGGACGCCGGGCGGCCAGGGGCGGTCGGCCTCCGCGGAGGCGAGGGGTCCGATCCAGGTCTTGGGCAGGTGGGCGAAGCGGTCGGGCAGCGCCGTCTCGACCAGGTTGTCGCAGAGTTCGCGGGCCAGGGAGCGGAGTTCGGCGCGTTCCCCGGTGTCGGTGCGGCCGTGCGCCGCCGGGGGTTCGGTGTCCCGGGCGGGCGCCAGGTGGTTGTCCGGGAACTGGGCGGTGAACGCGGAGCGGATGAGGTGCAGTTGCTGGACGAGGTCGCGTTCGCCGAGGCGGGACGCCTTGGCCAGGGCGAGGTCCAGCGGGGAGTGGCCGAGTGCGGCGCCGGTCTCGGTGCCGTCGCCGTCGCAGATGCGGGTGCCGGTGGCGCTGACGGTGAAGTAGGGCACGTCCCGCTCGGCCATCTGGCGCAGCTCGGAGACGATCAGCGGGCGGGCCGAGGTCTTGCTGGCGATGGCGACGCGTTTGAGGAGCGCGAGGTAGGTGGCCGGGTCGTCGAGGGCGCTGGGTCCCGTGGTCATGCGCAGGATCTGGGAGTAGAGCGCGGTGGGGTTGTGGACGTACCGGATGCGCAGGCCCTCGGCGGTGGTGCGCAGCAGCGCCCGCCAGGTGTCGGGGGCGGCGAGGAGCGCGCGGTAGGTCCGGGTGAAGCCGTCCGCCATCTCGCGGCCCAGGCGCAGGATCTCCTCCTCGGTGCGCTCGCCGACGACGGTCCTGCGGCCCTGGACGCTCTGGGGGCGCAGGGCGAGTCCGATGCGGTCGGTGAAGGGCGCGTCGAAGGTCATCTGCTTGAACGGGGAGGTGCCGCGCCCGGGTCCGCCGAGGAAGCCGAGGTCGACGTGGCCGCCCCGGTCCTTCTTGCGGCCGGCCATCACCAGGGGCAGGATGCCGACGCCGTAGACGGACTGCCCGATGGTGGTGTAGGCGTTGCCGTCGGCCTCGGGGACCGGCCCGTCGTGGACCCGTTCCGGGTGGAGCAGGGTCTCGAGGTCGACCGGGACGGGACCGCGGCGGGTCGGCAGGATGTTCTCGAAGTGCATGTCGCGGGCGTTCAGCGCGTACAGGACGGCGGCGAGTTCGCCGCTGTCGCGCATGAACCGCTCGGAGATGTCGGAGACGTCCTCGGTCTCGATGTGCTCGACGTAGCCGTAGCCGTCGCGGGCGAGCGCGTCGGCGGTGACGAGCCGGGTGCCGAAGGCGGTGTTGAGTTCGCGGGCGAGCCGGACGAAGGCGGCTTCGCAGGACACGTCGCGCGGCTTGTACACCAGGCGCCTGCCGGAGGCGAAGGTGAGGACGCAGACGGCGCGGCCGTGGTGGTGGGTGTCGCCCTCGGGGGCGCCGAAGGAGAGGAGGCGGTCGTCGGGGGCGATGCCGAAGGTGTCGCGCAGCGCCTGCCGGTCGGCGACGACCCGGGCGCACAGTTCGACGACGGCGTCGACGGCGGAGGACAGGACCACTGGGGTGAGGTCGCGCAGCACCGGGAAGCTGAGGCCGCCCGCGGTGGTGAACGAGGTGCGGACCGCCTCGTCCACGAAGTGGCGGTAGCGGTCCTCGGGGCTCTGACCGCGCAGGACGCCCTGCTCGCGCGCGTGGTTGACGGCGGCGACGAGGGGGCGGGTGCAGGTCTCGCGGACCCGGATCTCGACCCTGCCGAGGAGTTCGAGCAGCGCGTCGCCCGGGTCGGCGAACAGGCCGGGGAAGGCGCCGAGCGGGTCGCCGTCGGCGGCGCCCGCGGCGATCGCCCGGATCACGCGCTGGAACGGGTACTCCTCCGGCCGGTCCGTCCACTCCCGGACGACCGCGGGCCTGGCGGACGCCGCCGCGGGCTCGCGCGGCGCACCGGCGACGACGGCCAGGACGTGGTCGTCGAAGGGCGCGAGCGGCGTGATCGTCTCGCCGATCTCCGTGTCGTCGAACTCCGGGTAGAGGTTGATCGCAGATCTCATTGCTGTCCTTCTGCACGCGATGTGAAGTGCCCCCAAAGGCGGGGCGGAATGGACGCTTGGGGGTCGGTCCATTCCGCCCCGCCCGCTTACACCGACCTACAGGTCACTCAGCAGGCGCTGGTGCACTTGGTGGTCGGGCAGAAGGCGACGCTCGCCGCCACCGTCACCGCGACGGAGACCGGCGTGGTACCGCCGGTGACATCGGCCTCGCTCAGCTCGATGAGCTCGGCCTCGTCGTACGCCCCGAGGACGTCCTTCTCGTTCTGCATGGTCTTCCTTCCCCACCCCTGGCAGAGGTCAGTTGTCAACAGGCGCTGGTGCACTTGGTCGTCGGGCAGAACGCGGCGCTCGCCGCGATCGTGACCGCGACGGAGACCGGCGTCGTTCCACCGGTGACATCGGCCTCGCTCAGCTCGATGAGCTCGGCCTCGTCGTACGCCCCGAGGACGTCCTTCTCGTTCTGCATGGCTCTCCCTCGTCTGCCGTGGCAGAGCTCAGTTGCAGTTGGGCTGGCATTCCTTGGTGAGGGTGCACCAGCCGCCGTGGTTGCCCAGCGCGTCCGACAGCGAGAAGGTGTTCGTGGTGCACGCGCCGTACGCGACACCGTCGAAGTCCTGCTCTTCGATCTCCTCGATGAGGGACAGGTCGCCCTGGTACATGGGTTCTCCCTTGTGTGGTGGATGCGAGCGCCGAACTGCCGTTCGTGACCGGCGCCTGCACCGATCATCGGAGACCGACATTCGGCCGCCGCATCACCGACCGGGGAGAGCGCGCATGGGCCGCGCATAAGCTCCGCATGTGCCGGGAGGGGTGGGTGGGGTTCAGGCGTCGCGGCGGCGCAGGGCCAGGTGTCCGGCGAGCAGGGCGCACGCGGTCCACAGCGCGAGGACCGCGAGGCCGGACCACGCGCCGAGGACGTAGCCGTCGGGCACGGTCCGGTAGAGGACCAGTCCCCCGGCCTGGTCGGGCAGGAACTGGGCCGCCTTCCCGACGCCCGGGATGTTGGTGAGGATCGTCGAGACCGTGAAGAACAGCGGCACGAGGATGCCCATGGTGATCGCCGAGGAGCGCAGCAGGACGGCGACGCCCATGGTGAACAGGCAGAGCAGCGTCGCGTAGAGCACCGCGCCCGCCAGGGCGGGCAGCACCCCGTCGTCGGTGAGCGAGACGCTCTCGTCGCCCATGGTGGCCTGGGCGAGGAGGAAGCTGGTGAGGGTGGCGGCGAGGGCCACCAGCAGGGCCGCGGCGCCCCCGGCGAGGAGCTTTGCGGTGTAGAAGACGCCGCGGCGGGGCACCGCGGCGAGCGAGCTGCGGATGGTCCCGGAGGAGTACTCGCTGGTGACGACCAGGACGCCGAAGACGACGAGCCCGATCAGGCCGAGGCGCAGTCCGCTGAATCCGGCGGAGACCGGGTCGAAGGAGGCGGGGGCGGGCTTGTCCGCGTACTGGTGCTGCACGACGGCTCCGGTGAGCACCGCGAAGGCGAGGCTGAGGGCGACGCAGGCGGCCAGGCTCCACGGCACGGAGCGCAGGGTGCGCATCTTGGACCACTCGAACCCGACGGCCGCGTTCAGGTCGTTGCTCATCGCACTGCCTCCTGCTCCGCGCGGTACTCGACGGCGTCCGCGGTGAACTGCATGAACGCGTCCTCCAGGGACGCGGTCCTCGGGCTGACCTCGAAGACGGCGATCCGGTGCTCGGCGGCCAGGGTGCCGACCGTCTCCGGGTCGGTGCCCACCGCCTCCAGGACGCCGTCCGCGCCGTCGTCGACGTGGATGCCGCGGGCGGCCAGCAGATCGCGCATGCGCTCCGGCTCGGGCGTGCGGATCAGGACGTAGGACCGGGAGTTGTCGGCGATGAAGGCGTCCACAGAGGTGTCGGCGAGGAGCCTGCCGCGGCCGATCACGATCAGGTGCCCGGCGGTCAGCGCCATCTCGCTCATGAGGTGGCTGGAGACCAGGACCACGCGTCCCTCAGCGGCCTGACGCTTGATCAGGTCCCGGATCCACTTGACGCCCTCCGGGTCGAGGCCGTTGACCGGCTCGTCCAGGAGCAGCGCCTTCGGGGAGCCGAGGAGGGCTGCGGCGATGCCGAGCCGCTGCGCCATGCCGAGGGAGAGGCCCTTCGCGCGCTTGTCGGCGACGGCGGCGAGACCGACCGCCTCCAGGAGTTCGTCGACGCGGGTCAGCGGCAGCCGGTTGCTGCGGGCCAGGCCCACCAGGTGTCCGCGCACGCTGCGGCCGCCGTGCACGGCGCGGGCGTCGAGGAGCGCGCCGACGGTGGTCAGGGGGCGCGGCAGGTCCTCGTAGCGCTTGCCGTCGATGAGGACCTCGCCCGAGGTGGGGCGGTCGAGGCCGATCATCGCGCGGATCGTCGTCGACTTCCCGGCGCCGTTGGGGCCGAGGAACCCGGTCACCCGTCCCGGCTCGACGCGGAAGCTCAGCGCGTCGACCGCTCTTGTCTTTCCGTACCACTTGGTCAGCTCTCGGACTTCGATCATCGCACTGGGTCTCCTGTGACGGACGGTCTGTGCAGGGACGCGGACAGGGGTGTGCACAGGTGCGTGGACATGGGTGGGTGAGGCGTGGGGCCCGCCCGGAAGCGGGCACGGCGGAGCCGCCGGGGCGCCGGTGGGCGGTCGCGGGGACGGGAGGGGCGGGCCGGTGCCCGCCCGGACCGTCGGGGGTGGCCCCGCGCTCCGGGTGTGGCGCCGGGTGCCGGGGGTGGCGCCGGGTGCCGGTGTGGTCAGTCGGCGGGGCGTGCCGCGCGGGCCGTGGCGGCGATCCGCTCCAGCGCCGCCGCGTGGCGCAGGAACGCGTCCCGCCCCTTGGGGGTGAGCCGGGCGAGGGTGCGCCGGCCGCCCACGGCCACCTGCTTGCGCACCTCGACGTACTCCTCGGCCGCGAGGGCCGACAACTGCTTGGAGAGGGCGGAGTCGCTGGTGCCGATCGCGTCGCGGAGGAATCCGAACTCGGTCCAGCCCGCGGGTGCCAGCAGGGCGACGATGGTCAGCCGCGGGGCGGGGTGCAGGAAGGCGTCGAAGTCGGCGTCCATCAGCGCCGCCCGACCCGTTCGCGCAGGCGCTCCCGCGCGATCCGGCCCGCGCGCGGCGCCGCCAGCAGGCAGGCCCCGACCACCGCCGCGGCGGCGATCGTGTGCGGGACGGGCACCCCGCCCGCGGAGAGCGCCGCCGCCAGGACGCGGAACACCGCGTACCCGGCGAGACCGCAGACCAGCCCGATCAGCACGGCCCGGGTGCCCGGCCGGTTGCGGACCGGGGCGCCGTGGGTGTGCCGCAGGACGAGGACCGCCACCAGCAGCAGCCCGGGGAGCAGGATCGCGCCGCCCCAGGGGTTGGGCAGGTCGAACGAGGCGAAGGAGACGAACAGCAGCAGCGCCGCCGTCGCCAGCGAGGCGCGGGACAGACCGAAGTTCAGCTCGGCCGTGCCGGACTGCTCCTGACGTCTGCGGATGTCGTCGAGCGCGGCCCGCGCGTCGGCCGGCGTCACGGCCCGTCCGTCGGAGGGATTCGTGTCGTGCTGGTCGTCGGACTCCATCGGCCCTCGCACCTTCCTGAGGAGCACTGCTACTTTCCTGTCGAGAAAGTAGCAGGTATTTTCCCAACAGGAAAGTAGACTCCGCGCTCAGATCGACGGCACAGGCAGGCAGAAGGGGGAACACTGTGAAGCCTCTGGTACTTGAGGGAGTGTCGAAGCGGTTCGGATCTCAACAGGCCCTGGACTCACTCACGTTGACCGTGAGACCGGGCGAGATATCGGGCTTCGTCGGCGGCAACGGGGCGGGCAAGACGACCGCCATGCGCATCGGTGTCGGGGTGCTCGCACCGGACGGCGGGCAGGTGCTCTGGGGTGACGCGCCGGTCGGGAGACTGGAGTCGGCGCGGTTCGGCTACATGCCGGAGGAGCGGGGGCTCTACCCCCGGATGACCGTGGCAAGGCAACTGGTCTACCTCGGCGAACTCCACGGGCTCTCCCGGGCCGACGCCCGTGAGGCGATGGTCCGCTGGACGGAACGGCTCCGGATCACCCAGCACCGCGACAAGCGGGTGAACACCCTCAGCCTCGGCAACCAGCAGCGCGTCCAGCTCGCCGCCGCCCTCGTCCACGACCCCGAGGTCCTCATCCTCGACGAGCCGTTCTCGGGCCTCGACCCGCTCGCCGTCGACGACATGAGCGACGTCCTGCGCGACAAGGCCGCCCAGGGCGTGCCCGTGCTCTTCTCCAGCCACCAGCTCGAACTGGTCGAGCAGCTCTGCGACCGGGTCGCGATCGTGCGCGCCGGACGCCGGGTGGCCTTCGGGACGCTGGACGAGCTGCGGCCCGCCGAGGCGGGCGGCCAGGTGTACGTCGAGGTGGAGGGCGCCCGCGAGGACTGGCCCGCCCGCTGCCCGGCCGCCGCCGGTTTCCAGGCCCTTCAGCAGGGTGTCCTGGTGGACCTCGCCGCGGGCCGCGACGAGAACGACCTGCTCCTCGAGGCGGTGCGGCACGGCACCGTACGGCAGTTGCGACGGCATGTGCCGAGCCTCGCCGAGCTCTTCCGCGACCTGGTCGAACCGGCCCGGGAGACGCCCCCCGGGGGCACCGGCGCCGAGTCCCGCTCCCGCGACCTGGACGGGGTGTCCGCGTGAAGCGCGCCGGTTCCGAGCGGCGCACGCCGCGCCCCGCCCGCGTCCGCCTGGTCTACGTCCGTGAGCTGCGGGCGCGCATGATGACCCGGGGCTACGTCGTCAGCCTGGCCCTGCTCTCCCTGATCACCTTCGGCCTGGTGATCGGCTTCAGCCTGATGGGGCACAGCACAACAGCGACCGTGGCCGTCTGCGGGACACCGGCCTCCTCCCTGGGCACCCCGCCGCCCGGGGTCCGGGTGACGTCCTGCGACGGCATGGCGCAGGCACGCGAGCGCGTCGGGGAGAACGACGCGGACGCCGCGGTGGTCGTCGCCGGGGGCCGCGCGTCCCTGCTGACCCGCGCCGACACCAGCGACCAGGCGCGGGCGGGTGCCGACGCGCTGGCCAGGACCTGGGCGGGCGACCAGGCCCTGCTGCGGCAGGACGTCGACCTGGACCGGCTCGCCCGGGACACCGCGGCGGCGGCGCCGACCCGGGTGACCGTGGGGAAGTCGGTGGGCTCGCTCCAGCTCGGCGCGGCGGCGAGCCTGATCATCGTGCTGTTCATGCAGATCGTGAACCAGGGGTCGGTGATCGCGCAGGGCGTGGTCGAGGAGAAGTCCACCCGGGTGGTGGAGGTGCTGCTCGCCACGCTGACCCCGCTCGAGCTGCTCGTGGGCAAGGTCGCCGGGATCGTCACGGCCGGGATGGTGCAGGTGGCCGCGATGCTGGGGGCGGTGCTCGGGGCGCAGTCCGTGCTCTCCGAACCGGCCACCGCGATGCCGGGTCCCGGGGCGCTGGTGGTGACGGTGCTCTGGTTCCTGCTCACCTTCGCCCTGTTCGCCTCGCTGTACGCGGCGGCCGGATCGCTGGTCTCCCGCCCCGAGGACCTCCAGGGGGTGCTGACGCCGGTGATGCTGCTCGCGCTGGCACCGGTCGGCGCGGCGACGGCCGCCGCGGCCCAGCTCTCCGCGCCCTGGGTCTCGGTCGTGCAGTACGTGCCGCCGTTCTCCGGACTGCTGATGCCGCTGAAGGCGTCGGTGGGCACGGTGTCGGTGCAGGAGCAACTCGTCGCGGCGGGAACGCTGTTGGCGGCCACGGCCTGCTGCATGGTCCTCGCCGGACGGATCTACCGCAACTCGGTGCTGCGGGTGGGCGCGCCGGTGAGGTGGCGCCAGGCACTGGCGGCTTGACCCGCGGCCGGGGGCGGTACGGGCCGCACGGCCACGGCGTCACCCGCCGAGGCCCCCGGCGGTGCCGGGTCCGGCGGGCGGGAGCGGGTCTCCCGCCCGCCGGGGCCGGTCAGCGGTTGGTGCGGCCGAGGTCCACGGGGAGCTGGACGCCGGTCACGTGGCGGGCCTCGTCGGAGGCTATCCACGCGATGGCCGCCGCGATGTCCTCGGACTCGCTCATCTCGCCGGGCAGGGTGCTCTGGTAGAACTCGGCCACCTCGGGGTGGTCGTCCAGCAGGTTGAGGATGCCGGGCACGAGCTTGGTGCGCACCCCGTGCGGGTGCACGCTGTTGACCCGGATCCGGTACTCCGCCAGCTCGTTGGCGAGGGTCTTGGCGAGGCCGGTGACGCCGTGTTTGGCGGCCACGTAGTCGGCCAGCATGGGCAGGCCCTTCAGACCCGCGACGGAGCTGGTGAAGACGATGGCCCCGCCGGTGGCCTGCTCGATCATCAGCGGAATGGCCGCCTTGACGGTGTGGAACGCCCCGGTGAGGTTGATGTCCAGGGTGGTGTTCCAGTGTTCGAGGTCGATCTCCCAGGCGCGGCCCGCCGTCACCATCCCGGCGTTGACCACCACGACGTCCAGACGGCCCAGCTCGGCCACGCTCTCCTGGAGCGCGGACCGCAGGGCGGCGAAGTCCCGCACGTCGACCTTGTGCGTGCGCACCCGGCGGCCGGACTTCTCGATCAGCCGCGCCGTCTCGGCGAGGTCCTCCGGGGTCGAGCCCGGGTAGTCGGTCAGCGGCAGGTCCTCGCAGATGTCGAGCGCGATGATGTCCGCGCCCTCGGCGGCGAACCGCAGCGCCTCGGCGCGGCCCTGTCCCCGGGCCGCGCCGGTGACGAACACGACCTTGTTCTCGAACCTCCGGGCGATGGGCGCACCGGGCACCGCGACCTCGGGAATGCTGTCGGTCATCTCTCAAGTCCTCTTTCCGGGCGAGACGTTGCTCGCCGTCCCACGGGTGATGGGTCCCGTTCGGCGGCCGTGCCGCGTTCCGGGGGGTCTGGGGGTGCCGGGGCTCGGGGCGGGCCGTCGGCGGGCGGTCGGGAGCCGTGGAGCGCTTCCGCGGCGGGGGTCCCGCCGACTCGGGCGGACCGCGGGAGCCGCGGACGGCCGCCGGACTCGGCGGGGCGGCCCCCGCCGGGTCCCGGCCGGATGCGCGCCCGGCCTGGGAGGCCCGGCGCGCGGGGGTTCACCGGGTGATCCGGGGGCGCAGGGCGGCGACGGAACGTCCCCGGAGCGCGGACAGCCACACCCCGGCGCCGTACGCGAGGTCGTCGAGGCGCCGGGCGACGCCGTAGCGGACCGGGTCGAGCGCGACCCGCTCGCGCCGGTACTCCAGGGCGACGTCGGCCACCGCGGCGAGCGCCGCGGCCCGGCGCACCCGGCGGGAGACCAGGCAGCCGACGGCGGTCAGCGGCCACCAGTGCCGGGTCAGCAGCGCGGACGTCTGGGCCAGCGCGCCGACCGCCCCGCGCCCCGCGAGCCCGAGCGCCAGCCGGTGCGGATGCCGGGTCCCGGCGGCCTTGCGGGCGATCCGCAGGGTGACACCGCCGAGGACGGCACCGGCCACCGGGAGCGCCCAGCGCCGCTGGACCAGCAGCAGTCCCACGAAGGCCAGGCTCCAGGGGGCGAACACGGCCGGGGCGATGAACTCGGGGTGACGGTCGGCGAGCGGCTGCGCGCCCGTGCCGTAGACGGCCTTGCGCAGGAACCAGTCGCCGAGCCGGGTGCGGTGCTCGTGCTCCGCGCTGACGGCGGGTTCGTAGCGGACCCGGCCGCCGGACTCCAGGAGCCGCCAGCACAGGTCGACGTCCTCCCCCACCCGCATCGCGTCGTCGAAGCCGTCCTCGAGCGCGTCCGTGCGCAGCACGACGCACGCGGTGGACGCCCAGGAGACGGGGGTTCCGGGGCGCACGGCGGCCGGGTGCGCGCCCAGGTCGAGGGCGGAGCGCGCGTGCTCGTAGCGGGCGATCCACCCCGCCCTGCGCACCGGCAGCCCGGAGATCCGGGGCACCGCCATGGCCACCTTCGGGTCGGTGAAGTGCCGCAGCAGGGTGGGGACGGTGTCCGGCCCGAGGACGATGTCCGAGTCGACGAAGGCCACGAACGGGGTGGTGACGAGCCGCCAGCCCGCGTTGCGCGCCCCGGCGGGGCCCACGTTGACGGGCAGGGTGACCAGCCGGGCCCGGTGCGCGGCCACCACGGCGGCCACCGCCGCCGGGTCGCGCGAACCGTCGTCGACGACGATCACCGGAGTGCCGTCGTCGATGCCCGCGAGGAGCCGGTCGAGCTGACGCGGGCGGTCGCGCACCGGGACGACGACGGTGCAGCGGGTGTCGGGCGGCTCCGCGAGCCTCTCCACCACGGGGTTGGCCATGCCGAGTTCGAGGAGCCGGTCCGCCAGCAGGGCGCTCGCCGCGTCCCGCACCCGCAGCGTGGAGCCGGTGAGCAGCCGCCGCGCCCGGGGGGTGAGCCGCAGCAGCCGGGTCGGGTGGCCGCCGACCAGGACCCGGCCGCCCTCCAGGACCCGGGTGTGCCGGTCGAGCGTGATCTCGAAGCCGTGAGGAAGCGTCACCTGGCCACCCGTTCCGCCTCGGGACGCCCGGTCGGGGCGGGCGCCGGGGCTGAGGCGGGGGCGGATGGCGCCTCCGAGGCGTCCGACGTCTCCCAGACCTGCGGGGTGTCAGGGGCCTCCGGGGTCTCCGGTGTCTCCCAGACCTCCGGGGCCTCCGGGACGACGAGTCGGCCGCGGGCGTCGGGCACTCCGGTGGTGATCCGTCGCAGGGCCCCGGCGGTCATGGCCCGGACCGTGCGCAGACCCTCCTCCGCGGTGGCGCCCGTCGGGTCGCCGAGCACCCCGGAGGGAGCGACGCCTCGGACCCCGCGCGCCCGCAGTTCGGGCAGGAGGACGGCCAGCGGCCGGGTGTCCCCGGCGACGGCGGCGTCGAGGCGTACCCGGTCGGGCGCCAGGTGGAGCATCACCGAGGTCTCGGTCCGTCCGGCGTGCGGGTCGCCGCCGGGGACGTCGCACCCGGTCCACGCCACGTCGTGGCCCTCGGCGCGCATCTGTCCGACGGCGTCGTCGAGCGCGGCCACGTTCCCGCCGTGGCCATTGACGAAGACGATCCTCCCGGCCCAGATCCCCAGCGACCGCACCATCTCGACGACGACGATCCGCAGGGCGCTGTCGCCGATGGAGACGGTGCCGGGGAAACCGGCGTGCTCGCCGCTCGCGCCGTAGGCCAGCGCGGGCGCCACCAGCACACCGCCCTCCTCCCGGGCGGGCAGCAGCTCCGCGACCCGCTGGGCGACGGCGGCGGCGATGACGCTGTCGGTGTCGAACGGAAGGTGCGGCCCGTGCTGTTCGGTCGAGCCGAGCGGGACCAGGACCAGCACGTCGCGCGGGACCTCGGGCCAGGTCAGGTCGGCCAGGCCCGCCGCGCGGTCCCGCGGGGAGCCGGCGGCGCGTCGCGGGGTCGGGGTCATGGCCGCAGGACCGTCTCTTCGGCGGTGACCCCGAGGGCGAGGGGGAAGTCGGCGGGCACCACGAGGTCCGCGGGGGACAGATCGTGGACGGAGCCGTGGCCGAGACCGAGCACGGCCGAGTCCAGGCCGCCGCGCAGGATGTCGAGGACGTTCTCCACGCCCGTCTGCCCGTTGGCGGCCAGGCCCCACAGGTAGGCGCGGCCGATCATGACGGCCCGCGCGCCCAGGGCCAGCGCCTTGGCGACGTCGCCGCCGCGCCGGACACCGCCGTCCATCAGGACCTCCACCTGGTCGCCGACGGCCGCAGCGATCGCGGGCAGGATGCGGACGGCGGCGGGGGTGGTGTCCAGATTGTTGCCGCCGTGGTTGGAGACGGACAGCGCGGTCACCCCGGCGTCGACGGCGCGCCGTGCGTCGTCCACCCGGGCCACGCCCTTGAGCAGGAACGGGCCGCCCCACTCGGCCCGCAGCCAGGCGATGTCCGACCAGGTGGGCGGGGGTGTCTGCATCCACTCGCCGTAGGCGCCGAAGAAGGTGAGAGCGCGGCCCCCGGCATCCAGCATGTTGGGGGTGGTGAGGTCGGGCAGGCGTCCGGAGCGCGCGTACTTCCACAGCCATCCCGGGCGGGGCAGCACGTCGGGGGCGAAGCGCAGGGCGGTGCGCAGGTCGAGCTTCTCCGGGATGGAGGGGCTCCCCCAGTCCCGGCCGTGGGAGAAGGACCAGTCGAGGGTGACGACGAGCGCCTTGGCCCCCGCGGCACGGGCCCGGTCCATGCGCTGCGTCATGGCCTCGCGACTGCCGCTCCAGTACATCTGGAAGAAGAGGTCGGGGCCCGCGGCGGCGACGTCCTCGACGGACCTGCTGGCGAACGAGCTGAGTCCCATGACGACGCCCCTGGACGCGGCGGCGCGGGCCACCGCCACCTCGCCCTCCGGGTGCACGGCCTGGACGCCGGTCGGGGAGACGAGGACAGGCATCGAGGTCGGCACGCCCAGCACGGTGGTGCTCAGGTCGCGCTGCGCGTGGTGGCCCACCAGCCGTGGCACGAAGCCGAGTTGGGCGAAGGCGTCGGTGTTGGCGTCGATGGTGCGGCCGCGTTCCGAACCGGCGACGAGGGCGCCGTAGACCGTGCTCGGGAGGCGTTTCCTGGCGCGGCGCTGCGCTTCGGCGATCGTCTCGAACCAGGGGTTCTCAAACATGCGGGATGTCTCTTCCGGTGGGCTGGCGGTGAACGGGTGGTACGGCACGGGCCGTCCGGCGGACGGGGACGGCGGCCGCGTCCCCGTCGGCGACGGGACGGGGACGGGACGGCGGACGGGACGGCGGACGGGGCTCCGGAGCGGGCCGGGGCCCGGGTGGTCAGGAGAAGCGCAGGCCCGCCAGGGGGTCCTCGGCGCAGTCGGAGACCGGCGGCGCCGTGAGGTCGGGGCGGCGGACGAGCACGAGGTCCACCGGGCCCGTCCGCGCGCGGGGGGCGGTCCGGCGTGAGTGGTCCACCGAGGAGTGCGGGACCTGTGTGCCGTCGTCGGCGCGGCGGGCGAGGCTCTCCTCGCCGAAGCCGCGCACGCATTCGGGGTCGGGGCCGTCCAGCGGCAGCCCGGTGAAGAACTTGGCCGCCATGCACCCGCCCTTGCAGGTGTCGTAGAAGGAGCAGGACGCGCAGGCGCCGCCCTGCTGCGGGGTGCGCAGCTCGCGGAAGAGCTCCGACGCGCGCCACACCCCGGTGAACCCGCCGGGGTCGCGGACGTTCCCGGCGAGGAAGTCGTCGTGGATGGCGAACGGGCAGGCGTAGACGTCGCCGACGGGGTCGATCAGGCAGACGACGCGTCCGGCGCCGCAGAGGTTGAGGCCGGGCAGCGACTCGCCGTAGGCGGAGAGGTGGAAGAACGAGTCGCCGGTCAGCACCCGTTCGCCGTGGGCGAGCAACCAGTCGTACAGGACGCGCTGTTGGGCGCTGGTGGGGTGCAGCTCGTCCCAGACGTCCGCACCCCGCCCGGACGGACGCAGCCGGGTCAGGCGGAGTTGGGCGCCGTAGCGGTCGGCCAGCTCCGCGAACCCGTCGAGCTGGGGGATGTTGTGCCGGGTGCAGACCACGGAGAGCTTGAAGTTCTTCATCCCGGCGTCGGCGAGGTTGCGCATCGCCCGCACGGCCGTGTCGTACGAACCGGGGCCGCGCACCGCGTCGTTGACGTCCGGGGTGGCGCCGTCGAGAGAGATCTGCACGTCGACGTAGTCGTTGGCGGCCAGGCGGCGGGCCGCGTCCGGGGTGATGCGGGCCCCGTTGGTGGAGAACTTCACGCCGACGCGGTGGGCGGTGGCGTAGTCGAGCAGTTCCCAGAAGTCGGGGCGCAGGGTGGGCTCGCCGCCGCCGATGTTGACGTAGAAGACCTGCATGGCCTCCAGTTCGTCGATGACGGCCTTGGCCTCACGGGTGGTCAGTTCGCGCGGATCGCGCCGCCCCGAGCTGGACAGGCAGTGGGTGCAGGCCAGGTTGCACGCGTACGTCAGCTCCCAGGTGAGGCAGATCGGCGCGTCCAGCCCGTGTTCGAACAGGTCGACCAGGCGGGCGGGTTGCCGATCGGATCGCTCGGTCTTCGCCGGGGCGGTCATGGGTTCCTTCCTACGACCATCGAGGAGCGGACGAGTGCGGTGAGCGCGCTGCGGTAGGAGGCGAGTTCGTCGTCGCGGACTCCGGCGGCGCGGCACGCCTCGCGTGCGCTGGGCGCGTCGGCGAGCGACCGGACGACGGCGAGCAGGCGGCGGTCCTTGAGGAAGGTGAGCCTGCGGGTGCCGAAGTGGTAGAGCAGCGCGCCGAAGGGTTCGGGCCGCACCGAGACCTGGCTGTGCAGGTCCCAGGCGCGGTCGAGGTCGACCGTGGTCACGGCGCGGCCCCTAGTAGACGCCGCACATGCCGTCGATGGAGATCTCCTCGACGAGGTCCTCGGCCTCGATCACGGTCTCGGTGGTGACGTCCTCGTCGGCGGTGACGGACGGGGTGGTCGCGGGCTCGCTCATGACAGTCTCCCTGAGGGGTCGTCAGCGATCGCACAGCTGTGCGTCGCGGGGCGGTGCGCTCGAACACCGAGAGAGTAATGACACCGGGTGCCGAAATGGAAGGGAGTTCTCCTCACCAGTTCCCGGCGGCGCCGCGCCGAGGGGTCCGCGCGCATGGTTTTCGGCCAACTGCCAGCGCAGGCAAGCGCGTTGGGGCATGGCGAAGCCGACGGGGTCCGGGGGACGCCCGCCGGGAGAGGTGGTCGCGGAGCGGTCAGGCGGAGGGCGCGGAGGCCGGTCCCAGGCCCGTGGCGAGGTGCCGCAGGGAGGTGTCGAGCAGGTCTTCGAGGCTCGACGCGTCGTCGTCGAGCCAGTGCTCGTAGGAGGCGATGCAGGCGGCCAGCACCGCGTGCCCGATCAGCCGGGGCACCGGGTCGGCGGGGGTCTGCTCCATCCGGCGGGCGGCGAAGGCGGTCACCAGGCCGCGCCAGGACGTGTACCGCAGCGCGGAGTCGGCCTGGAGGGTGGGCACGCGCAGGATCAGCGACATGCGCTGCCGGTGCCAGGTCACCACAGAGGGGTCGAACCGGTTGAACTCGACCACGGCGCACCGGAGCGCGTCCATGGTCGAGATGGCCGGATCGGCGGCGTCCAGCAGCGCTTCGAGTCGGACCAGCTGCACCTCGAAGTCGCCCCAGACGAGATCGTTCTTGGAGGCGAAGTAGCGGAAGAAGGTGCGGCGGCCGATCCCCGCCGCCGCGGCGATGTCGTCGACCGTGGTCCGGTCGAAGCCCTCCCGGGCGAACAGTTCGAAGCCCAGGCGCTCCAGCGCGTCCCGTGAGGTCGCGCGCGGCCTGCCCGCTCTGCCCTGGCCCACCGTGCCGTCCGCTCTGCCGCGAAGGCTCTTCACCCGCACCCCTCCTCAGCGCCGCGTCCGGGTGGCTCCCCCGGCTACCCCGCAGCCTACGAGGTCTCCGCCCGGCACCCGCGCCCCCCTGAGCAGGCCGATCGACCCCCGCTCCCCCGCCGGACGGGACCGCGCGGTGCCGGTGGACCCGGGCGGCCGGGCGGGCGGATCGGCCGGCGGCCGTCGGCGGCGCCCACCCGGGGCCCTATCATCGGCTGCTCCTGCCCGCCCGGTCGCGCGGCCGGGCACCGGCCCGCCGTCCCGTGACCGTCGCGGGCTCCGCCCCCGGCCGGTGGTGTCACCGGCCACCGGGGCCGCGTTCGTCCGCGCCCGCACGGAGTGCGCCGTGCCGGTCGCCGCGCGCACCGTACATCCCGGACACCGCCGTCCGCGCTCGACGGCGCCGCGCCGGGACGTCCTGCCGGGCCGGGACCGCCACTCACGAGGGAGAACCCGTCGATGTCGCAGTTGTCGTCACCCTGGGCCGTGTCGTGCGGGCGCCGCGCGGGGGTGTCGTGGTGAGCCGGTACGACGTGATCGTCGTCGGGGCGGGGGCGGGCGGCGCTCCGCTGGCCGCCCGGCTGAGCGAGGACGCCGACCGCTCGGTCCTGCTCCTCGACGAGGGTCAGGCGCCCCGCGCCCGCCACGCGTTCCCGGCCCGACTCCTCGACGCGCGGCGGGTCCCGGGCGCCGATCCCGGTGACCCCGCGGTCCGGCCGCTCGCCGTCCATCTGACCCGGGACCACCCCTACACCGTCCCCCGGGGCAGGTTCCTCGGCGGCTCGACCACCGTCAACGGGGGCTACTTCGTGCGCGCCCGGCGCGCGGACTTCGACCGGTGGGCGGCGGCCGGGAACCCCGCCTGGGCCTACGACCGGGTCCTGCCGTTCCTGCGCGGGCTGGAGACCGACCTCGACCTGGGCGCGAGCGACCTGCACGGCGGCAGCGGGCCCGTGCCCGTGCGGCGCACGGCGCTCACCCACCCGGCGGCCGCCGCGTTCGAGGCCGCCGCCGCCGAACTGGGCCACCCCCGGGAGCCGGACAAGAACGACCAGGCGCGGCCCGGCTTCGGCCCGCTGCCCAGCAACAGCGTGGACGGCATACGGCACAACACCGCCCTCAGCTATCTGCTCCCGGTGCTCGACCGCCCGAACCTGACGGTGTCCGGCCTGACCCGGGTGTGCCGGGTCACCGTCTCCCGGGGCCGCGCGACGGGCGTGGTCGTCGACCGGGGCGGACGGCGCGAGGTGCTCCCCGCGGGCGAGGTCGTGCTCTGCGCCGGTTCCTTCGCCACCCCGCAGCTCCTGCACCTGTCGGGGATCGGGCCACGGGAGGAGCTGCGGCGGCTCGGGCTGCCCGTCGTCCGCCATCTGCCCGCCGTCGGCGCGCGGTTCAGCGACCACCCGCAGGTGGTGCTGGCGTGGACACCGCGCCGGGAGCTGGAGCCGCCCGGCGGTTCCTGGCTCGGCGGCTGCCTGCACCTGCCGTCCTGCGACGGCTCCCCCGGCGGCGACCTGGAGATCCTCCAGTCCCTCACGCCGCTCGACGCCCTGGCGGGACCCGTCCCGGACGGGGATCGGCGCCTCGCCTTCCTGATATCCGCGCAGGCGACCCGGCGCACGGGCAGGTTCCGGCTGCGCGACGGCGACCCGGAGGGCGCCCCGCTCATCGACTACCACTACCTCGCTGCCGACGACGACCGGCGCCGGCTGCGGGAGGGCGTGCGGGCCGCCGCCGCGGTCACCGCCACCGGGGCGTTCCGCGCGCTCGCCGAGGAGACCGGGGACCCGGCGCCCGGGGTGCTCGGCGACGACCGGTCGCTCGACGCCTGGATACGCGGGCGGCTCGGCACGTCCCACCATGCCTGCGGAACCGTCCCGATGGGGCCGCCCGACGACCCGGGGGCGGCCGTCGACCAGTACGGGCGGGTGCACGGTGTCGCGGGGCTGCGCGTGGCGGACACCTCGATCCTGCCCACGGCGCCGCTGCGCGGTCCGGCGGCCACGGCCGTCCTCGTCGGCGAGGTGATCGCCGACGCGATGCGGCGCCCCGGGCCGGGAACGGCCGCCGGATGACGCGGGGGACCGCCCGCCGGCGGTCCGTCCCGGCCGTCGCGCGGCGGTCCCGGCGGAGGCCGTCCGCACCGCGCCGACCTCGGCGGATCCCTCATTACCTCGCGGGTAATCGACTCCCCAAGGACCCAAGGAGAGAGTGGTGACAGGCATCGTCGTACGACGACGGCCCGCGCAGACGTTCCCGAAAGGACGCAGTTCATGAGCCAGTACACGACCGCCGTCAGCCGCTACCTCGCCGCCTGGAACGCCCCGGACTCCGAGGCCGTCGCCAAGGCCGTCGCCGAGGCGTGGACCGAGGACGGCACCTACACCGACCCGCTGGTGGACGTGAAGGGGCACGAGGGCGTCGCGGCCGCCATCGAGGGCGCGCACCAGCAGTTCCCCGGCTTCGAGTTCAAGCTCAAGGGCGAGGTCGACGGCAACCACCACATCGCACGCTTCTCGTGGGACCTGGTGTCGACGGCCGACGGCTCGTCCCCGGCGGGCGGCTCCGACGTCATCACGCTGGCGGAGGACGGCCGGATCAGCTCGGTGAGCGGATTCCTCGACCGGCTTCCGTCCGCGTGACCTCGGTCCGCAGCGCCTGAAGGGCTTCCGCCGTCTCCGCGTTGGCGGGCAGGAAGGTCTCGACCTCCAGCTCGGAGACGGTGACTTCGGTGGGCGCGCTCAGCGTCATCAGCGCCGACACCAGTGACAGCACCTGGCCCTCGTGCTCCAGCAGCAGCGGCAGCGCGTAGGGGAAGAAGTCGCCCTCCACGAGGGTTCCGCTGTCCTCGCCGCGGCGGCCGGGCGGCAGCGGGTAGCCGCTCACCTCGTCGTACAGGGCTCTCAGCGGCGCCGAGCCGCTCACGGTGAGCCGGTGGCGCAGGCGCCCCAGCAAGTGGGCCCGCCACACGGGGTATCTGCGGATCCGGGGCGCGAGTCCCTCGGGGTGCAGGCTCAGCCGCATGACGTTGAGGGGCGGGGCGAGGAGATGGTCCGCCACGTCGGCGACCAGTGCGTGGAAGGCTCCGTTGGCCTCGACGAGGTGGTACTGCGCGTCGTGGATCAGGACCGGGTTGGGTTCGTAGGCGACCAGCAGCCTGCGCAGCTCCGTGCGCAGCACGCTGAGGTCGTCGGATTCCCCGAAGGAGCTCTCGGGAAAATGCGGGGCGAATCCGGCAGCCACCAGCAAAACGTTGCGTTCGCGAATGGGTATGTCCATCTGGTCCGCGAAGCGCAACAGCATGTTGCGGCTGGGGCTGGCCCGTCCGGTCTCGATGAAGCTGATGTGCCGCGCCGAACTGTCAGCCCTGGAAGCGAGTTCGAGCTGGCTCATGCGGCGTCTCGTCCGCCATTCGCGTAACAGGCTTCCGACGTTCTGCCCGCGCCCCACGTGCCATTCGTTGTAACGCATGCATTAACTCTAGTGTATTCACGTTGCCAGCAAAATATGCCAAAACCGGTCCAGGGGTACTCATCCGGTGAGGGCGTCCGCCGTCCACCGGCGCACCCCGCCGGCGTCCATCGACGCCAGTCCGGCCGCCGCGCGCGCCGTCGCGGCCGCGCCGCCCAGGCCGGTGAACTTCTCCCGCACCAGCTCCGCGTGGTGCTCACGGGTGTGCGGTCCGGCGGCGCCGAGCGGGATCAGCCGCTCCCGGGTCAGGGTCCTGCCGTCCTTGAGGGTGACGGTCACCCTGGCCCCGGTCGTCTTGGTGGCCCGGCTGAAGTCGGACGGCGCCCGGCCCTCGTTCGCCCGCCGCGCGATCTCCTCGGTCTCGGCGCCGCCGAACGCCCTGGTCCAGGGCCCGGCCCCGGCCCCGGCCGCGCGGACCGCCTCGCCGAACGGCGCCTCCGAGGCGAACAGCGCGCGGGTGAGGTCCGGATCGTGTACGACCCGGACCCGGTCGGCGAGACGCCAGCGGTCCGGCTCGGCCAGGAGCGGGCCCTCGAAGTCGGCGACCGCGAGGCGGCCGGTGAGCAGCGCGGTCGCCACCGGGTAGGGGGTGTGCAGGACCAGGGCGCCGAGGGGCGCGTCGGGTCCGGTGACGTAGCTCTCCGCCTTGCGGCCCGCGAACAGGGTGTACAGGGACGCCTCGACGACCACCTCGGCCACCTCGTCCGCGGCCGGGCCGCCCAGTTCCCGGTGGAGTTCGAGGGCGCAGTCGACGGCCGCGTCGATGCCGGGGCCGCCGGGGCGCATCTTGAAGGAGAGCGTCTCGGTGTACCAGCGTTCGCCGAGTCCGTCGGTGAGCGCGCCGGGCAGCGGGACGTCGGCGAAGGCGGCGAGGAACCCGTCCGGATGCTCCATCAGGTCCGGTGCGCCGCGCAGTCCCGCGGCGGCGGCGTCGCAGGCGTCGAGGCCCGCGCGCACCGGGGTGAAGGTGTTCAGGAGCCGCGCGTCGCTGGCGAGGAAGGCCCGCATCAGGGGCCGGTGCGGCATCGCGAAGGCCAGTCCGAGGGCGTCGGCCCAGCGGGATCCGGGGGCGCCCTCGCTGTGCAGGCGGCCCGCGACCGCCCCGGCCAGGTGGGTGTGGACGGCGCTCTGTCCGCGCAGCGGGCCCAGGGTCGCCGCCGCGGTCACGCGGGCCGCGACCTCGTTGGCGGCCACCACCGCGGTGATCAGGCGGGCGCCGTCGAGTCCGAGGCCGTGCGCGTGGGCGAGCGGTACGGCGACGGTGGAGTTGGAGAGGTGTCCGGCGTAGGCGGTGTCGTCGAGGTTGAGCCAGGAGCCGAGGGCGGCGAGGACGGCCGCGCTCTGCCGGGGGTCGGCCTGCAGCGGCGGCCCGAACGCCGTCACCAGCCGCCGTCCCAGGGGGTGGTGGAGTCCGGCGCGGATGGCGGCGGCCTGGGACAGCACCTGGCTGGCCGCGAGCGCGCGCACCCGTTCCGGGACGTCGGCGTACCGCAGTCCGGCGGCCCAGTCGCAGAGGTCGGTCAGGCCGGTCATGCGGTCTCCGTCGCGTCGGGTCCGGCTCCCGCGCGGGAGCCGCTGGTCGAGAGGCGTGCGGTGGGCCGCCCCCAGACGGTCAGCGCGGCGGGCAGCACCTCCAGGGTGGCGCGCCGCAGGGTGGGCGGCTGGAGTTCGCCGTCGTGCTCGAAGCAGAGCGGTTCCCCGTCCAGCCGTTCGACGACGATGCGGCGGCCCCGGCCGTACCAGATCCCGGGGCTGCCGAGGTGGTCGCCGTGCCGGGTCAGCTCCGGCACCCGGGAGGGGGCGACGGTGCCGTCGACGACGCAGACGTCCAGCAGTCCGTCGTCCAGTTCGGAGCGGGGCAGCACCTGGTACTGGCCGCCCCGGAAGCGTCCGCCGCCGACGTTGGCGAGGACCGTCGGGCCCTCGTGCAGGACGGTGCCGTCGACGGTGACCCGGCCCGGGTAGGGGGTGAAGGCGGCGGCGGAGTCGGCGAAGGCGCAGGCGTAGCGGGCGCGTCCGCTGAGCGGGATCGAGCGGGCCACGCGGAGGGCGTCCGCGATGACGCCCGAGCAGGCGCCGAGGAAGACCTTGGCGCCGGTCTCGGCGACCCGGGCCAGGTCGAGCGGGCGCGGGGCCGCGTGCTCGGCGGAGCCGGTCAGGACGGCGTGCAGGCTCTCCTGCCAGGGGCGTTCGCCCCAGAGCATCAGGTAGCCGGAGTTGCCGGTGCCGGCCGGGACGATGACGAGCGCGGGGGCGTCGCCCGTGCCGTGCGGGGGTGTGCGGGTCAGCCCCTCGATCACCTCGTGCACGGTGCCGTCCCCGCCGACGGCGACGACCAGGTCCACGGGGCCGTGGTGGCCCGCGGCGGCGGCGCGGGCGGCGGCCTCGGCGTCACCGACGCGCGTCGTGCGGACCAGGGTGGCCCGGGTGGACGTCCGCGCGCACTGCGCGAGGAGGCCGTCGAGGAGGGCGTCGTCGATGGTGCCCGCGGTGGGGTTGGCGATGACGACGGCATGCCGGGGCGGGGTGGAGGGGGTCATGGCGGGGCTCCCGTCGGGGATCGAGCGGTGCGCGGGTGTCCGCGCGGTGGGCGCACGCCTCGACCGCGCTCGCGGAGGGCCCGCGGCGCGGTACGGCGGTACGTCGCACCGGGTACGGCGACGGCACGACAGTCCGGCGGAGAGGGCAGGATTCGAACCTGCGCGGGCGGCGAACCACCCGACCAGCGAACCGGTCCCCGATAAACCACTCCGGGCACCTCTCCCAAAAACCGGCACCACCACACACCCAGCACCGGACACCACGCGGAGAGGGCAGGATTCGAACCTGCGCGAGCAGCAAGCCACCCGACCAGCGAACCGATCCCCGATAAACCACTCCGGGCACCTCTCCCTGTTCCCGGTTCCGGATTTCCCCGGTGCCGGTTACGAGAATTACTCTGCCGCACCGCTCTGACGATCCGCTGACGGAGGCCTGACGTCTTCGGGGGAATCCCGGCGGGGTCCGGTCAGGGACCGGTCAGTGTTCCGTCAGTCGTCCGCCCGACCATGAGACCCCGTCCCGTCTTTTCTGACGGACCGTCTCTTGCAAGGAGAAAGAGGTATGCAATCACCTCACGACGATGCCTTGGCCAAGCGTTCGGGGGCGGGCGCGACCAAGCCTCTGGCTGCCGTGCCCGACGCGGTCCGCGTTTCCCCGGCCGGTGCGGTGGGCGCCTCCGCGTCCTTCGCGGAGTTGCTTCAGCGGGTCAAGGCCGAGGGCCTGCTCAACCCGGCGCGCGGCTACTACGTCGGCAAACTCGCGCTGAACACCGCGCTGCTGGCCGTCGGGTTCGTGGCGTTCTTCGAGCTCGGTGACAGCTGGCTGCAACTGCTGGTCGCGGTGTGGATGGGGCTGTGCGGTGCGCAGAGCGCCTTCATGTGGCACGACGCCGGGCACAAGTCGATGTTCGGCACGCACTGGACGGCGTCCCTGATGGGGTACATCCACGCGAACCTCGTCAACGGCGTGAGCTACGGGTGGTGGGTCAACCACCACAACCGGCACCACAGCCACCCCAACCACCTGGAGAAGGACCCGGACATAGGGCGGCGCACCGCGATCTTCGACATGAAGCAGTACCCGAGCCGCAGCCGCCGGGGCCGGTTCATCGTGCGGTACCAGTCGGTGCTGTTCTTCGTGCTGCTGGTGCTGGAGTCGTACAAGATGCAGCGCACCGCCGTGCTGACGCTGGCCAGGAACGAGGTGCGCAGGCGCTGGCTGGAGGCGGCGCTGATCACCGTGCGGGCCGCCGTCTACCTGACCCTCGTCTTCACGGTGCTGCCCGTGGCGCTCGGCGTGGCGTTCATCCTCGTCCAGCAGGCGGTCCTCGGCGTGTACTTCGGGCTGATCTTCGCCCCGAACCACAAGGGCATGGCGGTGCGTGACGGCGAGGAGGAGGAGCTGGACTGGCTGGCCCGCCAGGTGCTCACCTCGCGCAACATCCGGCCGTCGCTGCTGATGGACTTCCTCTACGGCGGGCTCAACTACCAGGTGGAGCACCACCTGTTCCCGGCGATGCCGCAGCGCAGCCTGCGCAGGGCGCGGGAGTTGACCCGGGAGTACTGCGCCGAGCGCGGGATGCCGTACCACGAGGTGGGGTTCTGGGCGTCGTACCGCGAGGTCGCGACCTTCCTGCACGAGGTCAGCGCGCCGGCCCGCCAGGAGCGCGCCGCCGCCTGAGCCGAGGCCCCGGCGGCCCGGCGCAGCGGCGTGTCCGGCGCCGGGCGGTGGGTCGTGCC
>NZ_FMCI01000150.1 GCF_900091845.1 Streptomyces sp. SolWspMP-5a-2
CGGCCCGTCCGCGGCGCCGCGCCGTGCGCAAGGCCACCGCGCCGACCGCGTCCGAGGAGGCGGCCGTCGTGGTCGTCCCGTCGGCCGCGCCCGAGGCGGCGGAGACCGACGGCGCACCGGCCGAGGCTCCCGAGGCCGCGCCGGTGAAGAAGACGGCCGCGCGCAAGACGGCGGCCAAGAAGGCGCCCGCCAAGAAGGCCGCCCCGGCCAAGAAGGCGGCGGCGAAGAAGACGGTCGCGAAGAAGGCCACCACCAAGAAGGCGGCGGCCAAGAAGACGACCACGGCCAAGACGGCGGCGAAGAAGACCGCGGTCTCCAGCGCCGGCGACGACGCCTGATCCGAGCGGTCCGCGGCCGGTCACCCCACCATGGGGTGACCGGCCGCACAGCTCGGGGCACCGACCCGGTTTGACCCCTTCGGCCGAGTCCCCGTACCCTTGACCTTCGGCGTGTCCGCGGATATGGGCACGTCACATCCCCGTAAACCTTCTTCCTCCCGGGTGCCTCGGTGGCCGGGAGAGGTCGTCCGTGTTTCGTGCCGGTTCGGCTGGCCTGCGGGGGTGCCGTATCTCCGAGTGAAAGAGAGTCCGCGTGTACGCCATCGTGCGCAGCGGTGGTCGCCAGCACAAGGTTGCTGTCGGCGACATCGTCGAGGTTGACAAGATTTCCACCGCCAAGGTCGGCGACACGGTCGAGCTCTCGACCCTGCTCGTTGTGGACGGCGACGCCGTGACCAGCGACCCGTGGGTCCTGGACGGCATCAAGGTCACGGCTGAGATCGTGGACCACCACAAGGGCCAGAAGATCGACATTCTGCGCTACAAGAACAAGACCGGCTACCGCCGTCGTCAGGGCCACCGCCAGCAGTACACGGCGATCAAGGTCACGGCGATCCCCACGGCTGCGAAGTAAGGGACTGAGGAGACATGGCACACAAGAAGGGCGCATCGTCCACCCGGAACGGTCGCGACTCCAACGCCCAGCGGCTCGGTGTGAAGCGCTTCGGCGGTCAGGTCGTCAACGCGGGTGAGATCCTGGTCCGTCAGCGTGGCACGCACTTCCACCCGGGCGCCGGTGTGGGCCGTGGCGGCGACGACACGCTGTTCGCGCTGCAGGCCGGTTCGGTGCAGTTCGGCACCCACCGCGGCCGCAAGGTCGTGAACATCGTTCCGGTCGCCTGACCCGAGCGAGTCGATCGAACGCTTTCGCGAGGCGGACCTCACTTCCCGGGTGGGAAGGCGGGTCCGCCTTTCGCGTGTTGATCCGAGTAACACCCCTGATTTCCTGGAGGCACTGAACCATGACCACCTTCGTGGACCGCGTCGAACTCCATGTCGCCGCGGGTAACGGAGGCCACGGCTGTGCCTCCGTCCACCGAGAGAAGTTCAAGCCGCTCGGCGGGCCCGACGGCGGGAACGGCGGCCGGGGCGGCGATGTCGTCCTCACCGTCGACCAGTCGGTGACCACCCTGCTCGACTACCACCACTCGCCGCACCGCAAGGCGACCGCGGGCAAGCCGGGCGAGGGCGGCAACCGCTCGGGCAAGGACGGCCAGGACCTGGTCCTGCCGGTGCCCGACGGCACCGTCATCATGGACAAGGCGGGCAACGTGCTCGCCGACCTGGTCGGCCACGGCACCTCGTACGTCGCCGCGCAGGGCGGCCGGGGCGGCCTCGGCAACGCGGCGCTGGCCTCGGCCCGCCGCAAGGCGCCCGGCTTCGCGCTGCTCGGCGAGCCCGGGGACCTGCAGGACATCGTCCTGGAGCTGAAGACCGTCGCCGACGTGGCGCTGGTCGGCTACCCGAGCGCCGGGAAGTCGTCGCTGATCTCGGTGCTCAGCGCGGCCAAGCCGAAGATCGCCGACTACCCGTTCACCACCCTGGTGCCCAACCTCGGCGTGGTCACCGCGGGCGGCACCGTCTACACCATCGCGGACGTGCCCGGTCTGATCCCGGGCGCCAGCCAGGGCAAGGGCCTGGGCCTCGAGTTCCTGCGGCACGTGGAGCGGTGCAGCGTGCTGGTGCACGTGCTGGACACGGCGACGCTGGAGTCCGAGCGCGACCCGGTCTCCGACCTCGACATCATCGAGGAGGAGCTGAGCCAGTACGGCGGCCTGGGCGACCGGCCCCGGATCGTCGTCCTGAACAAGATCGACGTCACCGACGGCAAGGACCTCGCCGAGATGGTGCGGCCCGAGCTGGAGGAGCGCGGCTACCGGGTCTTCGAGGTGTCGGCGGTCGCCCATCTCGGGCTGCGGGAGCTGTCGTTCGCCCTCGCCGAGCTGGTCGGCAAGGCGCGCGCGGCCAAGCCGCGGGAGGAGGCGACCCGGATCGTCATCCGGCCCAAGGCGGTCGACGACGCCGGTTTCACCGTCTCCCGCGAGGAGGAGGGTCTCTTCCGGGTCCGCGGCGAGAAGCCCGAACGCTGGGTGCGGCAGACCGACTTCAGCAACGACGAGGCGGTCGGCTACCTCGCCGACCGGCTCAACCGCCTCGGTGTCGAGGACGCGTTGATGAAGGCCGGTGCCCGCTCGGGCGACGGCGTGGCCATCGGTCCCGAGGACAACGCCGTGGTCTTCGACTGGGAGCCGTCGATGATGTCGGGGGCCGAGATGCTCGGCCGCCGCGGTGAGGACCACCGCTTCGAGGCGCCGCGTCCGGCGGCCGTCAGGCGCCGCGACCGGCAGGCCGAACGGGACGAGTCCGAGGCGGAGTTCGACGGCTTCGAGCCGTTCTGACGCCACCCGCGCACGACGACGGCGCGTCATCCGGGCCCGGCAGGGCCGGGGTGGCGCGCCGTCGTCGTGCGCGGCCACCTGCCCGCGCGGGCGGCCGGCGGTGTCCCGCCGCCGGGGGCCGTGCCGGTGTCGCCGCCCGGGGGGACCGGCACGTTCCGGCAAGATCACGTATGTCGTGATGGTGCCCGGGGCGCGACGGGTCTTCTGTTGTCTTCCTATTTGTCATGCACGCGCAGGGTTGGGTTCAGTGCGCCGACCGCCCTGCTGCGTGAGCCTTCACATGTCCACGAGGCCAGCGAGGCAAGGGAGTTCACCGATGACCGGCACCAGCTCGCCCGACCGACGCCGCTTTCTGACCGCCGGGGCCGCCGTCCTCGGCGCCACCGCCGCCGCGCAGCTCTGGCTTCCGGCCGCCGCCCGCGCGGCCGGCACCCCGCTCCCGGAGAACGTGTTCTCCCTCGGCATCGCCTCCGGCGACCCGCTGCCCGACGGCATCGTCCTGTGGACCCGGCTCGCCCCCGACCCGCTGCACGGCGGCGGCATGCCCGACGAGACCGTCCCCGTCGAGTGGGAGATCGCCGAGGACGAGCGGTTCCGCAGAGTCGCCCGCCGGGGGGTCGCCCCGGCCCGCCCCGAGTCCGGGCACAGCGTCCACGCCGACGTCCGCGGTCTGCGCCCCGGCCGCCCCTACTGGTACCGCTTCCGGGCGGGCGGCCACCTCTCGCCCGTCGGCCGCACCCGCACCGCCCCGCACCGCGCCGCCACCGGAGGCTCCCTGCGGATCGCCCTCGCCTCCTGCCAGAACTGGCAGCACGGCTACTTCACCCCGTACGCCGACATGCTCGCCCAGGACCCCGACGTCGTGCTGTTCGTCGGCGACTACATCTACGAGTCGACGCCGTCCTCCGCCGGGCCGCGCCGCCACGAGGGCACCGGCGAGCCGGTCACCCTGGAGCAGTACCGCAACCGGTACGCGCAGTACCGCTCCGACCCCGACCTCGCCGCGATGCACGCCAACGCCCCCTGGGTGGTCACCTTCGACGACCACGAGGTCGACAACGACTGGGCGGGCGAGATCCCGCAGGACCCCGACAAGCAGTCCCACGACGCGTTCGTGGCCCGGCTGGCGGCCGCCTTCCAGGCGTACTACGAGCACATGCCGGTCCGCGCCACCGCCGTGCCCGACGGACCGCACATCCAGATGTACCGGCGCCTGGAGTTCGGCCGCCTCGCCCGCCTCAACGTGCTGGACACCCGGCAGTTCCGCACCGACCAGGCCACCGGCCAGGAGGGCGCCCAGGACCCCGCGATGACCATGCTCGGCGCCCGGCAGAAGCGGTGGCTGCTGGACGGGCTGCACCACTCGCCCGCCCGCTGGAACCTCGTCGCCTCCCAGATCATGATGGCCGAGACGGACCTGCTGCCCGGCGACGGCAAGCTCTGGTACTACGACGCCTGGGACGGCTACCAGGTCGAACGCAACGCCCTCCTGCGGGAGTTCGCGGACATCCGCAACCCCGTGGTGCTCAGCGGCGACCGGCACCTGACGATGATCAGCGACCTCAAGGAGGACTTCGCCGACCCGGACTCCGACGTCGTCGGCGCCGAGTTCGTCGGCACCTCGATCTCCAGCAACGGCGACCAGGACCAGGCCGCCTTCCACGCCCAGTGGGACCCGCTGAAGGCCGACAACCCGCACTGGAAGGTCATCGACGCCCACCGCGGCTACCACCTCTTCGACATCCGCCGCGAGGCCGTCGACGCGCAGGTGCGGGTGGTCGACACCGTGGTGCGCCCGCAGGCCGCCGCGAGCACCCTGACCCGGCTGCGGGTGGAGAACGGCACACCGGGCGTGCGCGAGGTCTGACCCGGTGCCGGGGCCTGGGACTCATACGGGTCCCAGGCCGTTCTCAGGGTCGTCTCAGGACGTCCCCTTACCGTCCCTTGACCATGGAGACGGACTGTACGAGAGACGACGCCCGGGTGAACGGGCCCGCCCCGCTGCCCGCGGGCACCCGGCTGCTGCACATCGGCCCGCACAAGACCGGCACCACCTCGGTCCAGGGCGCCCTGTTCGCCGCGAAGGAGCTGCTCCCCGCCCACGGGGTGGAGTTCCCGGCGCACACGCGGCACCCGATGGAGGCCGCGCTGGCCGCCTGCGCCCGGCCCGCCATGATGGGCGACGCGGTCCCCACCGACCGGCACTGGACCCGGCTGCAACGCCAGGTCGAGGCCGCGGGCGCGCGCACCTCGGTGGTCAGCAGCGAGTTCTTCGCCGACGCCGGGGACGACGCGACCGTCGCCCGGATCGTCGAGCGGCTCGGCGGTGAGCGCGTCCACGTGCTGGTCACGCTGCGGCCGCTGGCGAAGATCATGCCCTCGCAGTGGCAGCAGTACGTGCAGAACGGGCTGCGGATGGGCTACCCGGAGTGGCTCGACCACATGCTCCGCAAGGCCCCCTACGACCAGCCCAACCCCAGCTTCTGGCGACGGCACCGGCACGACCGGCTGATCGAGCGCTGGGCCCGCGCGGTCGGCCCCGGGCGGGTCACCGTCGTCGTGGTCGACGACCGGGACCGGGGCGGCCTGCTGCGCACCTTCGAGGCGCTCCTCGGACTCCCCGACGGCCTCCTGCGGCCTGTTCCGGACACCGCGAATCGCTCTCTCACCCTGGCCGAGACCGAAATGCTGCGGAATCTCAACAAGGAATTCCGCGGCAATGGACTGCCCGACGAACTGTATTCCGCACTCGTCCGCAACGGCGCCGTCATGCATATGAAGAACACGTGCAGCCCGGCTCCCGGGGACGCGCGCATCGGCACGCCCGGCTGGGCCCTGGAGGCCGCCGCCGAGGTCGGCGCCCGGACGGCCGAACGCGTCACCGGTCTGGGCGTGCGGGTGCTCGGAGATCTCTCACTGCTGTCCGCCGTGCCCGCCGGACCCCCCTGGGAGGCGCCGGCCGAGCCCCGGGTGGCCCCCGAGGTCGCCGCCCAGGCGCTCTACGGGGTCCTCGCGGCGGTCGCGGCCGTCCCGGTCGGGCACACCGCCGGGGCCAGGGCGCGCACGGTGCACCAGACGACGTCGAAGGAGCTGGTGAGGGTGCTCGGGCAGCGCTGCCTGCGGCGGTTGCGGCGGCGCTGACCCTGTGCGGTTACTCACAGCGAGGGCGACGGTGTTCCCCCGACCGTCTCCCCGGCCACCAGCAGGGCGAGGTGAATGCCAGATGGCGCGCACATATGCGTCGGACGGCGCTCACCTTGCACTGCGGTAACCGCAAGTGGGACCATTTCCCCGTTCCCTGTCGCCCCAAGGTAGGTCGTCTGTGTCCGAGCACATAGCCAAGCCCCGTACCACCGCAGTGATCCTGGCCGGCGGCACCGGCCAGCGGGTGGGTCTGTCGATCCCCAAGCAGCTGCTGAAGATCGCCGGCAAGGCAGTCATCGAGCACACGCTCACCACCTTCGAGCGTGCCGACTCGATCGACGACATCATCGTGCTGATGGCACCGGGGTATGTGCCGGACGTCGAGAAGATCGTCGCCAAGGCCGGGTTCACCAAGGTCAGGAAGGTCATCGAGGGCGGGTCCACCCGCAACGAGACCACCGAGCGCGCCATCGAGGCCCTGCGCGAGGGCCTGGCCGAGGGCGAGGACCGCAACGTCCTCTTCCACGACGCCGTGCGCCCCCTGCTCTCCCAGCGCGTCATCGACGACTGCGTGGCCGCCCTGGAGCGCTACGAGGCGGTGGACGTCGCCATCCCGTCCGCGGACACCATCATCGTGACCCGCACCCACGGCCAGGACGGCGAGTTCATCACCGAGATCCCGGACCGCTCCCGGCTGCGCCGCGGCCAGACCCCGCAGGCGTTCAAGCTCTCCACCATCCGCCGCGCCTACGACGTCGCCGCCGGTGACCCGAACTTCCAGGCCACGGACGACTGCTCGGTCGTGCTCAAGTACCTGCCGGACGTGCCGATCCACGTCGTCGCGGGCGACGAGTACAACATGAAGGTCACCCAGCCGGTCGACGTCTTCATCGCCGACAAGCTGTTCCAGCTCGCCTCCACCGCCGCCCCCGAGCAGGTCGACGAGGCCGCCTACCGCGAGCTGCTCGGCGGCAAGACGGTCGTGATCTTCGGCGGGTCCTACGGCATCGGCAAGGACATCGCCGAGCTGGCCGCGTCCTTCGGCGCCTCGGTGTACGCGCTGGGCCGCTCCACCACCGGCACCCACGTGGAGAACCCGGAGGAGGTCGACGACGCCCTGTCGAAGGCGTACGGCGAGACCGGGCGCATCGACTACGTCGTCAACACCGCCGGTGTGCTGCGCATCGGCAAGCTCGCCGAGACCGACAACGCGACGATCGAGGAGGCGCTGAAGGTCAACTACCTCGCGCCGGTCCAGATCGCCCGTTCGTCCTACAAGTACCTCGTCGAGACCAAGGGCCAGCTGCTGCTCTACACCTCCAGCAGCTACACCCGCGGCCGCGCCGAGTACAGCCTCTACTCCTCGACCAAGGCCGCCATGGTCAACCTGACCCAGGCGCTCTCCGACGAGTGGGCGGGCGAGGGCATCCGGGTCAACTGCATCAACCCCGAGCGCACCGCCACCCCCATGCGCACCAAGGCGTTCGGGCAGGAGCCCAGCGGCAGCCTCCTCTCCTCCGAGGCGGTCGCCCGCACCTCGCTCGACGTCCTGCTCTCCGAGCTCACCGGCCACGTCATCGACGTCCGTCAGCAGGACCCGACGGCGGGCGCCGCCAAGGCCAACGGCTTCGAGCAGGCGCTGGCCTCCGTGCTCGACCGTCAGGACGGCGTGTAATAATTGACCTAATTAGTCTTCATCGGTAATTCAGGCCTCTGAGATTGCTCGTACACCGGGCGTTCGCAGGGGCCTGAATCCGTACACCTGGCGAATTGACACACACCCCGCGCAATTCAGTACAGAACCGGCACACCTCCCCTCCCAGAGCAGGTTTCTCCGTGATATCCACCGCTATTCGCGTCGCCCGGGTGGGCAGCGCGGCCGAGCTGGCCGCGGCGGCGCTCATGATGCTGGGCTACCCGGCCCTCATGCTGGCCGCGCTCGTCCCGAGCGTGTACGCCTTCGCGGCCGCGGCCGCCGTGACATACCTGGCGGACCACTATCTGCACCGCAAGGGCAGCTACCTGGTCAACCGGCTCAGCAAGGTCAGGGCCGGTCTGTCGATCCGCTTCCTGATCCGGCAGCTCCTGCTGATCCTGCTGCTCGCCCGGCTGTCCCTCGCGGACAACCTGATCTACTACGGCGCCGTCGCCTGCTTCATCGCCTTCTACGGGCTCCAGGCCCCCCAGGGCGCCCTGGTCGCGCTGATCCGCAACCGCCGCCGGATGCCGGTCGCCACCCGCAACGTCGACCTGAAGTCCCGCATCCGCATCCCGGACGCCCCGCCGCGCGCCCTGCTGAACCGATCCGCCGAGAAGATGCTCCACCTCGACCTCGCCGCCGTCGCGGGCATCCTGGTCTCCGGGGTCGTCGACTCGTCCGTGCCCGGCTTCGTCGGCATCGCCGTCACGCTCGTCCTCGGCCTGCTCTACGTCCTCGCCCTGACCCGGTACCTGCGCGGCCGGAAGATACCGCCGAACGCCGAGACCGTCCTGGCCGCCGTCGACGACTGGCTGCGCGAGTACCGCCCCGAGACGGTCCTGTACTTCTCCGGCTCCAAGGACTCCGCCTACCAGGTCAACATGTGGCTGGAGACGATGGAGCAGCTCGGCTCCCGGCCGCTGGTCGTCCTGCGCGAGCGGGTCATCCTCGCCAACATGGCCCCGACCACCGTCCCGGTGATCTGCGTCCCCGGCGGCGTCCACCTGATGAACCTTGACCTGTCGACCGTGCGGGTCGCGCTCTACGCGGCCAACGTCGGCAAGAACATCCACCTGCTGCGCGTGCCCACCATGAAGCACGTCTTCATCGGCCACGGCGACAGCGACAAGCTCGCCAGCGTCAACCCGTTCAGCAAGGCCTACGACGAGGTGTGGACCGCGGGCCGGGCCGGACGCGACCGGTACGCCATAGCGGACGTCGGCGTCCGCGACGACGACATCGTGGAGGTCGGCCGCCCGCAGCTCGCGCCGATCCAGGGCCGCGCGGCCGCCCCCGGCGACCGCGTCCCGACCGTGCTGTACGCGCCCACCTGGGAGGGCTGGGACGGCAACCCGGGCAACACCTCGCTGGTGCTGGCCGGTGAGAACATCGTCAGGAAGCTGATCACGGCCGACCCGCCGGTCCGTGTGCTGTACAAGCCGCACCCCTTCACCGGCACCGTCAGCGCCGAGGCGGGCGCCGCCCACCGCCGGGTGACCGCCCTCGTCGAGAAGGCCGCCGCCGAGCGCGCCACCGGCACCCGGTTCACCGCCGACGCCGCCGGCCAGGCCCGCGCCAAGGCCGACCTGGCCCGGATCGAGAGCCGCCTCGCGGACCTGTCCGGCGCGGTCGGCGACAAGCGCGACGAGGCCGAGGCCAGCCGTGACGGCGTCGTCGACCTCGCCCGCCACGCGGAGGTCGCCCGGCTGCGCGCCGAGTGGAACGACGCCTACTGGCGCTCCTTCGGCAGCTTCGAGCACCGCGTCATCTCGGGCGCCGAACCGCGCCTGTACGACTGCTTCAACGTCGCCGACGCGATGGTCTCCGACATCTCCAGCGTCGTCTCCGACTTCATCGCCAGCGGCAAGCCGTACGCCGTCACCGACTCGGCGGAGCTGGGCGTCGAGGAGTTCAAGCGGCAGAACACCGCGGTGCGCGCCGCGGTGATCCTCTCCAACAGCGCCGCCGAGCTGGGGGAGTTCCTGGCCGCGGTGCGCGACCCGGCCGCCGACCCGCTGGCCGCGGGCCGCACGGAGCTGAAGCAGTACCTGCTCGGGCCCGACGAGCCCACCTCCATCGAGCAGTTCAACACCGCGGTGGCCGACCTCGCGCTGAAGGCCGAGTCCCGCAACCTGGGCCAGGAGTCGCGGGCCGCCGCGGCCGGGACGCCCGGCGCGGACGAGCTGTCGGACGCCCTGTCGCCCGCGCAGCCGGTGACGGCGACCGGCGAGACGGACGGCCCCGGCCCCCGCTGACCGCCCGCACCCGCGCACCGGAAGGGCGCGGTCCCCGAGGACAACTCCTCGGGGACCGCGCCCTTTTGGCGTTCCCTCACCCTCGTTCTTACCCGGGAGCCCTAACGTTCGCGCCTACCGGCGAAAGACCTCGGCCAATCCTGTGACCTGAGTCACGGTTTCCTGTTAACGAAGCAACCGGCTTCCATGCCCACCCGTCTACCAGGTTGCCGAATCTGACCATTCGGGGGAAATGTTCCATGAACAAGGGGGAAACGTGACCGTCACGCAGCCTGATGTGAGCGTCGTCATCGGGGCGTACGAGGCCATGCCCTACCTGGTGGAGTGCCTGGCGTCGGTGGAGGCGCAGACCCTCGACCCGGCGCGCGTCGAGGTCGTCGCCGTGGACGACGGCTCCACCGACGGCACGGGGGAGTGCCTGGAGCGGTTCGCGGCCCGCGCGCCGTTCCCGGTCACCGTGATCAGACAGCCCAACTCCGGTGGCCCCAGCGGCCCGCGCAACACCGGCCTGGCCAAGGCCACCGGGCGGTACGTCTTCTTCCTCGACGCCGACGACCGGCTCGGCCCCGAGGCGCTGGAGCGGATGGTCGCGATGGGCGACCGCAACGGCACCGACGTGGTTCTCGGCCGCATCGAGGGCATCAACCGCAACCCGCCCAAGTCGATGTGGCACCGGACCCTGGAGCGCACCGACGTCCACTCCTCCAACATCAAGTTCACGCTCAGCGCCCAGAAGCTCTTCCGGCACTCCTTCCTGACCCGCCACGGCATCCGCTTCGACGAGTCGCTGTGGACCGGCGAGGACGCCCTGTTCACCATGGAGGCGTACCTGCGGGCCGACGGCGTCTCGGTGCTCGCCGACTACACCTGCTACTACCTGGTGGGCCGCGAGGACGGCAAACACGTGACGAAGACGGGGAGTTACACCCTGCGCTTCGACTCCGCGCGGGCCCTGATGGAGCTGATCGCCGACCTCGTCCCGGCGGGGGAGCGGCGCGACGCCCTGATGATCCGGCCCTTCCTGATCACCCTGCTCCCGCAGTTCGGCCCCCGCTTCCTCAAGGACGGCGAGGAGGTCCGCGCCCGCAAGCTCGAACTGGCGAAGCCGCTGATGGAGCGGTACTGGAGCGCGGGCGTCGCCACCCGGCTCAAGGTCGAGGAGCGGCTGCGGCTGCACCTGGTGGCCGAGCAGCGCCCCGAACTCCTCGTGGACGTCCTGCGGTTCGGCAAGGAGAAGAAGCAGGCGGCGGCCCTCCTGGAGAAGCGCGGCACCCGCGTCTACCTGGTCTACCCGCACTTCAGGGACCGGGCTGCGGGCGTCCCCGACACCGTCTACCTGGCCGGGCCGCGCGAGGCCCGGGGCTTCCACGGCTACCGCGAGAACTCCCCCCGCTCCCTCGCCCGCCGGGTGCTGCGCAAGGTCCGCCGTATCCTCACCTCCCGGGCCACGCCCGGAGGGACGGCCGCGGCCCTGTGAGGGCGCGGCGGGGCGTCAGGCCCCGCCGCCGCCACGGGCACGTGTCACTGACGGCCGCTCTGGAACGCCCGGCGGATCGGGCGGCCGACCACCCGGCGGGCCCTGCGGTACACCGAGACCGGCGGACCCGCCGCGGCCGCCGGGCTCTTCCCGGCCCACGCCTTCGCGCCGCCGCGCTCCAGCTCCCGCTGCAACCGGGCGTTCTCCAGGGACAGTTCGGAGACCCGGCTCTGGAGCCAGCCGAACCGGGAGGAGAGCGAGGCGATGTCCGTCTCGTTCCAGGGGGCCACGCCCGCCGGGAAGCGGAGCGAGCGCAGCCGGGCCTCGAAGGCGGCGCCCGAGTCGCCGTGGCTGAAGGTGTTGGCCAGGCCGTTGCGGTCGAGGAACGCCGTGAACCGCGCGAAGCGCTCCGCGTGACCGCCCGTCAGACCGCCGAAGTCCGCCTCCTCGTAGAGCGCGGCCGGGTCGAGGTCGCCGGGCAGCTTGTCGATCCTGCGGTGCGGTATCTCGAAGTACCGGCACAGCTCCAGGGTGCGCGAGTCGCCGCACAGCACGGTGGCCGGGGTGCCCGCGAGCAGCGCGGCGATGTTGCCGTGGATGCGCGAGCCGTAGGAGAAGTCGAAGGCGCGCAGGTCGTCGATCCAGGTGACCGGGTCGATGTAGACGCGGACCTTGTCCTCGCGGTACATCGGGTGGTCGGGGTGGGTGGGCATCGCGGTCACGGCGGCGTTCGGGTGGGACAGGTCCCGCCAGTGCAACTGCCGCGCGTCGCTGAGGTTCTGGCCGATGAAGCGCAGCCGCGGGTAGCGGGCGTGGGCCCAGCGGACCACCTGGTCGAGGCCCTGCTTCTCCATCGCGCCGTGCGAGCCGTTGACCGCGATCCGGGAGTCCGCGGTCAGCGCGGGCCGCCCCTTGGCGACCGCGAGGTCCTTGCCGTGCATGAACAGCGAGGGGCAGCCGATGACGTCGACGTCCTGGAACCCGAGCCCCCGGAGGTAGCTCTCGGTGAACTCGCCCCGCACGCCGATGGACGCGCTGCGGTCGAGCACCGCGGAGACGAACTCGCGCACCGACGCCTCCATCGGCTTCAGCCGCGCCGGGTTGTAGTTCAGCCCGGCCTGCGCGCCGACGCCGACCACCACGACCGGGATGCGCAGTCGGGAGATCAGCCGGGTCAGCCGCCTCAGCTGCGGTTCGAAGGACGGCCGGAAGGCGTTCGCGAGCGGGACGACGAAGGCGTCGTACTCCTCGTTGATGCGTCCCGCCGCGGCCACGTCGGTGCGGATGCCGTTCGAGACGACCTCGGTGCCCGGGGTCTGGAGGATCTTGTGGGTGGCGTCGCTGAAGATCAGGTTGCCGGAGTTGGTGGCGATCACGTCCTGGTGGAGTGCCTCCTCCAACGGCACGACGTCGAACGGGCTCTTGCCGGAACGGAGAAGGATGCGCTGCACGCGGGGAACTGTAGATGGCACGGAGTTCAGAATAAATTTGTTTCGTCTTTAATTTCTATGAGCAACCAACGCAACCTTTCGGTCGTATCCGGACCGTAAGGTTTCCGTCACCCGGCGCGTGTCCGGGGAGTGGACCGACGCGCGCGACGCGGCCCCGTTCGCGTAGATTGCCGCACGGCCGTGGGACCGACGCGAGGGGCGGCAGGCAAGGTGGCAGGGGCAAGGCAGGCCGTGAACGAGGCCCGCAGGATCGTCGTCAAAGTGGGCTCCTCCTCACTGACCACCGCGGCCGGGGGACTGGACGCGGACCGGGTCGACGCGCTCGTCGACGTCCTCGCCACCGGACGCGGCGCCGACAAGGAGATCGTCCTGGTCTCCTCGGGCGCCATCGCCGCCGGACTCGCCCCGCTCGGGCTGCCCCGCCGACCCCGCGACCTGGCCCGCCAGCAGGCCGCCGCCTCCGTCGGCCAGGGCCTGCTCGTCGCCCGCTACACCGCCTCCTTCGCCCGCTACGGGGTACGGGTCGGCCAGGTCCTGCTGACCAGCGACGACATGAGCCGCCGCACCCACCACCGCAACGCCTCCCGCACCCTGGACAAGCTCCTGGCGATGGGCGCCCTGCCGATCGTCAACGAGAACGACACCGTCGCCACCGACGAGATCCGCTTCGGCGACAACGACCGCCTCGCCGCCCTCGTCGCCCACCTCGTCCACGCCGACCTGCTGGTCCTCCTCTCCGACGTGGACGGCGTCTACGACGGCGACCCCGCCCGGCCCGGCACCGCGCGGATCGCCGAGGTCCGCGGCCCCGGGGACCTCGAACACGTGGAGATCGGCAGCGCGGGCAGGGCGGGCGTCGGCACCGGCGGCATGGTCACCAAGGTCGAGGCGGCCAGGATCGCCGCCGCGGCCGGCATCCCGGTCGTGCTGACCAGCGCCGTCCACGCGGCCGACGCGCTCACCGGCCGCGACACCGGCACCTACTTCCACCCCGCGGACAAGCGCTCCGCCGACCGGCTGCTCTGGCTCCAGCACGCCTCCACCCCGCAGGGCTCCCTCACCCTGGACGACGGCGCCGTCCTCGCCGTCGTCGAGCGCCGCTCCTCGCTGCTGCCCGCCGGGATCGCCGGGGTCGAGGGCGACTTCGCCGCCGGGGACCCGGTGGAGCTGCGGGACACCGAGGGGCGCGCGGTCGCCCGCGGGCTGGTCAACTTCGACGCGAAGGAGATCCCCCGGCTGATCGGCCGCTCGACCCGGGAACTGGCGCGCGAACTGGGCCCCGCCTACGAGCGCGAGGTGGTCCACCGGGACGACCTCGCCGTCCTGCGCCCCTGACGGCCCGGGGGCCGGGCCGAAAACGGGGGGAACGCCCCGCAAAACGGGCCGCTGTGAGGTGGACGTTCCGCAAAACCACCCCACGAGCCCGTGCGGCCTGCTCAACTTTGTCTCAGGGACAGGAAAGGTCCGCCGTGCGGACCACCGCGAGAAGGAGGCCGTCGTGAGACGAGTGCGCCCAGGGGCGGTGTCCCGCAGCGGCGCCGAAGGCGCCTCCCGGGCGGCCGGCGAGGAGCGCGCCCTGACCAGCGTCGCGGCCGGTGACCGGTACGAGGAGCCGGAGGAACTGCCCCGGCTCTGGCACGTCACCCTCAGCGTCTCCGGCCGGGAGGCCCCGCTGAAGGAGGTCAGGCGCGGTCTCGAACAGCTCGCCCACGACCACCCCTTCCTGCTGACCAGCCGCTACGCCAACGACCACGCGGAGATCCGCTACTGGGAGGAGGCCCGCGACCTGCACGACGCCGCCGCGGTCGCGCTGCGCCTGTGGGGCGAGCACCGCCAGACGTCCCGGCTGCCGCCCTGGGAGATCGTCGGCCTCGAGGTCATCGACCGCGAGACCTACCACCAGCGGATCGCCGAGGGATACGGCCCGCCGCCCGCCAGTTCGGTCGGCGTCCACCCCTTCTGACACCCGTCTCGGGGTGTGGGACGTGCGGGGGACGCATCCGCCCGGAGCACTACCCTTCGGACATGACCACGCTCTCGCCGTACGACTCCATGACCCCGGTCACCCGGGCCGCCTACCGCGCCAGGGCCGCCGCCGCCGACCTCGCCCCGCTGCCCCGCGCGGCCAAGGACGACGCGCTGCTGGCCGTCGCGGACGCCCTGGAGGTCAGGACCGGCGAGATCGTCGAGGCCAACGCGCGGGACGTCGCCGCGGCGCGGGCCGCGGGGACCAGCGACTCCGTCGTCGACCGGCTCACCCTCACCCCGGAGCGGGTCAGGGCCATCGCCTCCGACGTCCGCGACGTCGTCGCCCTGCCCGACCCGGTCGGCGAGGTCGTCCGCGGCTCCACCCTCCCCAACGGCATCGACCTGCGCCAGGTCCGCGTCCCGCTCGGCGTCGTCGGCATCATCTACGAGGCCCGCCCCAACGTCACCGTGGACGCCGCCGCGCTCTGCCTGAAGTCGGGCAACGCGGTCCTGCTGCGCGGCTCCGCCTCCGCCTACGCCTCCAACACCGCCCTCGTCCGGGTGATCCGGGACGCCGTCGGCGGGGCCGGGCTGCCCGCCGACGCCGTCCAGCTCGTGCCGGGGGAGAGCCGCGAGAGCGTCCGCGAGCTGATGCGCGCCCGCGGCCTCGTCGACGTCCTCATCCCGCGCGGCGGCGCCGACCTCATCAGGACCGTGGTCGCCGAGTCCACCGTCCCCGTCATCGAGACCGGCACCGGCAACTGCCACGTCTACGTCGACGCGGACGCCGACCTCGACATGGCCGTCGAGATCCTCGTCAACTCCAAGGCCCACCGGGTCAGCGTCTGCAACGCCGCCGAGACCCTCCTGGTCCACCAGGACATCGCCGCCGCGTTCCTGCCGCGCGCGCTCGACGCGCTCGCCGACGCCGGGGTGACGGTGCACGCCGACGAGCGGGTCGCCGCCCTCGCCGAGGGCTCCAGGGCCACCGTCGTCGAGGCGACCCCGGAGGACTGGGAGACCGAGTACCTCTCGCACGACATCGCCGCCGCCGTCGTCGACTCCCTCGACAAGGCCGTCGAGCACATCCGGCTGTGGACCTCCGGGCACACCGAGGCGATCGTCACCACCTCGCAGCAGGCCGCCCGCCGCTTCACCCAGCTCGTCGACTCCACCACCGTCGCGGTCAACGCCTCCACCCGCTTCACCGACGGCGGCCAGTTCGGCTTCGGCGCGGAGATCGGCATCTCCACCCAGAAGCTGCACGCCCGCGGCCCGATGGGCCTGCCCGAGCTGACCAGCACCAAGTACATCGTCACCGGTGACGGGCACATCCGGCACTGACCGGGGCGGGACCCGCGTCCGGCACGCGCGCCGGCGGGCGCGGGGGCGGCGGGCGCGGCCCGGGTGAGAGTCGTCTCAGCCCGCGGTCGAATTTCCTTACCGCCTGCCCAAATTGACCCCCCAGGTCTACTCTGGAACCGTGCCGGAGGACGTGGGGGGCACGCCGTTCCCTGACGGCTGGGACCCCGACGACGACCACGACCGCGGGGTGTCGGACGAAGAGTTCGCCTCCGTGGTCTTCGACGAGGCCTTCGTCCGGGCGGCCGTCGTGCACGAGCCGACCGCCGTCGAACGCCTCCTCGCCGCCGCCCGTGCCCGCGCCGAGGCGTCCGAGGCCGAAGCCCGCCGCGCCGCCCGCGGCCGGGGCGAGCCCCACCAGGACGGCGCCCGCGGACCCGGCCCGGGACACTCCCGATTCCGCCATGATCACGACCCCGACGACCCGGACGACTTCGACGCCGACGACGACCACGACGAACTCGGAGGCCGCTACGGCGCCGCCGGGATCTTCGGCAAGAAGGTCCGCTGGCACCGCCCCGTCGCCTGGCTGCTCGCGCTCGTGATGGGGATCGGCATGGTCGCGCTGGCCTTCGCCGCCGTCTACCGGGGCGGCGCCCCCGGCAGCCAGGACCAGATCCCCGCGCCCGCCTCGACCGGCCTCGAACAGGGCGGCGCGCTGGTGCCGTCCGCCTCCGCCGACCACTCCGGGCCCGCCGTGGCGGTGATCCCGCGCGACCCCTGACGGTCCTGGTGAGAACCTGTCAGAAGTTGTCCGGTGGCCGCGCGTTTACCCGAGGGCCGCGAGACCTACTCTGAAGATATGGGCGGGCCCGCAAACCCCCCGGAGGGGACACCCGAGGGCATCCCCGGGGGAGAGGACGAATACCGATCCGTCGTCTTCGACGAGTCGTTCGTCCGCGCTGCCCGGCTCCAGGAGTTCTCCGCCCGGGAACGCGTCGGCGACCACGCGCCCGCCGTCCGCCGCCGCCCCCCGCTGCACCGCGGGCTCTCCCGGCAGGTCCTGGTCCTCGTCACGCTCGTCGCGGTGGCCTTCGGGACCGCGATCTACATGGGCATCCGCCACCCCTACCAGTCGTCCACCGCGTCCCTGCCCGTGGAGTCCCCGCGGCTGACGGTCATCCCGCTCGCCCCGACCGGCAAGGTCCCCGGCGCGGTCGACCCCGAGGACCTGTACGCGCACAGCCCGGCCGCCCGGTTCGCGATCGGCGCCGAGGGCGTCCCGCTGCCAGCCGTGCGGCGCACCGCGCACTTCTCGGACAGCCAGGTGGTGGCCGCCCTGACCACCGCCAAGGACTACATCGTGCGCTCCTCCCTCGACCCGGAGGTCATCGACGGCGAGAACGTGCGGCCGGTGCGGGTCCTGCTCGACTCCCGGCAGCTCGACCAGTTCGACGAGAGCTTCGACCACCCGGCCGCCGACGGACGGCACACCCCGACCGGCTGGCTGGTGCGCCTCGACGCCACCGAGGCCCAGCTCGCCGACCGCCGCGTGAGGGTCCGGGGCACCCTGCGGGCCGACGAGTCCGACGCGGCGACCCTGGAGGTCGTCGCCGACCACACCTTCGTCTACGCCCTGCGCCCGGCCGGGGCCGCCGCGGGGGCCGCCGCCTCGCTCCTCACCGTCCGGCGCGAGCTGCGTTTCCGGTTCGACCGCGACGACCTGCGGCTGCACCAGGCCCAGCTGGTGGCCTCCTCGGTGCAGGCCGGTCCGCTCTCCTGCGGGGCCGACAGCGCCAACCGGCTCCGCCCGCTGCTGGCGGGACAGACGGCCCGCGCGGGCGGCCCGGCCGGGACGGACCCGTACGCCGCGGGCAGTCCGACGGCGCTCTGCGGCACGCTGGCTGCCGACGCCCAGCCGAAGGTGTAGGGCCCGGCGGACGCCGCCCTGCCGAAGGTCCGGCGCGGGTCTCTCCGGGCCCGCCGGAGCGTGTCCCGGCGCCTCTCCCGCGCGGGCGGGCCCCCCGCACGGTGACGGGTCAGTCGCGCGGCGGGGTGTCCTTCGACGGGCCGTCCGACGGCGGGCCGTCCTCCGGTGAGCGGCCGTCCGCCGGGGCCGAGCCCGTGAAGCCGCCGAAGCCGCGGCGCACCCGGCCGCCGAGGTCTCCCGCGCCGCCCGCCAGGTCCGAGACGAGCTTCATCAGCGGGTCCTTGGAGTTCTTCACGTTGCTCGCGTAGCTCGCCGCCGACTCGCGGAAGGAGTCGGTGACCGAGGTGTTCCTGTCCTCGTCGCGGCGGGGGTAGTGGCCGTCCATGATCCGCTGGTGGTCGCGGCTCTCCGCCCACTTCTTCAGCTCGGCCGCGCGGACCGTGGTGAAGGGGTGCGACCTCGGCATCACGTTCAGGATCTTCAGGACGGAGTCGCGCAGGTCGCCGCCCGCCTCGTACTCCTCGGCCTGTCGGAGGAACGCGTCCACGTTCATCTCGTGCAGGTGGTTGCCGCCCGCGATCTTCATCAGGCCGCGCATCGACGCCTTGAGGTCCTGCCCGACCAGCAGCCCGGCCCGGTCCGCGGACAGCTCCGACTTGCGGAACCACTCGCGCAGCGCGGTCACGATGGCCATGATCGCCAGGTTGCCCAGCGGGATCCAGGCGACCCGGAGCGCCAGGCTGGTCAGGAACAGCAGGATCGTGCGGTACACGGAGTGGCCGGAGAGGGCGTGGCCCACCTCGTGCCCGACGACCGCCCGCATCTCCTCCTCGTCGAGCAGCTCGACCAGGCCGGTGGTGACGACGATGATCGGCTCGTCCAGGCCGATGCACATCGCGTTCGGGCGCGGGTCCTGGGTCACGTACATCGGCGGGACCTTCTCCAGGTCCAGGATGTAGCAGGCGTCCCGCAGCATGTCGTTCAGGTGGGCGAACTGCTGGTCGGAGACCCGGACCGAGTCCGACAGGAACAGCAGACGCAGACTGCGCTCGGGCAGCAGGCCGCTGAGGGCCTTGAAGACGGTGTCGAAGCCGGTGAGCTTGCGCAGCGCCACCAGCGCGCTGCGGTCGGCCGGGTGTTCGTACGCGCGCGAGGAGATCCCCGGGAACCGCCTGCGCTGCCTGCTCGGTACGTGCTCGTGCGCCTCGTGCTCGTGGCCGTCGTCGGACATGTGGTCCCCCATGTGCGTCTGTGTCCCAATGTGCCCCCGGAGCGGGGTCCAGCCTAGGTGGAGATACCGTGGACGGGCAGTACAGCGAAGGAGTCACGCCATGGCGCACAATTCCCGGGCCGTCTGGCTCGCCCAGGCCGCCCAGCACCAGGGGTCGGGCAACCTGTTGCGGATCATCCTGATCGTGATGGTCGTGGGGTGCGCGCTCACCGGGTGGTTCCTGCTGCGCGGGTACAAACGGAACGACGACTGAGCGCGCCGGAAGGTTCCCGATGGCGGAGTCGGCGTGATCGCCGGGGAGGCGCCCGCTTACCATGGGCCCCACGTCTTTATCCCGCCCACACCGGATAGGTCCTGCCGAAGATGAGCATCCACAGCGCCGCTGCCCAGCTGGTCACCCTCGCCGCCGAGGGCGAGGAGCACGGAGGCAACCACGAGAGCCTCAACCCCTTGGTCACCGGTGGCAGCGCCTTCATCATCCTGCTGCTCCTGCTCTGGGTCACCACCCTCTTCAACCGCGACCGCTGACCGTCCCCGGGCGGCTGGCAGGCGAGGCCCCCGCACCGGGCCGGTAGGGTCTGCACGCATGGGAGAGCAGGACATGCCTACCGGTCCGGCGAAGGACACGGCGAACGGCCAGGCCGACGGCGCGCGGCGACCGGCGAGCGGCCCCGCGGGCGGCCCCTCGAACCCGGGCAGGCGCCGCCTGGGTGTCATGGGCGGGACGTTCGACCCGATCCACCACGGCCACCTGGTGGCGGCCAGCGAGGTCGCCGCCCAGTTCGGCCTGGACGAGGTGGTGTTCGTGCCGACGGGCCAGCCCTGGCAGAAGAGCCACCGCCATGTCTCCCCGGCCGAGGACCGCTACCTGATGACGGTCATCGCGACCGCCGAGAACCCGCAGTTCTCGGTGAGCCGGATCGACATCGACCGCGGCGGAGCCACCTACACCGTCGACACCCTGCGCGATCTGCGCGCGCTCAACCCGGACGCCGACCTGTTCTTCATCACCGGCGCCGACGCCCTCGGACAGATCCTCAGCTGGCGGGACTCGGAGGAGCTGTTCTCCCTGGCGCACTTCATCGGCTGCACCCGGCCCGGCCACCAACTGACCGACCGCGGACTGCCGGAGGGCGGCGTCTCGCTGGTCGAGGTTCCCGCGCTGGCCATCTCCTCCACAGACTGCCGTGCGAGAGTCGCCAAGGGCGACCCCGTCTGGTACCTGGTGCCCGACGGAGTCGTGCGCTATATCGACAAGCGCGAGCTGTACCGCGGCGAGTGAGCCGAGAGGGGCACCGGTGAACGACCGATACGACGCGGGCTACGGGAACGACCAGTACGAGCTGGTGGGTTACGACGAGTACGGGCAGCCGGTCTACCGGCAGGCGCAGCCCCCGCAGCATCCCCAGCAGTACGACCCGTACGCACAGCAGCAACAACAGCAACAACAGCAGCAGCACCCTCAGCAGGGGTACCAGCAGCAGGGACAGCAACAGCAACAGGCCCAGCAGCAGGGGCAGCAGGGGTACGGGTACGACCCGTACGCCACCGGCGGGCAGCAAGGCTACGACCCTTACGGCACCGGCCGGCAGCCCGCCGCCACCGGCTACGACCCCTACGGGCAGCAGACGTCGTCCTACGACCCGTACGGGCGGTCCGCCACCGGGCCGCAGCCGCGCGTCACCGAGCAGACCGCGTACATCCCGCAGCAGTCGGGACCGTCCGTGCCCCCGCAACAGCCGTCCGCCGACGGGCGGGAGACGGACCGTCAGGAGACGACGGACCGTCAGGAGGGCGGCCAGGAGCCCGAGCAGTTCGCGTTCGTGGAGGAGCCCGACGGCGACTCCGAGGACGTCATCGACTGGCTGAACTTCACCGAGAACCGCACCGAGCGCCGCGAGGAGGCCAAGCGCCGGGCGCGCACCCGTGTCGTCGCGCTGGTGGTCGCCCTCGCCGTGGCCGCGGTCGGCGGCGTCGGCTACCTCTGGTACGCGGGGAAGCTCCCCGGGCTGTCGTCGTCGGACTCCGCCCGGTCCACCGCGACCTCCGCGTCGGCCCAGAACCGGGACGTGGTCGTCGTGCACCTGCACGACACGAAGTCGGACGCCACCTCCACCGCGCTCCTCGTCGACAACACCACCGCCAAGCAGGGCACCACCGTGCTGCTGCCCAACTCCCTCGCCCTGACCGACGACGACGGCGGCGGCAGCACCACCCTCGCCAAGTCCGTCGACGACGACGGCTCCTCCGGCACCCGCGAGGCCCTCGACACCGTCCTCGGCACCGACATCGAGGGCACCTGGCGGCTGGACACGCCCTACCTGCAGAACCTCGTCGACCTGGTCGGCAACATCGAGGTCGACACCAACGCCGACGTGCCCGACCCGGAGGCGAAGAAGAAGGGCACCGCCCCCCTCGTCCACCAGGGCAAGAACCAGACCCTCAGCGGCAAGGCGGCCGTCGCCTACGCCACCCACCGCGCCTCGGGCGAGGCCCAGAACGCCCAGCTCGAACGGTTCGGGCAGGTCGTGCAGGCCGTGCTCCGCAAGATCTCCTCGGACGCGCAGGCCGCGACGGTCACCGTGCAGACGCTCGCCCAGATCCTCGACCCGTCCCTGACCGACAAGGACCTCGGCGGCTTCCTCGCCAAACTCTCCGAGCTGGCCAAGGGCGGCGACTACAAGACCGCCATGCTGCCCGTCCAGAGTGACGGCACCCTCAGTACGGAGGCCAGCGCCAGCGTCGTCAAGGACGTCCTCGGCGGCACCGCCAAGAGCCCCGACCAGGGCTCGGCCGTGCGGGTCTCCGTGCAGAACGCCAGCGGCACCAAGGACGACACCGAGAAGGCCCGCGTCGTCCTCCTCAACGGCGGCTTCACCTTCCTGGACGGCGGCACCTCGGCCACCCCCCGGGCCGCCTCCCAGGTCGTCTACACGGACGCCGACGACAAGGAGAACGCCTCCGAGGTCGCCAAGACCCTGGGCCTGCCGACCGGCTCCGTGACCAAGGGGAAGACGGCGTCGAACGCGGACGTCACGGTCGTCCTCGGCCAGGACTACCGGCCCTCCTCGGGCACCCCGGCGTCCTAGCCTTCCCCGCCCACCCCGGGTGAACCTCCGTTCACGTGGGGTGGGCCCGGCGGTCCGTGAGACCCTTGGGGGTCATCGCCCGCCGACGGAAAGCCTTGTAGTGACCGCCACCGACCGCTCCATCGAGCTGATCAACACCGCCGCGCAGGCGGCCGCCGACAAGCTCGCGCACGACATCATCGCCTACGACGTCAGCGACGTGCTGTCGATCACGGACGCCTTCCTGCTGGCCTCCGCACCCAACGACCGCCAGGTCAAGTCCATCGTCGACGAGATCGAGGAGCGCCTCCAGAAGGAGCTCGGGGCCAAGCCGGTGCGCCGCGAGGGCGACCGCGAGGCCCGCTGGGTCCTGCTCGACTACGTCGACATCGTCGTCCACGTCCAGCACAGCGAGGAGCGGGTCTTCTACGCGCTGGAGCGCCTCTGGAAGGACTGCCCCGAGCTGGAGCTGCCCGCCGAGGCCAAGGCCACCCGCGGCAAGGCCGCCGAGCACGCCAGGCTCCGGGACGCCGAGGAGGCGGACCGGCCCGGTGGTGAGTGGTCATGAGTGCCACCGGTGAGGTGACCTCCGGCCGTCCCGGCCGGGGCCGCCGGCTCATCCTGTGGCGCCACGGGCAGACCTCCTGGAACGTCGAGCGCCGCTTCCAGGGCACCACGGACGTCGAGCTGACCGAAACCGGTGTCGCCCAGGCCCGCCGGGCGGCCAAGCTGCTCGCCTCCCTCGGTCCGGACACCATCGTCGCCTCCGACCTCCAGCGGGCCGCCCGCACGGCCGCCGAGCTGGCCGCGCTCACCGGCCTGCCGGTCACCCACGACGAGGGCCTGCGGGAGACCTACGCGGGCGTCTGGCAGGGGCTGACCCACGACGAGATCATCGAGCGCCACGGCGACGAGTACGCGGCGTGGAAGCGCGGCGAACCGGTCCGCCGGGGCGGCGGCGAGCTGGAGACCGAGGTCGCCGACCGGGCCGCCCCGGTCGTGCTCGCCCACGCCGACAAGCTCCCGGACGGCGGCACCCTCGTCGTCGTCAGCCACGGCGGCACGATCCGCACCACCATCGGGCGGCTGCTCGGTCTCGAGTCCCGGCACTGGGAGAGCCTGGGCGGCCTCTCCAACTGCTGCTGGTCGGTCCTCGGCGAGGGCGGCCGCGGCTGGCGGCTCCTGGAGCACAACGCCGGCACCCTGCCCGAACCGGTCCTCGGCGACGACGACTGAAGCGCCGGTGACCTGCCCCGCACCGGATTTCACTTTCCGGCAGGTCGCAGGCTAAAGTTCTTCTTGTTCGCCCCGCCGAGCGGGAAGAACACAAGGGGCTATAGCTCAGTTGGTAGAGCGCCTGCATGGCATGCAGGAGGTCAGGAGTTCAATTCTCCTTAGCTCCACAGGACACGATCACAAAGGATCCCGTTCCCCACGAGGGGGACGGGATTTTTGTTACCCGTCCGCCTGACCTTGAGTGCTTCGGGGTCCACAGGCGTATACCTCTCCGAGGGGACGCCCGGGGTCGTGCCGTGTCCGGACTGGTACTGAGGCGTCGCTGACCGTATTGGTCCGGCCGTGGCAGAATCAAACGGCCGGAAGGGGGCGCGGCCCGACGGGAGGGAGTAGCGATGCCTGCGAGCATCCTCGGGGAGGTCGGCTTCCTCGACGCGGCGTTGACATCAGGCACGGTGACCCGCCTGAGCTGCCCTTCCTGCGGTTCCGGCCATGTCGCCCAGATGCTCGGCGACAACGGCGGGATCTCCTACGTGTGCACGGCCTGCGGCCACAGCTGGAGCTGATCGATGGGTGCACACAGGCGAAAGTGCGACTGGTGCGGCAGCGGGACGCCGATCGTGCGGGACATGGAGCCGGTCAACCCCGACTACCAGTACTGGTGCGAGGAATGCGCGCGGGCGCTGATCATAAAAGGCGACCCGATCGAGACGTACCGCGAGCTGGAGGGCGAACCGATCTACGGCCGCCTCCTGGAGGAGCACTGCACCCTCAAGCGGTTCTACTCGTTCGTGACGGCGTGACGGGCCGCCCCGCGCGCCGGGCGAGCACCAGGAACAGGCACCCGGCCACCCCGTAGAGCGCGGACAGCGTCAACTCGACGCCGTTCTGCCGCAGTTCGGGGCGGCCCTGGCCGTGCGGCACCCACCACAGGGCGTACGAGCAGCAGACCAGCGCTGCGGCGCCCGCCGCCCGCCGCCGACCCCGCGTCCACAGCAGCAGCGCGACGGGCACGCACCAGACCCAGTGGTGCGACCAGGACACCGGGCTGACGAGCAGCGCCGTCACCGCGCACGCGGTCACCGCCCAGGCGCGCCGCCCCGCCAACTCCGCCCGCACGGCGACCGCGAGGCCGCAGACGGCCGTCAGAGCGGCCAGCGCGATCCATCCGGCCCCCGGGTCGGGATCGTGCAGCAGACGCGCGAGAACGCCGCGCAGGGCCTGGTTCGCGGTGTCCTCGGTGTGCCCGACCCGGCCGGTCTGGAACACCGCGCGGGTCCAGAACCGGCGCGAGTCGCCGGGCAGGAGGACCGCCGCGAGCGCCGTCGCCCCCGCGAACACGGCGACCGCACCGCGCGCGTGCCGCAGATACCGGGCGCCCGCTCCCCGGCCGCCTCCGGAGCGGGCGGTGATCCCGGCGGCGAGCAGGAACACCGCGAACAGCGCGGGCGTCAGCTTCACGGCCGCCGCCAGACCGATGCCGACGCCCGCCCAGCGGTCCGCCCCGCGCCGCGTCAGGTCCCACAGCACCAGCGCCGCGAGCGCCAGGTTGACCTGCCCGTAGCGCAGCGTCGTCCACACCGGCTCGCACCAGACGGCCGCCGCGGAGACCCACCAGACGCTCTGCGGGCGCTCCTCCCCGACGAGCCGCAGCGAAAGCCGTACGAACAGCACCAGCAGCGCGAGGTTCCCCGCGGTGCCCAGCAGTCGCAGTCCCGCCGTGTCCAGCAGCGTCAGCGGGGTGAACAGCAGGGCGGCGAACGGCGGGTAGGTGGTGGGCAGCCGCGCGTGGGTGGTGCGCAGCGCGTAGAGGTCGCCGCCCGCGCGCACGGTGGCGCCCTCGGCCCGGTAGACCAGCAGGTCGATCATCGACACGTGCGCGGCCCGCTGGGCGGCCCAGAACGCGGCGAAGGACAGCAGGCAGACGCCCACAGCGGTCGGCATCCGCCGGGTTCCGGGGAACGCGATCACGGTCACGAAAGGCGACATTAGCCCGCGTACCCGCACGGAACGGAAACGATTTGGTGGTGGGCCCCGCCGACCGTGTAATGTTGGCGTCGCCGCCGGGGAGACCGGGCGGACCACAGCACGGGGCTATAGCTCAGTTGGTAGAGCGCCTGCATGGCATGCAGGAGGTCAGGAGTTCAATTCTCCTTAGCTCCACAGTAATCGAGAGCGGATCATCCACCCGGATGGTCCGCTCTCGCGCGTTCCCCGTCCGTTGCCGCGCGCCGGGAGGGGCGTTGTCCGGGCGACGGGCGCCACGCGTGCGTGCGGGGCCGGGACGACGTCTTTCTCCGGGTGGGGGTGCGACGAGGCCCCCTCTGTTTTCGCCCGTCCACGCGTGCGTGGGGGCCACCCTGATCAGGGTGGCCCCCACGCACGCGTGGACGGGTTCGCGGGCGGCTAGCGCCCCAGGGCGCGTCGGCCGCGGCCCTGGGAGACCACCGGCAGGTTCTTGGCCGGTGCCTGCGAGCGGGTGTCCTCCTCCAGGCGCAGCGCGAGCGCCGGGCAGCGGCGCACCGCGCGCAGCGCCTTCGCCTCCGCGTACTGCGGGACCTTCGCCTGCGCGACGGTGGGGAAGCCGTCCGCACCGAGCTGGAACACCTCCGGGAGGATGTCGGCGCAGAGCCCGTGGCCCCGGCACAGCGTCCAGTCGACGTAGATCTTCTGGCGGCTCGATCCGTCGTCGGCGCCGCCGCCACCACCGGTGAGCGCCGGGGCCCTGCCGCCCTCGAACAGCGGCAGGACGCCCTCCACGGGCCGTCCGCAGCCGTTGCCGAGGACGTGCGCGGCGAGGTCGTCGGTGAACGCCTTGATGGTCGACTCCAGGAACATCGCGGAGCCGTCGGGGTGCGAGCAGGCACCGCGCCGCTTCACGTTCTTGGCGACCTGCTTGAGCGCCTCCAGGGCGGCGGGGCCGCCCCCGTTGAGGATGTCCTCCATGCCGCGCGCGGCGGCCGGCAGACCGAGGTAGCAGGGGCCGCACTGCCCCGCGCTCTCCTCCGCCAGCCACTGGGCGACCCGCAGCGACTCGCCCAGCGGGCAGGTCTCCTGGGTGATCGGCAGGATGGCGCCCGCGCCGAGCGCGCCGCCCACCGCGTCCAGCGAATTGCGGGAGACGATCGCCTCGTTGACGGTCGCCGCGTCGATCCACTTGCCGTGGTAGCCGCCGGTCAGCACGCCCTGCGGCACCGGCGGGGCGCCGGCGAGCTGGAGCACGTAGCGCAGCGGCACCCCGGTGGGCACCTCGATCACCATCGGGCGGGCGACCGCACCGGAGACCGTGAGCATGACGGTGCCCGGCTCGTCGTACAGACCCGTGTTGCCGTACCGCTCCGGGCCGATCCGGGCGGCGATCGCGAGCTGCGCGTACGTCTCGGCGTTGGAGAGCAGCGTGGGCGCGCCGCCGACGCCGTTCTGCGAGGCGCTGACCTTGCGGCCGGGCGGCACCGCTGGGCCGCCGTCGATCGAGCGGATCAGCGACGCGGCGGCACCGGTGACCATGCGGACCGGGTTGCGCTGCACGGACGCCTTCAGGGCCGAGCGGCGGCTGTTGCTGAGGCCGCGTTCGGCGAGCGCCGCCTCCATGGAGCGCTGGGTGGACTCCCGGGTGACGCCGATCACCAACTGGCGGGCGCCCATGGCCTCGGCGCACAGCAGCGCGCCGTCCAGGATGAGGTGCGGCGCCCGGTTGATCAGCACCGTGTCCTTGCGGCAGGCCGGTTCGTCCTCGCTGCCGTTGACGACGACGACCGGGCGCACCCCGCGTTTGATGGCGGCCTCGGCGACCGAGCGCAGCTTCTTGTGGAAGGGGAAGCCCGCGCCGCCGCGGCCCTTCAGGTTGATGTTCTCCGAGAGCTGCGCGAGCTGTTCGCCGCCCAGGGGTTCGAGCGGCCCGTGCACCTTCAGGTGCATGGGCAGGTCGAGTCGTTCGACAAGGTCGAAGCCCGACGTCAGCTGGGGAAGGCCGACCACGCGGACTTCGGGGACGTCGGGCAGGGCCTCGTTCACCTATAGCCTCCGGAAGGCGTGTTCCAAGGTTCGCCCGAACCCGGCGTGTCGTAGGACGTGCCGGGACCTTGTGGGGTGGCGGGACCGTTGTTGTACGTGTCCTGAGGGTTGTACGTGCCGTAGCCCGGGTTCGTCTCACCCGTGTCGCGCACATCACGTGCCGGCTGTCCGCCGGTGCCCCCGCTGCCGTAGGCCGGGATGGTGAACCCGGTGTCCTGGAGCGGGTCGTACGCGGACGGCGGGGCCTCGCCGAGCGGCGGCGGCGAGGGGACGGGCCAACTTCCGGAGGTGCTGCCTCCGTTGTCGGCGCGGGGCATCGCCTGGGTGGGCTGCGCGTCCATGCGGCTGCTCTGGCCGGTGCCGTACGGAGGCTGCCCCTGCGGGGGCGTGGCGGCCCGGTAGGCGGCCGCGAAGCCGTCGGCGGACTCCGGGGTCATGGTGCGGGCCGGGGCGTCGTAGAACGGCGACTGGAAGGATCCCGTGGACTCGGCGGGCTTGGGCTTGCGCTCGCGCGGCTTGTCGTAGCCGGGCAGTCCGGAGGAGGACTCGGCCATGCGGGCGCGGCTGGCCTCCAGTTCGTCGCGGCCGGGGCGGTCGTCGGTGCCCAGCAGGCCCATGATCCGGTCGGCGACCTTCCGCTTGACCGGGCGGGGCGAGGCGCGCAGCGCGAGGGCGGCCATCACGCCGAGCAGGGAGAGGCTGTAGAGGATCGTGAAGATCGGCTTGGCCGCGCGACCCGCGTAGAGCCCGTGCACCAGGGCGAGGCCCCAGGCCGGGTAGGCCAGCATGTGCATGGCGCGCCAGCGGGCGGCGACCGGCGCGGGGGAGGCGAAGTTGCTGCGCAGGGCGCCGGTGACGCCGACGAAGACCATCAGCAGGCCCGCGAGGGAGCCCATGCCGATCAGGCCCGCGCTCCCGGTGACGCCGAGCGAGAAGGGGACGAGCGCGGCGATCAGCACCGTGTGGTCGAGGGCGATCTTGGTGGTGATGTGCAGGAGCAGGAACGCGATCGAGGCGACCGCGGTCGTGCGGTGCACCGCCTGCCCCACGATGCGCTGGCGGGTGTTGAGGAAGATCCGGTCCTGGGCCATCAGGCCCCAGATCACCGAACAGCTGAGCGAGACGAGGGACAGGACGCCCGCGCCGAAGTTGAGGAAGTCGCGGAACCGGTCACCTCCGACCAGCACCACCACGGGTATGAGGACCAGGACGACAGCGCTCGCCACCCCGTAGGCCGACCGGCCGGGCTTGGGGAGCGTGCTGTTACTACGACGAGGATTCATGGGGGCAACTCCGAGCAGTTCGGGAAGGCGGTCCCGCTGCCGCACTCTAAGTGGCGCCATACCGACGGGTACGAGGTTTCAGTTATTGCGTTGTTATCAAAGGACAATGCGACTGGCGCCGTGTCCCTTAGTGACTGTTACGCGAAGTAATCCTTGACCGGAGGTTCGGTTCCTGCTGTGCGACGGTGGTGTCTCCCGTGCATACGCAAGCGCGTGGCCACTTGCTCAAGGGCTGCGGTACCCTAACGCCATGCGTGCCGTACGCCTTCTGCTTAGCGGGCCGCGCTGATCAGTCCCCACAGCCGGGTGGACCGGCAGGTCGGTATCGGCGCGGCGTCCCCTCCTGTGCGAGGGGCTTTTTCATTTCCGCGGGCAGAGACGATCGATGGAGCTTAGAGGATCATGAGCGAGACGAACCCCGCCACCACCGCCGAGGTGGCGGCGCCGCACCGCTACACGGCGGCCATGGCCGCCGACATCGAGGCGCGCTGGCAGGACCACTGGGACGCCGAGGGCACGTACTCCGCTCCGAACCCCACCGGCGACCTGGCCGGGGACCCGCGGATCGTCGGCCGCCCCAAGAAGTTCATCATGGACATGTTCCCGTACCCGTCGGGCGCGGGCCTGCACGTCGGCCACCCCCTCGGGTACATCGCCACCGACGTCCACGCCCGCTTCCAGCGGATGAACGGCCACAACGTCCTGCACACTCTCGGCTTCGACGCCTTCGGCCTGCCCGCCGAGCAGTACGCGGTGCAGACCGGCACGCACCCGCGCGTGTCCACCGAGGCCAACATCGAGAACATGAAGGTCCAGCTCCGCCGCCTGGGCCTGGGCCACGACCGGCGCAGGTCGTTCGCCACGATCGACCCCGAGTACTACAAGTGGACCCAGTGGATCTTCCTCCAGATCTTCAACTCCTGGTACGACACGGAGGCCGGCCGGGCCCGCCCGATCGACGAGCTGGTCGCCCGCTTCGCGTCCGGTGAGCGCCCGGTCCCCGGCCACACGCGCGCGTGGGGTGAACTGACCGCCACCGAGCGCGCCGACGTCCTCGGCGGGTTCCGCCTGGCCTACGCCTCCGACGCGCCCGTCAACTGGTGTCCCGGCCTCGGCACCGTCCTGGCCAACGAGGAGGTCACCGCCGACGGCCGCTCCGAGCGCGGCAACTTCCCCGTCTTCAAGGCCAAGCTGCGCCAGTGGAACATGCGCATCACCGCCTACGCCGACCGCCTCCTGGACGACCTGGACGCGCTGGACTGGCCCGAGGCCATCAAGCTCCAGCAGCGCAACTGGATCGGCCGCTCCGAGGGCGCCCGCGTCGACTTCGCCGTCGGCGACGAGCGCATCACCGTCTTCACCACCCGGCCCGACACCCTCTTCGGCGCGACGTACATGGTGCTGGCGCCCGAGCACGAGCTGGTCGAGAAGATCACCCCGGCCGCCTGGCCCGAGGGCACCCACGACGTGTGGACCGGCGGCCACGCCACCCCCGTCGACGCCGTCTCCGCCTACCGCGCGCAGGCCGCCTCCAAGTCCGACGTCGAGCGGCAGGCCGAGGCCAAGGACAAGACCGGCGTCTTCACCGGCGCGTTCGCCGTCAACCCGGCCAACGGCGAGCGGGTCCCCGTCTTCATCGCCGACTACGTCCTCATGGGCTACGGCACCGGCGCGATCATGGCCGTCCCCGCGGGCGACCAGCGCGACTTCGAGTTCGCGCGCGCCTTCGAACTGCCGATCACCTGCATCGTCGAGCCCACCGACGGCCGCGGCACCGACACCGCCGACTGGGAGAGCGCCTTCGCCTCCTACGAGGCGAAGATCATCAACTCCGCCAACGACGAGATCTCCCTCGACGGCCTGCCCGTCGCCGAGGCCAAGGCCCGCGTCACCGACTGGCTGACCGCCCGCGGCATCGGCGAGGGCACCGTCAACTTCCGGCTGCGCGACTGGCTGTTCAGCCGCCAGCGCTACTGGGGCGAGCCCTTCCCGATCGTCTACGACGAGGACGGCGTCGCCCACCCGCTCCCCGAGTCGATGCTCCCGCTGGAGCTGCCCGAGGTCGAGGACTACTCGCCGCGCACCTTCGACGCGGACGACGCCGACACCCGGCCCGAGACCCCGCTGTCCCGCAACGAGGACTGGGTGAACGTCACCCTGGACCTCGGCGACGGCCCCAGGAAGTACCGCCGCGAGACCAACACCATGCCCAACTGGGCCGGTTCCTGCTGGTACGAGCTGCGCTACCTGGACCCGCACAACGACCGGCGGCTGGTCGACCCCGAGATCGAGCGCTACTGGATGGGCCCCCGCGAGGGTCAGCCGCACGGCGGCGTCGACCTGTACGTCGGCGGCGCCGAGCACGCCGTGCTGCACCTCCTGTACGCCCGCTTCTGGTCCAAGGTCCTGCACGACCTCGGCCACATCTCGTCGGTCGAGCCGTTCCACAAGCTGTTCAACCAGGGCATGATCCAGGCCTACGTCTACCGGGACAGCCGCGGCATCGCGGTCCCGGCCGCCGAGGTGGAGGAGCGCGACGGCGCCTACTACCACCAGGGCGAGAAGGTCAGCCGGCTGCTCGGCAAGATGGGCAAGTCCCTGAAGAACGCCGTCACCCCGGACGAGATCTGCGCCGAGTACGGCGCCGACACCCTGCGCCTCTACGAGATGGCGATGGGCCCCCTGGACGTCTCCCGGCCGTGGGACACGCGCGCGGTGGTGGGCCAGTTCCGGCTGCTCCAGCGGCTGTGGCGCAACATCGTGGACGAGGACAGCGGCGCCCTCACCGTCGTCGACACCGAGCCCGACGAGGCCACGCTGCGGGCCCTGCACAAGGCGATCGACGGCGTCCGCCAGGACCTGGACGGCCTGCGCTTCAACACCGCCATCGCCAAGATCACCGAGCTGAACAACCACCTCACCAAGGCGGGCGGGCCGCTGCCGCGCACGGTCGCCGAGCCGCTGGTGCTGCTGATCGCCGCGCTGGCCCCGCACATCGCCGAGGAGCTGTGGCGGCGGCTCGGCCACGAGGACTCGGTCGTCCACCAGGACTTCCCGGTCGCCGACCCGCGCTACGTCGTCGACGAGTCCGTGACGTGCGTCGTCCAGATCAAGGGCAAGGTCAAGGCCCGCCTTGAGGTGTCCCCGTCGATCTCCGACGAGGAGCTGGAGAAGGCCGCGCTCTCCGACGAGAAGGTCGTCGCCGCGCTGGACGGCGCGGGCATCCGCAAGGTGATCGTGCGCGCGCCGAAGCTGGTCAATATCGTCACGTGAGCGGTGGGTCCGGTGGGGCCGGTGGGTCCGGTGGGGCTGATTGGCTCGGTGGGCCCGGTGGGGCTGATGGGGCCTGTCGGTTCGGTGCGGCTGTCGTGATCGCTGTGACCGGTGGGCGGGGCCCGTCCCTCAGGTGTCGTCGACGGCGGCCACGGGGGCTCGCCGGGTAGCCGCCGGGGCTCGCCGCGCGGCCGCCGGACGGGGTCGGCGGCGGGGCGGGGTCACCGCCGGTTCCCGGTGGTGCCGGAGCGTGTCGGGGTAGTCCCCTACGGGCAGGTTCGGGGTTCCGTCGGAACTCAGGGCCTGCCCGTTGCGTTTACCGTTGGAGGAGCGGCGCGGGACGTGTCGCGACGTCCGGAGGAGGACCGCAGTGGAAGCAGTGATCGCGGTGCTCGGGCTGCTGTTCGTGGCCTTCGTGGTGCTCGGCGCGTTCGCCGCGGTGCGCGCCGTCGGCGCGGCCAAGCGCGGCGTGGACCGCACCATCGACCAGGCCCGCCGCACCGTCGAGGACCACACCCTGCGCGCCAAGTCCTTCGCCCAGCCCGGCGCCGCGGGCGAACTGGCCCAACTCCGGCTCAGACTGCGGACGTCCATGCGGGCCACCCAGGACGCGCTGCACGCGGGCGTGGCGCAGGACGAGTCCCTCCGCGAGTCCCTCGGCCTCTTCCAGCGCCTCAGCGCACACGGCCACGAGCTGGACGGCGAACTCCGCGCCCTGGAGTCCGAGCCCGATCGCGCCAGGGTCGGCGAGCGGCTGCCCGGCCTGCGCGAGCGCACCCAGCGCGTGATCGCCTCCGCCGACTCGCTGCGCTGGGCCGCCCGCGACCGCGCCGTCCGCTTCGCCGCCGACGACCTCGACACCCTGAGCGAGCAGATCGACATGGAGGCGGGCGCCCTGCGGCACTGGACGACCGCCGAGGGCCCCGGCGCCCCGCGGACCGCATCCACCGCGCCCCGCCCCGACGACCCCGACCGGCGGCACACCCGGGACGACTCCCGCCCCGCCGAGGAGCGGACCAGGCCCGCCATCACCCCGCCCGGCCGCCGCCCTTCCTACCCCTGGCAGAAGAAGCCCCGTCCCGAGAGCACCACTTGATCCGGTCAAGCCCTGGCCGGCTGCCTGGGGCCGGGCTGCCGCCCGAACGCTACGGCAGGTAACCTCCAGCTCATGTCCGCCCATGTCGCGATCGTCACCGATTCAACGGCCTACCTGCCGCCGCGGACGATGGAGCACCACGGCATCACCGCGGTGCCGCTGACGGTGGTCCTCGGCGACCAGGCGCTGGACGAGGGCACCGAGATCTCCACCCGCTCGCTGGCCCAGGCGCTCCAGAAGCGCCGCCCGGTCACCACCTCGCGCCCCAGCCCCAGCCTCTTCGCGGACACCTACCGCGAGGCCGCCGAGGCGGGCGCCACCGGGATCGTCTCCCTGCACCTCTCCGCCGAACTCTCCGGCACCTACGACGCGGCCGTCCTCGCGGCCCGGGAGGCACCGGTCCCGGTGCGGGTCGTGGACACCGGGATGGTCGCCATGGCCCTCGGCTTCTGCGCGCTCACCGCCGCGGAGACGGCGGAGGCGGGCGGCACGGTGGACGACGCGGTCGCGGCGGCCGAGAAACGGGCGGCGCGGACGACCGCGTACTTCTACGTCGACACCCTCGACTTCCTGCGCCGGGGCGGCCGGATCGGCGCCGCGCAGGCCCTGTTCGGCTCGGCGCTCGCGGTGAAGCCGCTGCTCCAGCTGGAGGGGGGCCGCATCGAGCCGCTGGAGAAGGTCAGGACGGCGTCCAGAGCCATCGCGCGCCTGGAGGAACTCGTCGCGGACCGGGCCGGGGAGGCGCCGGTCGACATCGCCGTCCACCATCTCGCCGCCCCCGACCGGGCGTCGGCCCTGGCGGACCGCCTGCGCGAACGGCTGCCCGGCCTGGTCGACCTGCACGTGAGCGAGGTGGGCGCGGTGATCGGCGCGCACACCGGGCCGGGGCTGCTGGGGGCCGTCGTCTCGGGACGGTAGGGCGAATCACCCGTGTGAGTGGCCGAGTTGTCCACAGGCGGGGTGTTCTCCACCGGAATCGAGCAAGATCATCGCGAGACGGCGAGGTGCGCGACCCTCGGCGCATGGCACTGCGATCGAGCACACGCACAGGCACGGCCACCAGCGGTCCGGGACGAGGTCCCGCCTCCGACGGACGGCTCCGGCACCGGCGCCCACCCGGCCGACGCCCACCGGGCCGGCTCCGGGACCGGCAGGGGCGCGCGCCGCGGTACGGCGGTGGGGAGCGGAAGGCGGCGGGGGAGGATCTGCGGCGGCGCGCGGAGGTGCTGTTCGGGCACCGCACGGCACCGGGTGGAGGGGGAGGAGGACGGTCCGGTGATCGCTCCTCGGCGGGCTCCAGCTTCGACTCGACGGTTTCCGCCTCCGCTCCGGCGGTCTCGGTGGGGATTCCGGTCGCGGTGGGGATTCCGGTCGCGGTCGTGCCGGTGACGGCAGCGCCGAGCGGGGCGGTCGGTGCGGTCGGGTCGGGCGGGGTCGTCGGAGCGGCGGCGCCGGGTGCGGCGGGTGCGGTGGCCGCGCGGGCGGGGGTGGTCGCGCCGGTGGTGAAGAACCCGGTGGCGCACGATCGTCCGGCGGGTGAGGCCGCGGGTGGCTCGGGTGGGGCCGCGGGTGGCTTAGGTCGGACCGCGGGTGGCTCAGGTGGGAATGCGGCGGGCGGGATCGCCCCGTACCCGGCGAGCGCGTCGGGCGTGGTGCGGCGTGACGTGGGGGTCGGCGGGCGGTTCCGGGCCGCGGTGCGGGAGCGGATGCCGCTCTGGGTGCAGGCCAGGTGCGGGCTCGAAAGGCGGAGCGTGATCGCCCTCGGGGCGCTGCTCCTGGTGGCCGTGGTCCTCGCCGCCCAGCACTTCTGGACCGGGCGGCCCCAGCCGGTGCGGGCGCCCGAGGTGGTGCGGGCGGCGGCGGGACCGGAGAAGGGCGGGGGCGGCTCGTCCCCCGGTGCGGGCGGGCCCCCGGGAGCCGTGCCCACCCCCGGTGGCGAGATCGTCGTGGACGTCGGCGGCAAGGTCGTGGAACCCGGGGTGCGGCGGCTCCCCGCCGGTTCGCGGGTCGCCGACGCGCTGCGCGCGGCCGGTGGGGTGCGGCCCGGCACGAGCACGGACGGGCTCAACCGGGCCCGGTTCCTGGTGGACGGCGAGCAGGTGGTCGTGGGTGCCGCGGCGGCAGCTCCCGGTGCGGTTGCGGGGTCCGGTGTCGTCCCGGAGGCGGTCGGCGGGACCGATACGGGTACCGGTCCCGGGACGATCGTCTCGCTGAACACCGCCACCGCCGACCAACTCGACACCCTGCCCGGGGTGGGGCCCGTGCTGGCCCAGCACATCGTCGACTACCGCACCCGGCACGGCGGATTCCGGTCGGTGGACGAACTGCGTCAGGTCAACGGCATCGGCGACCGCCGCTTCGCCGACCTCAAGAACCTCGTGCGGCCATGAGCGACGGGGTGGGGCCCGCGCCGGAACAGGCGTCCGTGCACACGGTCTCCGGGCACCGGCTGGGCGCGGCGCACCCCAGGCAGGAGGGTGCGACGGATCTGCGCCTGGTGCCCCCGGCGCTGGCCGCCTGGGCGACGACGGCGCTGCTGCTCGACGCGTCGCCGGGCCGGGTCGCCGGGGTGGCGGGGGTGAGCGTTCTCGCGGCGGGCGTGGTGGCGCTGGTGGGGTGGGGGCGGAGGGGTGTGGGTGGGGTTGGTGGGGCCAGTGGTGCTAGCAGTGTTGGTGGGGCCTGTGGTGTCGACGGGGGTGATGTGGCGAGCGCCGGTGAGCTGGCGGCTGGTGCTGGTGCTGGTGCTGGTGCTGGTGCTGGTGCTGGTGCTGGTGGTGCTGGTGGTGCTGGTGAATTGGCTGGTGCGGGTGGCGCCAGAGGCGTTGGGGCGGTCGAGGGCAGCGGGGCTTGGCGGGCTGATGAGGTGGGCGGGATCTCGGCGGCCTCCCCTTCCGGCCGGGGTCGGCGGCGGATGTCGTTCCTCGCTCTGCTGCTCTGCGTGGCCGGTGCCGCCGTGTCCGCGGGGCTGCACGGGGCGGAGGTGCGGGCTGGGCCGGTGCCCGACGCGGCGCGGGAGTTCGCGACGGTGACCGCGGAGGTCGAGGTGACGTCCGATCCCCGGGTCAGTCGGCCGCGCGTCAGCGGGGACCACATGGCGCCCGCCTCCATCCTGGTCAAGGGCGACGTGCGGAGGCTGACCGCGGCGGACGGTACGGCCGTGCTGACGCGCGCGCCGGTGCTGTTGATCGTGGACGCCGCGCGCGGTGCGGGAGTCCTCTCCGGGGAGGGGAGACCGTCAGCGGGGAGCGGCTCAACCTGGCCGGGCGCGGCGCTGGCGCCGACAGCGGGCCAGGCCCCGTCGGACTCCGAGGGCTCACCCACACCAGTCCGCGCCCCATCCGGTGCGCAGGGCTCACCGACACAAGGCCGAGTCCCATCCAGCGCGCAGGGCTCGCCGACACCAGGGCAAGCCCCACCGGATGCGCAGGGCTCGTCGACACCGGGCCGGCCTCCGCCGGACTTCCCGCGCTCGGCGACCTCGGGACGGGGGCCGTCCGGATCTCCGTGGCTCGCTCTGCTGCCCTCCACGCGGTTGCGGGTCACCGGGCGGCTGGTGCCCTCGATGGCCGGGGGCGACCGGATCGCCGGGGTGATCCGGGTGCGGGGGCAGGACGTCCCGGAGGTGGTGGCGGGGCCGTCGGCGGTGCAGCGGTTCGCCGGGCGGCTGCGGGCCGGGCTGCGGGAGGCGACCGACGGGCTGCCCGGGGACGCGCGGGCGCTGCTGCCCGGACTGGTGGTCGGGGACACCGCGCGGGTCGCCCCGGATCTGGAGGAGGCGTTCAGGGAGACCGACCTCGCGCACACGCTGGCCGTGTCGGGCAGCAACCTCACGATCATCCTGGCCCTGCTGGTCGGGCCGCCGGGGCTGGCCAGGCTCGCGGAGCGCAGAGGGCTCGCGCCCCGGCTCGGCCTCTCGCTGCGGGCCACCGCGCTGGGCGGGGGAGTGCTCACCCTCGCGTTCGTCGTCGTGTGCCGTCCCGACCCGAGCGTGCTGCGGGCGGCGGCCTGCGGGGCGGTGGCCCTGCTCGCGCTGGCGACCGGGCGGCGCAGATCGCTTCTTCCGGCGCTGGCCGCGGCGGTGCTCGTTCTGGTGCTGTACGACCCCTGGCTGTCGCGGAGTTACGGGTTCCTGCTCTCGGTGCTGGCCACCGGCGCGCTGCTCACGCTGGCGCCACGCTGGAGCGGGGCGCTGCGTCGGCGCCGGGTGCCGGGGCGGCTCGCGGAGGCGCTGGCGGCGGCCGGTGCGGCGCAGGCGCTGTGCGCTCCGGTGGTCGCGGTGCTGTCGGCGCGGGTGAGTCTGGTGGCGGTGCCGTGCAACCTGCTCGCGGAGTTCGTGGTGGCCCCGGCGACGGTGCTGGGGTTCGCGGCGCTGGCGACCGCGCCGTTGCTGATGCCGGTGGCCAAGGCACTGGCGTGGTGCGCGAGTTGGCCTGCCGGGTGGCTCGCGGGGATCGCCCGCGCGGGGGCCGCGCTGCCCGGCGCCGGGGTGGACTGGCCGGGGAGCTGGACGGGCGCGCTGCTGCTGGCGGTCGTCATCGTGGCGCTCTGGGCGGTGGGCCGGCGACTGGTCCGGCATCCGTGGTGGTGCGGGGTCTGCGCGGTGCTGCTCGTGCTGGTGGTGACCCGGCCGACGCCGCTGACGCGGGTGATCACCGGGTGGCCGCCGCCGGGTTGGCGGTACGCGATGTGCGACGTGGGGCAGGGCGACGCGACGGTGCTCGCGGCGGGGCCGGGCAGCGGGGTGGTGGTGGACGCGGGGCCCGACCCGGCGGCGGTCGACCGGTGTCTGCGGGCGCTGGGTGTCACCGAGGTCCCGCTGGTGGTGCTGACCCACTTCCACGCCGACCATGTGGCCGGGCTGCCGGGCGTGCTGCGGGGGCGTGCGGTCGGCGCGATCGAGACGACGGCGCTGCAACAGCCGGTGGAGCAGGCGGAGTTCGTGCGGCGGGAGGCGGCTGCGCGGCATGTCCCGCTGCTCCGGGCGGTGGCCGGTGAGGAGCGGCGGGCCGGTCCCTCGTCCTGGCGGGTGCTGTGGCCGCCGGGCGGGGCGGAGCCGGTCGCGGAGAGCCCCAACGACGCGAGCGTCACCCTGCTGGTGCGGGTCGCCGGGGTGCGGCTGCTGCTCCTCGGCGACCTCGAACCCCGCTCCCAGCAGGCCCTGTCGAGTTCCCCGGAGGGGGCGATGCTGGAGGGGGTCGATGTCCTCAAAGTCGCCCACCACGGCTCCGCCCACCAGGACCCCGAGCTGATCAGGCGGGCGGCGCCGAGGCTGGCCCTGGTGTCGGTCGGCGCGGGCAACTCGTACGGGCACCCCGCCCCGGGGACGCTCGCGGCGCTGCGGGCGACCGGCGCGCGGGTCCTGCGGACGGACCGGGACGGGCCGCTGGCGATCACCGTACGGGGAGGTGAGGTGGCGGTGGCGCGCGGGTGAGACCCGGCTCGGAGGCCCACGGGTTCCGGGAAGGAGCGGGGTGCCCGGTGGGTGCGTGGGCTGTGTTCCCGCTGTGCGAAAGCGGCACATGGGATGCATTCCAGCGATGTGGACCCGTGTTGCCTCGAAAGCCGCATCAGTGATCGAATGTATCTTCGGTAACGGACGAGGTCGAGGCGTACAGGGGTGGCGAGGATGTTCGGCCGCAGGCTGGGGAACCGGACGAGCAGGGCACAACGGACGAGTCCGCTGGCGGCGCTGCGGACGCCACCGCACGCGGGGGTGCTGAGCTGCCGGGTGCTCGATCCGGTCAACGAGCCGGTGCCGCATGCCGAGTTCGCGGTCAGCGACGCCATGGGCCGCAGGGTGGTGAGCGGGGAGACCGACCCGTACGGGGCGTTCATGACGGCGGTACCGGCGGGGGAGTACCGGCTGGCGGTCTCCGCGGAGGGGTACGCGCCCTACCGCGCCGACGCCACGGTCGCGGAGAACACGCTGGCCTCCCTCGGGGACGTCACGCTGCAGGTGGCCAGGCCGCCCGCGCTGCCCGAGCCGGGGGAGTGGCAGGTGGAGCCGACGCACTCCTCGATCGCGTTCACCGCGAGGCACATCGGGCTGGCGCGGATCCACGGGCGGTTCAACTCGTTCGCGGGGGCGGTGCGGATCGGCGACCGGATGGAGTCGTCGGCGATGCACGTGGTGATCGACGCGGGGTCCATCGACACCAACGTGCGGATGCGGGACGACCATCTGCGGTCGGCCGACTTCCTGGACGTCGAGCGCTTCCCCACGCTGGAGTTCTACAGCGAGCGGTTCACGCACCGGGGCGGCAACCGGTGGGCGGTCACCGGGGCGCTCTCGCTGCACGGGGTGACCCGCACGGTCACCCTCGACACCGAGTACCTCGGGCTCGGCAACGGCATGGAGGGCGAGGTGCGGGCCGCCTGCCGGGCCACTACCGAACTGCACCGCGACGACTTCACGGTGAGCTGGCAGACGATGCTGGCGCGCGGGATCGCCGTGGTCGGACCGAGCATCAGCATCGAGCTGGACGTGCAGATCGTCCGGCAGGCGTGACGGCCGAGGCAGGAACGCGAAGCCCCGGCGGTGGCCGCGGGGCGGTGCGCGGGTGGCGGAGAATGGCGCGGTGAGCGATGTGAGACACGTGCTGGTGCTGCCCGACCGCGACGCGGCGGAGGAGGCGGCCGAGGCGTTGCGCGAACGGTTCGGCACCCGGGAGGAACCGCAGCTCGTGCGGGACGCCCTCGCCGGTGAGGACGACGCCGAGGACGCCCAGTGGCTGCTCGTCCTGCGGGACGAGGACGGGCGGCTCGACCCCGGTGAGCTGGACGAGTTCGCCGGGAAGTGGGAGGGCTGGCGCGAGGAGCCGTAGCCGGGGACGCTGGCCTGCCCAGGGGCGGTGATCTCCCGGATCGGCGGCAGCCGTCGAGCGCGGGGCACTCATCGGCCCCGTCCGCCGTCGGGCCGCGTTGTCAGTGGCGCGTGGCATGCTTGTCGCGATGGCCAGGAAGACTGCGAATGACGACCCTCTCGCCCCCGTGACGCTCGCCGTGGGCCAGGAGGACCTCCTGCTCGACCGCGCCGTGCAGGAGGTGGTGGCCGCCGCACGGGCCGCCGACGCCGACACGGACGTGCGCGACCTCACTCCGGACCAGTTGCAGCCCGGCACGCTCGCCGAGCTGACCAGCCCGTCGCTGTTCTCCGAGCGCAAGGTCGTGGTCGTGCGCAACGCGCAGGATCTGTCGGCCGACACGGTCAAGGACGTGAAGGCGTACCTCGGCTCGCCCGCCGAGGAGATCACCCTCGTGCTGCTGCACGCGGGCGGCGCCAAGGGCAAGGGGCTGCTCGACGCCGCCCGCAAGGCCGGGGCGCGCGAGGTGGCCTGCCCGAAGATGACCAAGCCGGCCGACCGGCTGGCCTTCGTGCGGCAGGAGTTCAGGGCGACGGGCAGGTCGGCGACGCCCGAGGCGTGCCAGGCCCTCGTCGACGCGATCGGGAGCGATCTGCGGGAGCTGGCGTCGGCGGTGTCCCAGTTGGTCGCCGACGTCGAGGGGACGATCGACGAGGCCGTCGTCGGGCGGTACTACACCGGGCGGGCGGAGGCGTCGAGCTTCACCGTCGCGGACCGTGCCGTCGAGGGGCGTGCCGCGGAGGCCCTGGAGGCGCTGCGGTGGGCCCTGTCGACCGGGGTGGCGCCGGTCCTGATCACCAGCGCGCTGGCCCAGGGCGTGCGGGCGATCGGGAAGCTGTCGTCGGCCCGGGGCGGCCGTCCCGCCGACCTCGCGCGCGAGCTGGGCATGCCGCCGTGGAAGATCGACCGGGTCCGTCAGCAGATGCGGGGCTGGACACCGGACGGCGTCTCGGTCGCGCTCCGCGCGGTGGCCGCGGCGGACGCGGGCGTCAAGGGCGGCGGCGACGACCCGGAGTACGCCCTGGAGAAGGCGGTGGTCACCATCGCCCGAGCGGCCAGAAGCCGAGGCCAGGGATAGCCCGCGCGAACGGGAGCGGGAAGGTGAGCACGAACGGGAGCGGGAGTGCGAATCGGGGCGGGAGCGGGAGCGCGCACGGGGGGCGCGAGCGGGAGCAGGGGCGCGCGTGAGGTGATCCCCACGCCGGTACCCGCTGCTGCCCCCCCGACGCCAAGAACCCCGGTGCCGCCCTGGGGAAGGGAGGCGCCGGGGTTCCGGTTCGAGAAGGTGAGCCCGTACCCGCGTGGCGAACGCAGGCCGCGTACAGGCTCGGGGTGCCGGGACGGGAGCGGAGAGAGAGGGCCCGCTCGGTTCCGTCCGGCTCACATCAGGTGTCAGCCCTTGAGGGACGCGACCTTCGAAGCGAGCGCCGACTTCTTGTTGGCGGCCTGGTTCTTGTGGATGACGCCCTTCGAGACGGCCTTGTCGAGCGCACGCGCGGCGACGCGCTGCAGCTCGGTGGCCTTCTCGACGTCACCCGCGGCAGCGGCCTCACGGGCCTTGCGGACCGCGGTCTTGAACGAGGACTTCACGGCCTTGTTGCGCAGCCGGGCCTTCTCGTTGGTCTTGATCCGCTTGATCTGGGACTTGATGTTCGCCACGAATGAGCCTTTTCAGGTTCTGGCACGGGCCCGCGAAGGTCCCGCAGCCGATGATTTCACTGGGTGTGTGTCTCGCGCTGAGAGGGCATGAGACACAGCCGCCCACACTACCAGCGGCCCACCGAACGGCCCAAACCGGTCCCCGGTCGCCGCCCGTGGGACCATGGAGGCTACGTATCGATCCGACCCGAGGCACAAGGCGCCTCAAGAGACAGGACCCTGCGTGCCCGCGACCCCTAACAACGTGCCGGAGCCGAGCCGTACCGACCCGGCTCTGATCCGCAATTTCTGCATCATCGCGCACATCGACCACGGCAAGTCCACGCTCGCCGACCGGATGCTCCAGCTGACGGGCGTGGTCGAGCAGCGGCAGATGCGCGCTCAGTACCTGGACCGCATGGACATCGAGCGTGAGCGTGGCATCACGATCAAGTCCCAGGCGGTGCGTCTGCCGTGGGCTCCCACGGACGAGCCCGGCAAGACGCACATCCTGAACATGATCGACACCCCCGGGCACGTCGACTTCACCTACGAGGTCTCGCGGTCGCTCGCCGCCTGCGAGGGCACCGTCCTCCTCGTCGACGCCGCCCAGGGCATCGAGGCCCAGACTCTCGCCAACCTGTACCTGGCGATGGAGAACGACCTCACGATCATCCCCGTCCTGAACAAGATCGACCTGCCGGCCGCGCAGCCGGAGAAGTTCGCCGAGGAGCTGGCGAACCTGGTCGGCTGCGACCCGGACGACGTGCTGCGGGTCTCCGCGAAGACCGGCGTCGGCGTCGACGCGCTCCTGGACCGCGCGGTCCGGGACATCCCGCCGCCGGTCGGTGTCGCGGACGCGCCCGCCCGCGCGATGATCTTCGACTCGGTGTACGACTCGTACCGGGGCGTGGTCACCTACGTGCGCGTCATCGACGGCCAGCTCAACAAGCGTGAGCGGATCCGGATGATGTCCACCGGCGCCACCCACGAGCTGCTGGAGATCGGCACCAACTCGCCGGAGATGCTCGCGGCCGACGGGCTCGGGGTCGGCGAGGTCGGTTACCTGATCACCGGCGTGAAAGACGTCCGCCAGTCGAAGGTCGGTGACACCGTCACCAGCCAGAACAAGGGCGCCACCGAGGCGCTCGGCGGCTACAAGGACCCGAAGCCGATGGTCTTCTCGGGCCTGTACCCGCTGGACGGTTCCGACTACCCGGAGCTGCGCGAGGCGCTGGACAAGCTCCAGCTCAACGACGCCGCCCTGGTGTACGAGCCGGAGACGTCCGCCGCGCTCGGCTTCGGCTTCCGCGTCGGCTTCCTCGGCCTGCTCCACCTCGACGTGATCCGGGAGCGGCTGGAGCGCGAGTTCGGCCTCGACCTCATCGCCACCGCGCCCAACGTGGTCTACCGGGTGCTCATGGAGGACGGCAGCGAGCACACCGTCACCAACCCGAGCGAGTTCCCCGAGGGCAAGATCAACGACGTGTACGAGCCCGTCGTACGCGCCACGATCCTCGCCCCGTCCGAGTTCATCGGCTCGATCATGGAGCTGTGCCAGACCCGGCGCGGCACCCTGCTCGGCATGGACTACCTCTCCGAGGACCGGGTCGAGATCCGCTACACGCTGCCGCTCGCGGAGATCGTCTTCGACTTCTTCGACCAGCTGAAGTCCAAGACCCGCGGCTACGCCTCGCTCGACTACGAGCCCACGGGCGAGCAGACGTCCAGCCTGGTCAAGGTGGACATCCTGCTGCACGGCGACAAGGTGGACGCCTTCTCCGCGATCACCCACAAGGACCAGGCGTACGCCTACGGGGTCCGGCTGGTCGCCAAGCTGCGCGAGCTGATCCCGCGGCAGGCCTTCGAGGTGCCCATCCAGGCGGCCATCGGCTCCCGGGTGATCGCCCGCGAGACCATCCGCGCCATCCGCAAGGACGTCCTCGCCAAGTGCTACGGCGGTGACATCTCCCGGAAGCGGAAGCTGCTGGAGAAGCAGAAGGAGGGCAAGAAGCGGATGAAGATGGTGGGCTCCGTGGAGGTCCCGCAGGAGGCCTTCATCGCCGTCCTGAGCAGCGACGACAGCGGTGGCTCAGGCAAGGGCAAGAAGTAGCCGCCGGTCGTCGGCGGGCGCCCCGCGGTCTCCGCGGGGTGCCCGCCGGGCGGTGGCCGGCCGGACGGTCGTACAGGGGCCCGCAGCGCGGAAGCGCGGCGGGCCCCCGCGCGTCCCGGGCCTGCCCCCGTCCGGCCACCCCGGTGCCCAGCCCTCCCGCCCCCGGCCCGCTCACGTTCAGCCCCCTGCGCCTCCCACCCCTTCACGGCCAGCCACCCGCCCCGCGCCCCGGCCCGCTCACGTTCAGCCCCCTGCGCCTCCCACTCCCCTCGCGGCCAGCCACCCGCCCCCGTCCCCGCCGCTCCGGCTCACGCCGCTCCGGCTCACGCCGCTCCGGCTCACGCCGCTCCGGCTCACGCCGCTCCGGCTCACGCCGCTCCGGCTCCCGCCGCTCCGGCTCCCGCCGGTCCGGTGCCGCGGTCTCCGCTTCCCCCGGTGTCCGTTTCCCGTGGAAAGTGACAGGCCGCCGCCTCTTACGTACCGGGCGGTCGGGCTTTACGCTGATCTCTGCTCCATAGTTACTCGCGAGTTAAACAGCGCGCGAGTGGAAAACAGCCGCACTGAGCCAGCCGCACCGACGCGGGCCCGGAGGACGTCGTGAGCGACACACTGACCCTGATCGAGAACCGACCGGCGAGCGTCGCGGCCCTCTTCCTGGACCGGGTCGCCGCCACCCCGGACGCCGAGGCCTACCGCTACCCGGTGGCCCCCGCCTCGGGGGAGGGGCCGGACGACTGGAAGTCGCTCAGCTGGGCCGAGGCGGCCGACCGGGTCCACGCCATCGCCGCCGGTCTGATCGCGCTCGGTGTCGAGCCCGAGCAGCGGGTCGCGCTCGCCTCCGCCACCCGGATCGAGTGGATCCTCGCCGACCTCGGCATCATGTGCGCGGGCGCCGCCACCACCACCGTCTACCCGCAGACCAACGAGGAGGAGTCGGCCTTCATCCTCGCCGACTCCGACAGCCGGGTGCTGATCGCGGAGGACGCCGTCCAGCTCGCGAAGGCCCAGGCCAGGCGGGGTGAGCTGCCCGACCTCACGCACATCGTGGTGATCGACGCGGACGGCGTCGAGGCGGGCGACGACGTGCTCACGCTGGCCGAGCTGGAGCGGCGCGGCGCCGCCCACCTGGAGAAGCACCCGGAGCTGATCAAGGAGCGGGTCGGCGCGATCACCCGGGACCAGCTCGCCACCCTCATCTACACCTCCGGCACCACCGGCCGCCCCAAGGGGGTGCGGCTGCCGCACGACAACTGGGCGTACATGGCGCGCGCCATCGCCGCGACCGGCCTGGTCGGGCCGGACGACGTGCAGTACCTGTGGCTGCCGCTGGCGCACGTCTTCGGCAAGGTGCTCACCTCCGGCCAGGTCGGGGTCGGGCACGTCACCGCCGTCGACGGCCGGGTCGACAAGATCATCGAGAATCTGCCGGTGGTGCGGCCCACCTACATGGCGGCCGTGCCGCGCATCTTCGAGAAGGTCTACAACGGGGTCGCCGCCAAGGCCCGCGCGGGCGGCGCCGCCAAGTACAAGATCTTCCAGTGGGCCGCCGAGGTCGCCCGCGAGTACGCCAAGGCCGCCCAGGACAACTTCCGGCGCACCGGTACCGCCTCCGTGCCGTTCGCGCTCGGCGCCAAGCACAAGGCCGCCGACGCGCTCGTCTACGCCAAGATCCGCGAGGCGTTCGGCGGCAACCTGCGCGCCTGCGTCTCCGGATCGGCCGCCCTCGCCCCCGACATCGGCTACTTCTTCGCGGGCGCCGGCATCCACGTCCTGGAGGGGTACGGCCTCACCGAGTCCTCCGCCGCCTCCTTCGTGAACCCCGGCGAGGCGTACCGCACCGGCACCGTCGGCAAGCCGCTGCCCGGCACCGAGGTGCGGATCGCGGACGACGGCGAGATCCTGCTGCGCGGCCCCGGCATCATGGAGGGCTACCACGGGCTGCCGGAGAAGACCGCCGAGGTCCTGGAGGCGGACGGCTGGTTCCACACCGGCGACATCGGCGAGCTGTCCGCGGACGGCTATCTGCGCATCACCGACCGCAAGAAGGACCTCATCAAGACCTCCGGCGGCAAGTACATCGCGCCCGCCGAGGTCGAGGGCCAGTTCAAGGCGGTCTGCCCGTACGTCTCCAACATCCTGGTGCACGGCGCCGACCGGAACTTCTGCACCGCCCTGATCGCCCTCGACGAACCGTCCCTGATGGAGTGGGCGAAGGAGAACGGCCTGGCGAACAAGACGTACGCGGAGGTCGTCGCCGCGCCGATGACGGTCGCCATGGTCGAGGACTACGTCGGGCAGCTCAACTCCGGTCTCCAGCGCTGGCAGACCATCAAGAAGTTCCGGCTGCTGCCGCGCGACCTCGACGTCGAGCACGGGGAGATCACCCCGAGCCTGAAGCTGAAGCGCCCGGTCGTCGAGCGCGAGTACCGGCACCTCATCGACGAGATGTACGCGGGCACCCGCGAGGCGTGAGCGGCGCTACAGGCGGCCCCTGCGCACCAGTCTGCGCAGTTCCCGGACCTCGGTGCGCAGGGTCATCAGGTCCGGGGGCCGCTCCTCGGTGAGCTTCAGCTCCAGCTCGGCCAAGCGCGCGCCCACCTCGCCGTACTCCGCCCGCTCGCGCTCCCGCAGCCGCTCCAACTGCCGGTTCTTGCGGTCCAGTTCGAGGAAGACGCTGACCTTCGCCCGCAGCACCCACGGGTCGAACGGCTTGGTCAGGTAGTCGGCGGCGCCGGTGGCGTAGCCGCGGAAGGCGTACCCGGAGTCGTCGGCCGCGCCGGTCAGGAAGATGATCGGGACGTCCTTGGTCTGGTCGAGCCGCTTGATGTGCGCGGCCGTCTCGAAGCCGTCCATGCCGGGCATCCGGACGTCGAGCAGGACCAGCGCGAACCGCTGCCGCAGCAGCGCCTTCATCGCCTCCTCGCCCGAACGGGCCCGTATCAGAGGTTCGTTGAGGGAGCCCAGGACGGCCTCCAGGGCGATCAGGTTGTCCTCCATGTCGTCCACGAGGAGGATGCTGGCGCGCGCGTCGGTCGATGCCTCAGCGATCATGGTGTCTCTGCCTCATTCGGTCGGTGTCCCGTCGGCCGGTGCCCCGGCTCCCGCGCCCTGCGGATCGAGGAGCGCGCAGACGACGGTGAGCAGCCGGTCGACGTCCACCGGCTTGGGTACGTAGTCGTTGGCGCCCCGCGCGATGGACTTCTCACGGTCGCCCGGCATCGCCTTCGCGGTCAGCGCGACGATCGGCAGGCCGGTCCAGCGGGGGGCGCGCCGGATGGCGGCGATGGTCTCGTAGCCGTCCATCTCCGGCATCATGATGTCCATCAGGACGAGTTCGACGTCCGGGTTGCGCTCCAGGGTCTCGATGCCCTCGCGCCCGTTCTCCGCGTACAGCACCGGCATCCCGACCCGGCCCAGCACATGGGTGAGCGCGAAGACGTTGCGGATGTCGTCGTCGACGATCAGCACCCGGCGGCCGGGCAGCACCTGTCCGGCCCGGCCGCGCTGCCACGCCTCCAGCTTGGTCGGCGCGGGCCACCCCTCGTCCGCGTCGTGCGGTCCGTCCGGCACCTCGGCGGGCAGTTGCTGCGGCAGCAGCGGCCTGCGCTCCCCGGCGGCCGGTTCCGCGACCGGGTGGCCGGGGCCGGTGACCGGGACGTACAGCGTGAAGGTGGAGCCCTCGCCCGGCCTGCTCTCGGCGACGATCCTGCCGCCCAGCAGCCCGGCGATCTCCCGGCTGATGGAGAGCCCGAGGCCGGTCCCGCCGTACTTGCGGTTGGTGGTGCCGTCGGCCTGCTGGAACGCCTCGAAGATCACCGGGAGTTTCTCGGCCGCGATGCCGATGCCGGTGTCGCTGACCCGGAAGGCGATCACCGGGTCGGCCGCGCCGCCCTCGCCCGGGTACCGGTGCTCGCCGTCGGTACCGCTCGGGTCGGGCTCCCTGACCAGGGTGACGCGCAGTTCGACCCGCCCGGAGGCGGTGAACTTGATGGCGTTGGAGAGCAGGTTGCGCAGGATCTGCTGGAGCCGCTGCTCGTCCGAGTACATCTCGCGCGGCACCCCCTCGCCGACCGCCACCTCGAAGGCGAGGCCCCGGTCGAGGGTGAGCGGGCGGAAGGTGGCGTGCACGTAGTCGAGCAGCTTGATCAGCGGCAGCCGCTTGGGGCGGACGTCCATCCGGCCCGCCTCGATCTTCGACAGGTCCAGGATGTCGTTGATCAGCTGGAGCAGGTCCGATCCCGAGCGGTGGATCGTCGTCGCGAACTGCACCTCCTGGTCGGTGAGACGGCCGTCCGGGTTGTCGGACAGCAGCCGGGCCAGGATCAGCAGCGAGTTGAGCGGGGTGCGCAGCTCGTGCGACATGTTCGCCAGGAACTCCGACTTGTACTGGGAGCTGGTCGCCAGCAGGGCCGCCTTCTCCTCCAGTTCGGCGTTGGAGCGGCGCAACTCGGCCTGCTGCTCTTGGAGTTCGTCCGAGCGCTCCTGGAGCTGCATCGCCAGCCGCTGCGACTCGCCGAGCAGCGACTCGGTGCGGGAGTTGGCGATGATGGTGTTGATGGCGACCCCGATGGTGTTCACGAACTGGTCGAAGAAGGCCAGGTGGACATCGGAGAAGCGGGAGAAGGAGGCCAGTTCGATCACGCCGAGGAGCTTGTCCTCGAAGGGGATCGGGATGATCACCACGCTGGCCGGGGCCGCCTCGCCGAGACCGCTGTTGATCTTGATGTAGTCCGGCGGGGCCTCCTCGACCAGGATGCGCTTGCGCTCCCGCGCCGCCTGCCGCACCAGACCGTGCACCGGCAGGCCCCCGGTCTCCATGGTCGCCCCCTGCGCCGAGCCGTACCCGGCGATGAACGCCAGCCCCTTCGCGGGCGCCGCGGTGCGCAGCGCCTGGCCGTCCTCGTCCGGGTCGGCCAGGAAGAACGCCCCGTACTGCGCGTTCACCAGCGGGGTCAGCTCGCGCAGGATCAGGTCGGCGACCTCCATCAGGTCCCGGTGGCCCTGCATCAGGGCGGCCAGCCGGGCGAGGTTGGACTCCAGCCAGTCCTTCGCGCGGGTCGTCTCGCGCAGGTTGGCCACCATCAGGTTGATGTTGTCCTTCAGCTCGGCGACCTCGCCCCGCGTCTCCACCGTGATCGAGCGGGACATGTCGCCCTGCGCCACCGCGGAGGCCACCTCGGCGATCGCGCGGACCTGAGTGGTCAGGTTCGACGCGAGTTCGTTCACGTTCGTCGTCAGCCGCTTCCAGGTGCCGTACACGCCCTCCACCCGTGCCTGGCCGCCGAGTTGCCCCTCGGAGCCGACCTCGCGGGCCACCCGGGTGACCTCCGACGAGAACGACGACAGGGTGTCGACCATGGTGTTGATGGCCGTCTTCAGCTCCAGGATCTCGCCGCGCGCGTCCACGTCGATCTTCTTCGACAGGTCGCCGTTGGCGACCGCCGTGGTCACCTGCGCGATGTTGCGGACCTGAGAAGTGAGGTTGTCGGCCATGTAGTTGACGTTGTCGGTGAGATCCCGCCACACCCCGGACACGCCGAGCACCTGGGCCCGGCCGCCCAGCCTGCCGTCCG
>NZ_FMCI01000143.1 GCF_900091845.1 Streptomyces sp. SolWspMP-5a-2
CCGGAAGCCGGGGTGGGGGCAAGGCCGCCCGGAACAGGGCGCGGGCGGGGTGCCCGGGGCGCACGGTGGGCGCGGCGCCCGGAACCAGAAGCGGGTACCGGGCGCCGGGGTCCGTGTCGGAGACCGGAACCGGGATGCGGGGTCCGTGTCGGCAACCGCAACCGGGAGCCGGAGCCGGAGCCCGGGAACCGGTGTCGGCGTCCGGGTGCCGGAGCCCCGGAACCGGTGTCGGCGTCCGGTCAGTAGGCGCCGGTCAGCAGGGTGCGGATCCGCTCGGCCGTCGCCGCGTCCCGGGCCGCCGTGAACGGCAGGGCGTTGCCGCCGGTGATCCGGAACGGCTCGCCGCTGACGGTGAGCTGGGCGCCGCCCGCCTCCTCGACCAGCAGGAGCCCGGCCGCGTGGTCCCAGGCGGCCTCCCAGGAGAACGCCGTGGCGTCCAACTCGCCCCGGGCGACGGCGAGATACTCAAGACCGGCCGAGCCGCAGGGCCGGGGCGCGATGCCGTCGACGGAGAGGGTGTGCAGGACCCGCTTCTGGGCGTCGGTCGTGTAGTCCGGGTGGGAGGTGGCGACCCGCAGGTCACGCCCGGCGTCGGGGGTGCCCGCGCGCAGCCGCACCCCGTCGAGGTGGGCGCCCCCGCCGCGGACGGCGGTGGCCAGTTGGTCGCGGGCGGGCGCGTACGTCCAGGAGGCGAGCAGCTCGCCGTGGCGGGCGAGGGCGACCAGGGTGCAGAAGCCGGTGTCGCCGCCGACGAACTGGCGGGTGCCGTCGACCGGGTCGACGATCCAGACGGGGGTGTCGCCCTGTATCGCCTCGTAGACGTCCGGGTCGGCGTGGACCGCCTCCTCGCCGACGACGACGGAGCCGGGCAGCAGGGTGCCGAGCACCTCGGTGAGGTACCGCTCGGCGAGCCGGTCGGCGTCGGTCACCAGGTCGTGCGGGCCCGCCTTCTGGTCGACCTCGTGGGCGGCGAGGGTGCGGAAGCGCGGCATGATCTCGGTGGCGGCGGCCTCGCGGATCGCCTTCTCCACGTCGGCCGCGTGCTGTGCGAGAAACTCTTCGATGGTTTCCGTGTGTCCGATCATGCCTCCATGAGAACATGCCCCACTGACAATCCCCACCGACCCGGTGTACTCCCGGTGGAATCGGGATGAACACCGGTACGGCGGGCCCTCGGTGGAGGAGCGTCACGACGACGACGTGATCGGCGTCACCGTCCCACCACGTACCCCAGGTGTCACCGTCCCACCGCGTACCCCTGCATCCCGCGCGCGTTCGCCGCGGCCGACAGCACCCCGGTCCGCGGGTCCCGGGCCACCGCGCACAGCCGCCCCTCCGACCACGGGTCGCCCACCGTGACGTCGTGCCCCCGGCGCCGCAGCTCCTCGATGACGTCCGCCCCGATCCGCGCCTCCACCGTCAGACTGCCGGGCCGGGTGCCGCGCGGGTAGAACGAGCTGGGGAAGGCGTCGGTGTGCCAGTTCGGGGCGTCGATCGCGCCCTGGAGGTCGAGGCCGCCGCGGACCCGGCCGCGCAGGGCGACGGCGAGCAGGAAGTGCAGCTGCCACTGGTCCTGCTGGTCGCCGCCGGGGGTGCCGAAGGCGAGCACGGGGACGCCGTCGCGCAGGGCCAGGGAGGGGGTGAGGGTGGTCCGGGGGCGGCGGCCCGGGGTGAGGGAGTTGGGCAGCCCCTCCTCCAGCCAGGCCATCTGGAGCCGGGTGCCGAGCGGGAAGCCCAGTTCGGGCACGACGGGGTTCGACTGGAGCCAGCCGCCGCTGGGGGTCGCGGCGATCATGTTGCCCCAGCGGTCGACGACGGCGAGGTGGCAGGTGTCGCCCCGGGTGGCGCCGTCCGGTCCGACCATCTCGGCGCCCGGGTCGCCGGGGAACTCGGCGACGGTGGGCTCGCCCGCGCCCATCGGATCGAACCCGGGCCGGTCGACGGCGACCACGCGCGCGTGCTCGGCGAGCCGCGGGACGCGTCCGCCGGGGCTGCCGGGACGCAGGGCGCGGGAGGCCGTCGCCTCGACGAGCGCCCGCCTGGCCGCGTTGTAGGGCGCCGACAGCAGATCACCGAGGGGGACGTCGGCGGCGTCGCCGTACCAGGCCTCGCGGTCGGCCATGGCGAGCTTGCAGCCCTCGACGAGCAGATGGACATGTGCGACGGTGCCCGGCGCGGGCAACTCGTCCGGGAGCAGCGCGAGTTGCTGGAGGAGGGCGGGGCCCTGGCTCCAGGGACCGGCCTTGCACACCGTCCAGCCGTTCCAGTCGTACGTGACCGGCGCCTCGTAGTGAGCCGACCAGCCTGCCAGGTCGGCGGCGGTGAGGGTGCCGGTGTGGTGCGCGCCGCTGGTGTCGAGGGTGGGGCGGCCGGACTGGCGTACCAGGGCGTCGGCGATGAAGCCGGAGCGCCAGACCTCGCGGGCGGCCTCGATCTGGGCCTCACGGTCCCCCGCGCCGGCGACCTCGGCGAGCAGCCTGCGCCAGGTGGCGGCGAGCGCCGGGTTGCGCAGGAGTTCGCCGGGGCGCGGGGAGCGGCCGTCGCGGAGGTAGACGTCGGCGGAGGAGGTCCACTCCGTCTCGAAGAGGGCGCGGACGCTCTCCACGGTGGCGCCGACCTTCTCCACGGGCGCGTGGCCGTCTTCGGCGTAGCCGATCGCGTGGGCGAGGACGTCGGCGAGCGGCTTGGTGCCGTGGTCGCGCAGCAGGAGCATCCAGGCGTCGAAGGCACCGGGGACGGCAGCGGCGAGCGGTCCGGTGCCGGGCACCAGGTCGAGGCCGAGGCCACGGTAGTGGGCGACGGTGGCGCCCGCCGGGGCGACGCCCTGGCCGCACAGCACGCGCACCTCGCCGCCCGCGGGTGCCAGCAGGGCGGGGACCTCGCCGGCCGGGCCGTTGAGGTGCGGTTCGACGACGTGCAGCACGAACGCCCCGGCCACGGCGGCGTCGTAGGCGTTGCCGCCGGTCTCCAGGACGGCCATCGCCGACTGGGAGGCGAGCCAGTGGGTGGAGGACACCATGCCGAAGGTGCCCTGGAGCGTGGGTCGGGTGGTGAACTGCATCTCTCACCTCGCGGGTCTGGCGGGCTCCGGAAGACGTGATCGTCCAGCAGGCTAACGACCGCCCGCACGCGTGCCCACAGGCCCTGGTGGTCTGGTGGTCCCGGAGCCGGACGCCCTCGCCGACCACCCGCACGCACGCGTGCCGACATCGAGCCGAGCCGTGGCGCGCGGGACGTCCACGCGACCGCCCGCACGCGGCCCCGCACCCGGGACGAGGGCGGCGGCCGCGCACGCCCCTGCTCCCCCGCACGCACGCGTGCCCACGGACCGCGTCCCCCGCACCCCCCGCGTCGGCCCCTCGGGTCCCTCACCGCACGCACCGGGCCCGCCAGGCCTCCGTCCCACGGACTGGGCCCACCTGGCCACCACCCCACGCACCGAGCCCACCTGGCCTCCGCCCCACCCACCGAGCCCGTCAGGTTCCCCCGCCCACGCACCGGGCCCGTCAGGTCACCCCGCCCACACACCGAGCCCGTCGGATTTCCCGCCCCGCGCACCGGACATGTCCGGCTCTCTGCGTCCGCGTCGCGACATCGGGACGCATGCGGCCGGATCTCCGCACCTGCGCACGCGCCCGCGTGCGCCCCCTGCGGTCCGGGCACGCGCGCGGGTCGCCGCTCCCGGCCGGAGGCCCGGTGTGACCGTGCTCGCACCGGGCGGAGTTCCGCTTCCGCGCCGCGTGCAGTCGTGTGAAACTGTCGTCCCGTCCGCCGTGCGGACCCCCTCCGCACACCGTCCCCCACCGAAAAGTGTGCCGTGCGTGATTTTCCTCTGCCGCTCGCTCTGACGGCACGGCTGTCACCGGTCGTCGTGCTGGCCGCGGTGGGCTGGGCCATGTCGTCCGGGCCGCTCGCCCCCGCTCCCGCCGCCGAGCGCGGCGACGCCCGGGAGTCCGGTGGCCAGTCCGCCACCGCCCCCGCGGAGTCGGCGCCCGCCCCGGCCACGAAGTCGTTCAGCTCCGCGCCGAGCCCGTGCGGCAGCCTGGCCGCGAAGACGATCACGACGCTGGTGCCGGGCACCAAGACGGCCGGGAAGGAGATCCGGTCGACGGACGAGCGGGCCCGGCGCACCTGTTCCTGGAACGCGCTCAAGGGCTACGACTACCGCTGGCTCGACGTGTCGTACGAGCTGGCCGCCTCGGACGAGGCGGCCGAGAAGTCGTACACGTCCCGGATCACGGACAAGAGCGGCGGCGGCGCGGTCCCCGGGCTCGGTGACGCGGGGTACTCGGTGGTGAACCTCAGCACCGAGGACAAGCAGGAGACCCGCGAGGGCGTCGTGGTCGCCCGGGTCTCCAACGCGCTGGTCGTGGTCACCTACAACGGCAGCGACTTCGAGTCGAAGAAGGCGCCGGGCACGGACGAGATCAACAAGGGCGCGATCAAGGCCGCGAAGGAAGCGGTGGCGGCGCTGCGCGCGGGCGGGGAGAGCGTGAACAGCTGAGAGCCCGGTGCCGGGCGGTCCGGCGGGTGCCGGACCGCCCCGACCGTCAGACGGTGCCGGTGTCCGGCGTCCGCTCCCGTCCGCGCAGCGCCATCAGCACCAGGTAGAGCACCATCGAGGTGCCCAGGCCGACGGCCCAGCCGTAGTCCGCGAGCGGTTCGAGGGCGGGGACGGGACGCCCGTCGATCAGCGGGTGGAAGTCGGCGCCGCCGACCGCCAGCACGCCGCCCGCCGCGAACGCGACGACGGCCCGCCAGTTCCAGCCGCCGTCGTACCAGTAGCGGCCGCCCGCCCGGTACAGGTCGACGAGGTCCAGCTTGCCGCGGCGCAGGATCCAGTAGTCGGCGATGAGGATGCCGGCGACCGTGCCGAGCAGCCCGCCGACCAGGCCGAGCCAGGTGAAGATGTAGCCCTGCGGGTCGGAGTACAGCTTCCACGGCATGATCAGCACCGCGAGCACGCAGGTGACGAGCGCGCCGGTACGGAAAGTGATCTTCCGGGGCGCGATGTTGGAGAAGTCGAAGGCCGGGGAGACCAGGTTGGCCGCGATGTTCACGGAGAGGGTGGCCACCAGCACCGTGACGAGCGCGAAGAGGAGGCCCACCGCGTTGTCCGTCTTCGCCGCCAACTGGACCGGGTCCCAGACCGGTTCGCCGTAGACGGCCTGCGAGCCGGAGGTGACCATCACGGACAGGAACGCGAACAACGTCATGGTGGTGGGCAGTCCGAGTGCCTGTCCCCAGGTCTGCGCCCGCTGGCTGCGCCCGTAGCGGGTGAAGTCGGGGATGTTCAGGGACAGCGTGGACCAGAAGCCGATCATGCCCATCAGGGAGGGCCAGAACAGCTTCCAGAAGTCGCCGCCCCAGCCCAGCTTGGACGGCTGGTCGAAAAGCGGTCCGAAGCCGCCCGCCTTGCTGCTCATCCACCACAGCATCACGAACGCGCCGACGAGCACGAAGGGCGCGGCCCAGTTCTCGAAGCGGCGGATCGTCTCCATGCCCCGGTAGATGATGGCGATCTGGAGCACCCAGAACAGGGCGAACGACAGCCACATCGTCCAGGCGTGGCCGCCGATCTCACCGGCGTCGGTCCAGCCGGACCCGATCAGTTTCCCGGCGAGGAAGTAGATGGCCTCGCCGCCGATCCAGGTCTGGATGCCGAACCAGCCGCAGGCCACCAACGCCCTTACGACAGCGGGCAGGTTGGCGCCGCGCACCCCGAAGGAGGCGCGGGCGAAGACCGGGAAGGGGATGCCGTACTTGGGTCCCGCGTGCCCGGTCAACAGCATCGGCACGAGCACGATGAGGTTGGCGAGGGCGATGGTGAACACCGCCTGCTTCCAGTCCATGCCGACGGCGATGAGGCCCGAGGCGAGGGTCCAGGAGGCGGTGTTGTGGGCCATGCCGACCCAGAGCGCGGAGAAGTTGTAGGTGGTCCAGGTGCGCTTCTCGACGGGGACGGGGAGCAGGTCCTCGTTGGCGTAGGGGCCGGTGGGCGGCGGGGTCCCCGGCGCGATCTCGACGCGGCCGTCGGCGAGGGTGACATGGGCGGTCGGCGGTATCGCCGAGGGTGCGGTGTCGGTCATGGGCAGGCCAATCGGGATGAGGTGGGACGGGAGAGGCCGTGCGGGCGAGCGAAGGGGGTGCGCGCGTGGGGTGCGCCCTGACCCCCTCCCCGGCGGGCGGGAAGGGGGAGACCAACGAGGGGGTGCGGTTCAGCCGTTGAGGACGGGGATCACCTGGGTGCCGTAGGCGTCGACGACCGCCTCCTGGGCGTCGTGCATGTCGTAGAGCGCGAACTGGTCGACGCCCAGGGCCCGGAGCGCCTCCAGTTTCTCGATGTGCTTCTCGACGGGCCCGATGAGGCAGAACCGGTCGACGATCTCGTCGGGCACGAACTGGGTGTCGGGGTTGCCGCTGCGGCCGTGGTGGGCGTAGTCGTAGCCTTCCCTGGCCTTGATGTAGTCGGTGAGTTCCTCGGGGACCTGCGCGGAGTGCTCGCCGTACTTGGAGACGAGGTCGGCGACGTGGTTGCCGACCATCCCGCCGAACCAGCGGCACTGGTCGCGGGCGTGGGCGAGCGCCTCGGGCGAGTCGTCCGCGGTGACGTAGGCGGGCGCGGCGACGCAGATCTTGACGTCGGCCGGGTCGCGTCCGGCGGCGACGGCGGCGTCCTTGACGGCCTTCACCATGTACTCGGTGAGGTAGAGGTCGGCGAGCTGGAGGATGAACCCGTCGGCCTCCTCGCCGGTCATCTTCAGCGCCTTGGGGCCGTACGCGGCCATCCAGACGGGGAGTTCGGCGCCGGGTCTGACCCAGGGGAACTTGATCACCGTGCCGCCGAGGTCGGCCTCCTCGCCGCGGCCGAGGGCGCGGATGACCTTCATGGCGCCGCTGATCCGGGCGAGGGTGTTGGGGGTGCGGCCCGCGACGCGCATCGCGGAGTCGCCGCGGCCGATGCCGCAGACGGTGCGGTTGCCGAACATGTCGTTGAGGGTGGCGAAGGTGGAGGCGGTGACCTCCCAGGTGCGGGTGCCCGGGTTGGTGACCATCGGGCCGACCGTCAACGACGTGGTGCTGGCCAGGATCTGACTGTAGATCACGAACGGTTCCTGCCAGAGCACGGCGGAGTCGAAGGTCCAGCCGTAGGTGAAGCCGTTGTGCTCGGCCCGGCGCATCAGGTCGACGACCTTGGAGGCGGGCGGGTCGGTCTGCAGGACGAGTCCGAAGTCCATGGGCGCCACTCCTAGTTGAGGTACTGACAGGTGGAGCGCGGGGTGTAGACGCCGTGACCCGCGCGCCCGGTGTACTCCCGCTCGGTGATGACGGGTTCGCCGCGCGAGAGGACCGTCTCGACGCGGCCGGTGAGGCGCTTGCCCTCGTACGCCGAGTAGTCGACGTTCATGTGGTGCGTCTCGGCGGAGACGATCTGCTCGGCGTGCGGGTCGTAGATGACGACGTCGGCGTCGGCGCCCGGGGCGATGGTGCCCTTCTTGGGGTACATGCCGAACATCCGGGCCGGTGTGGCGCAGCCGATCTCGATCCAGCGGCGGCGCGAGATGTGGCCGTCCACGACGGCCTGGTGGAGCAGGTCCATGCGGTTCTCGACGCCCGGCAGGCCGTTGGGGATCTTCGAGAAGTCGCCCCGGCCCAGCTCCTTCTGGCCCACGAAGCAGAAGGGGCAGTGGTCGGTGGAGACGACCTGGAGGTCGTTGGTGCGCAGTCCCTGCCACAGCTTGGCCTGGTGCTCGCGCGGGCGCAGGGGCGTGCTGCACACGTACTTGGCGCCCTCGAAGTCGGGCTCGGCGAGGTTGTCGGTGGACAGGAACAGGTACTGGGGGCAGGTCTCGCCGAAGACGTTCAGGCCCTCGTCGCGGGCGCGGGCGAGTTCGGCGACGGCCTCGGCTGCGGAGACGTGCACGACGTACAGGGGCGCTCCGGCGACCTGGGCGAGCTTGATGGCGCGGTGGGTGGCCTCGGCCTCCAGGAGCGCCTTGCGGACCTCGCCGTGGTAGCGGGGGTCGGTCTCGCCGCGGGCCAGGGCCTGTTCGACGAGGACGTCGATGGCGATGCCGTTCTCGGCGTGCATCATGATCAGGCCGCCGTTGTCGGCGGCGCGCTGCATGGCGCGCAGGATCTGGCCGTCGTCGGAGTAGAAGACGCCGGGGTAGGCCATGAACTGCTTGAAGGAGGTGACTCCTTCCTGCACCAGCAGGTCCATCTCCTTGAGGGTGTCCTCGTTGACGTCGGAGACGATCATGTGGAAGCCGTAGTCGACGGCGCAGTTGCCCTCGGCCTTGGCGTGCCAGGCGTCGAGGCCCTCGCGCAGGGCGCCGCCGACGCTCTGGATGGCGAAGTCGACGATGGTGGTCGTACCGCCCCAGGCGGCGGCGCGGGTGCCGGTCTCGAAGGTGTCGGCGGCGTAGGTCCCGCCGAACGGCATCTCCATGTGGGTGTGGGCGTCGACCCCGCCCGGGATGACGTACTTGCCGGTGGCGTCGATGGTCCGCTCGGCGGTCCACGCCTCGGCGGCGGTGGTGCCGGACGCGGCGAGGGCGGCGATGCGGCCGTCCTCGATCAGGACGTCGGCGTGCAGTTCGTCGGACGCGGTGATCACGAGGCCACCACGGATGACGGTACGACTCATAACTCCCTCTCCTCAGCTGGACGGTGACGAAAGCCCGCGGTGCCCCGCGGCGGGCCCGGTCCCGGTGCACCGGACCCGCGGGGGCGGGCGGTGCCGGTCAGGGAGCGGTCAGCGGGCCGTACGCGTCGGGGCGGCGGTCCCGGTAGAACTGCCAGCGGTCGCGGACCTCGCGCAGGGTGGCCAGGTCCAGGTCGCGGACGACGAGTTCGGTCTCCTTGTCGCTGGCGACCTCGCCGACGAACTGGCCCTCGGGGTCGACGAAGTAGCTCGTCCCGTAGAAGTCGTTGTCGCCCAGCTCCTCGACCCCGACCCGGTTGATCGCGCCGACGAAGTACTCGTTGGCGACGGCCGCCGCGGGCTGCTCCAACTGCCAGAGGTAGGCGGAGAGTCCGCGCGAGGTGGCCGACGGGTTGAAGACGATCTCGGCGCCCTCCAGACCCAGCGCCCGCCAGCCCTCGGGGAAGTGGCGGTCGTAGCAGATGTAGACCCCGACCTTGCCGACGGCGGTGTCGAAGACCGGCCAGCCCGCGTTGCCGGGACGGAAGTAGAACTTCTCCCAGAACCCCTCGACCTGCGGGATGTGGTGTTTGCGGTACTTGCCGAGGTAGCTGCCGTCGGCGTCGATCACCGCGGCCGTGTTGTAGAGGACGCCGGGCTGCTCCTCCTCGTACATCGGCAGCACCAGGACGAGTCCCAGCTCCTTCGCGAGCGTCTGGAAGCGCTTGACGATCGGCCCGTCCGGGATCTGCTCGGCGTACTCGTAGAACGCCTTGTCCTGGACCTGGCAGAAGTAGGGTCCGTAGAACAGCTCCTGGAAGCACAGCACCTGAGCGCCCTGCGCGGCCGCGTCGCGGGCCGCCTGCTCGTGTGCCTGGATCATCGATTCCTTGTCGCCGGTCCAGGCCGTCTGGAAGACGGCGGCGCGGATCACTCTGCTCATCGGGACCTCCGGTCACTCGGTGTGCGAGAAGGCTAGAAAGTCCGAAAGCAGGCTTTGAGGTGCACCGTGTCACGTCTGCGGGCGTGCGGCGTACCACCGTGTCACGTCCTCGCCGACGCATGTTTCACCGCCGTTCTCCCAGGTCGTTCCATGTTTCACCCCTGTTGCGCGTCGTGCGCGAGGAGCGCGATGTGCACCGAGGCCGCCTGCTCGAAGTCGTCGAGGTCGACGCCCATCCGGGCCTGGATGGCCTCCAGACGGCGGTAGAGGGCGGGCCGGGAGACGTGGTGGAGCTGCGCGGTGCGGGACTTGTTGCGGCCGGTGGCCAGGTAGGTGCGCAGCACGGCCAGCAGATCGTCGTCGGCCGCGCACAGCAGCCCGTCCAACTCTCGCTCGGCGAAGGCCTGTACGTGCGGGTCGTCGCGCAACAGCCGTATCAGGCCACGCAGGTGGACGTCCTTGAGGCGGACGACGGCGGGCAGGTCGAGGGCGGCCGAGTGGTCGGCGACGGCGTCGGCGACGTGCTGGGCCTCGCGCAGTCCCGCCGGTACGTCGTCCCAGGAGGTGCGCGGGTCGGCGGCGGCCGCCACCGCCCTCGGGGTGCCGGCCTCGGAGCGCAGCCGGGCCGCGAAGTGCGCGGTGAGGGCGTGCGCGTCCTGGTCGCGCGGCAGGCTCAGCAGGACGGCGGTGGCCCGGTCGGCGAGTTCGGCGACCAGCCCGGACATGCCGAGCATCCGCAGCACCCGGTCGAGCGGGGCGGGGTCGCTGTCGCGGACGACCAGCGGCACGAACGTCCGCCGGTTGACGGGCAGTCCGGCGGCTCGCGCCCTGGGCAGCAGTTGCCTGGCCGGGACGACGCCGCTGAGCAGGTCGGTGAGCAGGCTCTGCGCGGACTGCTCCTCCCAGGTGTGCGCGGAGCTGCCGCCGAGCATGCGGTGCAGGACGAGGGCCTCGGCGGCGCGGTCGGCGAGCAGCCGTCCGGTGGCGGTGTCGCCGCGGTGGCCGCAGAGCACGATCTGGCCCCAGCGTTCGCCCCGCCCGCCGAGTTCGGCACGGATCCAGCCGTCGCCCTCGGCGTGCCCCGCCTGCCGGGCGATGCGTTCCCAGTCGCGCAGCACGTCGTCCACGGCGGAGCGTTCGCCCGCGGTGGCGAGGACCCGGTGGGCGAGGTTGGTGACGACGACCGGGCAGGCGCTGTGCGCGGCGACCTCGTCGAGGAGGCGCTGGAGCGGGGCGCCCGCGGTGATCAGGCCGGTGAGCGCGGTGCGGACGGCCTCGGAGAGGCTGACGGCGGCGAACTTCCGCCGCACCAGCCGGGACTGCACCTCCTCGGTCAACTCCGCGAAGGGGAAGGGCCGGTGCAGCACGACCAGCGGGAGGCCGCAGCGTTCGGCGGCCCGGCGCATCACGTCCGGCGGGGCGGGGAACGCCCGGCCGAGCCCCAGGACGACGGCGGCGGCCTCGGCCCGGTGCAGCGAGCGGATGTACTCGGCCTGCTTCTCCTCGTCGCCCGCCAGCAGCACCCCGGTGGTCAGCACCATCTCGCCGCCGGTGAGCATCACGCCGACGTCGGGTGCCTCGGCGACGTGCACCCAGCGCACCGGGCGGTCGAGCTGCCCGGCGCCCGCCACCACCTCCGGTTCCCCGGCGAGCACCCGTTCCAGGGTGAGGACCTGCCGCACCGACAGGGCCGGTTCGAGGTGCTCCAGGGTCGCGAAGGTGGTGGTCATGGCGGTGTTCCCTTGCTCAGTGCACTACTGGTCGAGGCTCCTCAGCGCGTCTTCGAGAAGGGCGGCGCCCTCCTCGGCCTCGGCGACGGTGAGGGAGAGCGGCGGCGCGATCCGCAGCGCGCTGGTGTCGTGGCCGCCGCCCTTGCCGATGAGCAGGCCGCGCGCGCGGGCCGCCTCCAGCACGGCGGACGCGGCGTCCGGGTCGGCCCGGTCGGTGCCCGGCCTGGTCAGTTCGACGCCGATCATCAGCCCGCGCCCGCGCACCTCGCGCACGTGCGGGACGCGCGCGGCGACGGCCCGCAGCCGCTCGATGAGCAGCCCGCCGACCCGGCGCGCGTTGCCCTGGAGGTCGTGCTCCAGCAGGTACGTGAGGTTGGCGAGCCCGGCCGCCATGGTGACCTGGGTGCCGCCGAACGTCGAAATGCTGTTGGAGTCCAGGCAGTTCATGATGTCGGCGCGGGCGACGACCCCGCCGATGGACATCCCGTTGCCGATGCCCTTGGCGAAGGTGAGGATGTCCGGCGGGCCGTTGCGGTCGTGCGCCTGCCAGCCCCAGAAGTGGTCGCCCGTGCGGCCCCAGCCGGTCTGCACCTCGTCGGAGATCCACAGGATGCCGCGCTCGCTCAGGACCTCGCGGAAGGCCGCGTACAGGCCGTCCGGCGGTGAGGTGAAGCCGCCGACGCCCTGGACGGGCTCGGCGATCAGGGCGGCGGGCGGGCGGGTGTGGCCGAGCAGGTCGGTGAGGTCGTCGACGCAGGCCGCGATGTAGCCGTCGTCGTCCATGGCGGCGAACGGGCCCCGGGTGCGGACCCCGCCGTGCACGTAGACCGTCTGGAGCGGGGAGAGTGACGTCGGGGACCAGCCGCGGTTGCCGGTGATGCCGACCGAGCTGAAGGAGCGGCCGTGGTAGCTGTTGCGCATGGCGAGGATCGTGTTGCTGCGCCGGTAGGCGGTGGCGAGCAGCAGCGCGGTGTCGTTGGCCTCGGTGCCGGACGTGGTGAAGAAGACCCGCGCGTCCGGGATGCCGCTCAACTGGGCGACGCGCTCGGCCAGTTCGACCATCGGCCGGTTGAGGTAGAGGGTGGAGGAGTGGATGATCCGCCCGGCCTGTTCGGAGATCGCCTTGGTGACCTCGGGCAGGGCGTGCGCGGTCATGGTGGTGAGGATGCCGCCGAAGAAGTCCAGGTACTTGGTGCCCTGGGCGTCCCAGACGTGGCGTCCCTCGCCGTGCGTGAGCTCCAGCGGGTCCTCGTAGTAGAGGGCGAGCCAGTCGGGCAGGACGTCCCGGTGGCGGCCCAGCAGGTCCTTGGTCACGGCCGCACCAGCCCCTCGTACGCGTCGGGCCGCCGGTCGCGGTAGAAGGCCCACTGCTGGCGGACCTCCTCGATCAGGTCGAAGTCCAGGTCCCGCACGAGGAGTTCCTCCGATGTGTCGCTGGCGACGTCGCCGACGAACCGGCCCCGCGGGTCGACGAAGTAGGAGGTGCCGTAGAAGTCGTCGTCCCCGTACTCCTCCCGTCCGACCCGGTTGATCGCGGCGACGAAGTACTCGTTGGCGACGGCCGCCGCGGGCTGCTCCAACTGCCAGAGGTACGCGGAGAGCCCGCGCGAGGTGGCCGACGGGTTGAACACCAACTGGGCCCCGTTGAGGCCGAGTTGCCGCCAGCCCTCGGGGAAGTGGCGGTCGTAGCAGATGTAGACGCCGACCTTGCCGACGGCGGTGTCGAAGACCGGCCAGCCCGCGTTGCCGGGACGGAAGTAGAACTTCTCCCAGAACCCCTCGACCTGCGGGATGTGGTGCTTGCGGTACTTGCCGAGGTAGCTGCCGTCGGCGTCGATCACCGCGGCCGTGTTGTAGTAGAAGCCGGACTGCTCGGCCTCGAAGACGGGGACGACGATCACCATCCCGGTCTCGCGGGCCAGCTCCCGCATCCGGGTCACGGTCGGCCCGTCCGGCACCGGCTCGGCCCAGCGGTAGTGCTCCGGGTCCTGGACCTGGCAGAAGTAGGGGGCGTTGAAGACTTCCTGGAAGCCGATGATCCTCGCGCCGAGGCGGGCCGCCGCACGGGCGTGCTCCTCGTGTTTCGCCACCATGGACTCGGAGTCTCCGGTCCAGGTGGCCTGGACCAGAGCCGCGCGGACGACGTTGGCCATGAGCTGCTCCTTCGAGGGGACGTCAGCGCCTCTACGCCCGTAGACGCAGGACGTAGAGGCACGAACGTAAGCCTCCCCGGCGGCCTTGCCAAGACCATCGTCGTTAACCCGCTGAGTCGATCACGTTTCACACTCAGGTGGGCGAGCGCGGACCTCAACCGGCCAGACCCGCGACCCGCAGGGCGTGCACCAGATCGCGGTGCCGCCGCTCGGACACGCCCCGCGCGGCCGCCAGGAGCAGCGGCACCAGGGTCGCCGGGTCGGGTTCGGCGCTGCGGGCCGCCTCCTCGGGGGTGCGGACCCGGACGTAGGCGTCGAGCAGCGCGCCCGCCTCCCGTCCGCGCCCCTGCGCCAGCAGGTCGAGGACGGCCCCGGCGATCTCGGCGGCCGGGCGGGCGGCGCCCTGGCGCAGCATCTGCTCGCCGTCGGACGGCCGTCCCGAGGCCGCCAGCGCGTCGGCCGCCGCGACCAACCGGTCGGCGGGGAGCGAGGCGGCCTCCCAGAGCAGGGTGGCCCAGTCGGCGCCGAGCCCGGCCCGCCGCAGTTCGGCGGCGAGCGGCGGGAAGAGGACGGCGGGCCAGTGCGCGCACTCGACGAGCAGCACGTGCGCCTCCCCGCTGCG
>NZ_FMCI01000397.1 GCF_900091845.1 Streptomyces sp. SolWspMP-5a-2
GGCGACGCGTTGCCGTCCGTGGTGGGAGCCGTGGTCGGTGCCGGACTCCTCTACCTGCTGATCGGCCGGCTGGGAACCCACCGCGCCCGAGCCGAGCAGCCGGGGGAGCGGACGGAGACGGTGGACGGCGTCTCCACGGCAGCGGGCGCGCCGTCGGACCGCGCGACCGCCTCCGGCACCGGCGACGAAGCGGAGGATTCGCGCTGGGACCGCCGCGGCTTCATCGTGGCCGCGACCGCCGCCGCGGCGGCCTCCACCGGGGCGGGTCTGGCCGGGCGGGCGCTGAACGGTTCGCAGGGCCAGGACGCCGTGGCGTCCCGGGCGAAGGTGGTGATACCCGCCCCGTCGTCGTCAGCGGCGCCCGTGCCCAGGGGGGCCGCGCTGCGGATCAAGGACATCAGCCCGTTCATGACCCCCGACGGCGACTTCTACCGTGTCGACACCGCGCTCGTGGTGCCCAAGGTCGACGCGACGTCGTGGCGGCTGCGCATCCACGGCAAGGGCGTGACGCGGGAACGGACCCTGTCCTTCGACGACCTGCTGAGGATGCCGCTGATCGAACGGGACATCACCCTCACCTGCGTCTCCAACGAGGTGGGCGGTCCCTACGTCGGCAACGCCCGCTGGATCGGAGTCCGCCTGGCCGATCTCCTGACGGAGTGCGGGGTGCGACCGCCGTCGAAGGGCGGCCCGGCCGATCAACTGGTGGCGCGCTCGGTGGACGGCATGACGATCGGCAGCCCCGTCGACGACGTCATGGACGGCCGTGACGCGATGCTCGCCCTCGGCATGAACGGCCGCCCCCTGCCCTTCGAGCACGGCTTCCCCGTCCGCATGCTGGTCCCCGGCCTGTACGGGTACGTGTCGGCCTGCAAGTGGATCAAGGACATCGAACTGACGACCTTCGACGCCTACGACGCGTACTGGGTCGAGCGGGACTGGGCACGGAAGGCACCGATCAAGACCGAGTCGCGCATCGACACACCCAAGCCGTTCGGGCGGCCGAAGGCGGGGACGGTCATGGTCGCGGGCGTGGCGTGGGCGCAGCACCGGGGGATCGACAAGGTCGAGGTGCGGGTCGACGACGGGCCGTGGGAGGAGGCGCGCCTGGCCGCGGAGGACACCCGGGACACCTGGCGGCAGTGGTCGTACGAGTGGACTGCCGCGAAGGGCGGTCACACGCTGACCGTGCGGGCCACCGACCGCACCGGCGAGAC
>NZ_FMCI01000244.1 GCF_900091845.1 Streptomyces sp. SolWspMP-5a-2
GCCCCGGCGCCCGCCCCGCCCGCCGCCCGGCCCCGGCCCGCTCCGCGGCACCCAAGGTGCTGCGCCTCGGCAGTCCACGCCCCCGGCTGCGGATGATCAGCCTGGCGCTGACCCTCGTGCTGATCGCGTTCGTGGTCAGACTGCTCCAGGTGCAGGCCGTCGACGCCAGCGAGTACGCGGCCAAGGCGGGGCAGAACCGCTACGTCGGCCACGTCCTGGCCGCCGAGCGCGGCGGCATCACCGACCGCAACGGCGTCGCCCTCGCCACCAGCGTGGACGCCTACGACCTCACCGCCGACCCGACGATGTTCGACCGCGAGCACCTGAAGATCGACGATGGTCCCGAGCAGGCCGCTGCCCTCCTCGCGCCGATCCTCGGCGTGGACCAGGAGGCGCTGCTCAAGAAGCTCCGCCCGGCCAACAAGGCGCTGCGCTACGTCCTGCTGGCCCGCCGCCAGACCCCGCAGGTCTGGACCCAGATCAAGGAGCTGCGCAGCGCGCTCGCCCAGAAGGCCAACAGTGACTCGTCCACCGTCAACGTGCTGGCCGGGGTCTTCGCCGACCCCAGCAGCAAGCGCGTCTACCCCAACGGCGACCTCGCCGCCGGGATACTGGGCTGGGTCAACGACGAGGGCAAGGGCGGCGGCGGCATCGAGCAGCAGCTCAACGGGCGGCTCTCGGGCAAGGACGGCAAGATCCGCTACGCCCAGTCCGGCGGTCGCCTGGTGCCCACCGCAGGGTCCACCGAGACGCCCGCGGTGCCCGGCAACGACGTCGAGCTGACGATCGACCGCGACATCCAGTGGGCCGCCCAGAACGCCATCAGCGAGCAGGTCGCGAAGTCGAAGGCGGACCGGGGCTACGTCATCGTCCAGGACACCCGCACCGGCCAGATCCTCGCCATGGCGGACTCGCCCGGCTTCGACCCGAACGACCTCTCCAAGGCCGACCCCGCGGCCCTCGGCAACGCGGCCCTCCAGGACGCCTACGAGCCCGGCTCCACCGCCAAGGTCATGTCCATGGCCGCCGTGCTGGAGCAGAACGTCGCCACCCCGCAGACGCACGTCGTGGTGCCCAACCGGCTGCACCGCGGCGACCGCCTCTTCAAGGACGACATCGACCACCCGACCTGGAACCTGACGCTCAACGGCGTCCTCGCCAAGTCCAGCAACATCGGCACCATCCTGGCCACGGGACAGCTCGGCAAGACCCAGCCCGAGGCCAACAAGGTCCTCTACAGCTACCTGCGCAAGTTCGGCCTCGGCGACTACACCGGGCTCGGCTTCCCCGGCGAGACCAAGGGCATCCTGGCCCCGCCGGACACCTGGTCGACCTCGCAGCAGTACACGATTCCTTTCGGCCAGGGCGTGTCCATCAACGCGCTCCAGGCGGCCTCCGTCTACTCCACCATCGCCAACGGCGGCGTCCGGGTCGCGCCCACCCTGGTGCGCGGCGAGAAGGGGCCCGACGGGCGCTTCACCCCGGCCGCCGAGCCGGAGAAGACCAGGGTGGTCAGCGAGAAGACGGCCAGGACCGTCGCCAGGATGCTGGAGTCCGTCGTCGACGACGAGCAGGGCACCGGCACCAAGGCCCGCATCCCCGGCTACCGGGTGGCGGGCAAGACCGGTACGGCCAACCGTGTGGATCCGGCCACCGGCAAGTACCGCGGCTACACCTCGTCGTTCGCCGGGTTCGCCCCCGCCGACAAACCGCGGATCACCGTCTACTGCGCCATCCAGAACGCCACCGAGGGCGGGTACTTCGGCGGCCAGATCTGCGGACCCATCTACAAGGAGGTGATGGAGTTCGCGCTCAAGACCCTCCAGGTCCCGCCCACCGGGGCCAAGGCAGCGAGCCTGCCCGTCACCTTCACGCCCTGATCAGCGCGACCAGTCAGGAACGATCCGTGACCATGATCACCCCCGACCCGGGGAACCGGGCGGGCACCGGCCCCTCGCTTCGCTCACCGGCGGGTCAGCCCGGTACGCTCACCGCCGTGCCACACGCTGATCACTCCCAAACCACCCAGAAGGGCGCTTCCGTGACCTATCCGGGACCGCCGCGACCGGTCCAGGTCTCCGCCACCTCCCTGGCGGAACTCGCCGATCAGCTGGCCGCCGCCGCGCCGGCCGGCGCCGCCGGGGTCACGGGCATCACCCATGACTCGCGCGCCGTGCGCCCCGGCGACCTGTACGCCGCCCTGCCGGGCGCCCGGCTGCACGGCGCCGACTTCGTCACCCAGGCCGCCGGACTCGGCGCGGTCGCCGTGCTGACCGACCCGACCGGCGCCGAGCGCGCCGCCGCCACCGGACTCCCCGTCCTGGTGGTCGACGACCCGCGGGCCGGGATGGGCGAACTGGCCGCCACCATCTACGGCCACCCGGGGCGCGACCTGCTCCAGATCGGCATCACCGGCACCTCGGGCAAGACCACCACCGCCTACCTCGTCGAGGGCGGTCTGAAGCGGGTCCGCAGCACCGGGCTGATCGGCACGGTCGAGATGCGCATCGGCGACGAGCGCATCAAGTCCGAGCGCACCACCCCCGAGGCCACCGACCTCCAGGCCCTCTTCGCGGTCATGCGCGAGCGCGGCGTCGAGGCGGTCGCCATGGAGGTCTCCAGCCACGCGCTGGTCCTGGGCCGGGTCGACGGCTGCGTCTTCGACGTCGCCGTCTTCACCAACCTCAGCCCGGAGCACATGGAGTTCCACTCCGACATGGAGGACTACTTCCAGGCGAAGGCGCAGCTGTTCACCCCCGCGCGCAGCAGGCTCGGCGTGGTCAACAGCGACGACGAGTACGGCCGGCGGCTCGCCAAGGAGTCCGGCGTCCCGGTCGTCACCTTCTCCGCCGAGGGGCACCCGGACGCCGACTGGCGCGCCGAGGACGTCCGGGTCGGCCCGATGGACGCCACCTTCACCGCGGTCGGCCCCGAGGGCGAGCGGATCACCGCGCGCTCGCCGCTGCCCGGCCCCTTCAACGTGGCCAACACCCTCGCCGCGATCGTCTCCCTGGCCGCCGCCGGGATCGACCCGCAGACCGCCGCCGACGGCGTCGCCGCGGTGCCCGGGGTGCCCGGCCGCCTGGAGCGGGTGGACGCCGGGCAGCCCTACCTCGCGGTGGTCGACTACGCCCACAAGACGGACGCCGTCGAATCCGTCCTGCGGGCCCTGCGCAAGGTCACCGAGGGGAGCCTGCACATCGTGCTCGGCTGCGGCGGTGACCGCGACACGACGAAACGCGAGCCGATGGGCGCCGCGGCCGCCCGGCTCGCCGACACCGCCGTGCTCACCTCGGACAACCCCCGCTCCGAGGACCCCCTCTCCATCCTCGCGGCCATGCTCAGGGGCGCCGCGTCGGTGCCCGCGCACGAGCGCGGCGAGGTGCAGGTCTTCGAGGACCGGGCCGCCGCCATCGCCGCGGCCGTCGCCAGGGCGCGGCCGGGGGACACCGTGCTCGTCGCGGGCAAGGGCCACGAACAGGGCCAGGACATCGCCGGGGTGGTGCGTCCCTTCGACGACCGCCAGGTGCTTCGCGAAGCTATCCAGCAGACCCAGGGATGAACTTGTGATCGCCCTCTCCCTCGCCGAGATCGCATCAGTCGTCGGCGGGCAGACGCACGACATACCGGATCCGTCCGTCCAGGTCACGGCCCAGGTCGTCCGGGACTCCCGCGAGGTGGTGCCCGGCAGCCTCTTCGTCGCCTTCACCGGCGAGCGGGTGGACGGCCACGACTTCGCCGAGCAGGTCGTCGGGGCGGGTGCCGTCGCCGTCCTGGGGTCCCGCCCGGTCGGCGTCCCGGCGATCGTCGTGGACGACGTCCAGGCCGCCCTCGGCGCCCTCGCCCGGCACGTCGTGCACCGCCTCGGCGCGACCGTCGTCGCCCTCACCGGCTCCGCGGGCAAGACCAGCACCAAGGACCTGATCGCGCAGGTGCTCCAGCGCGCGGCCCCCACGGTGTGGACGCCCGGATCCTTCAACAACGAGATCGGGCTGCCGCTGACCGCGCTCAGCGCCACCGACGAAACCCGGTTCCTGATCCTGGAGATGGGCGCCCGGGGCATCGGGCACATCCGCTACCTCACCGGTCTGACGCCCCCGAAGGTCGGCCTCGTCCTGAACGTCGGGACCGCCCACATCGGCGAGTTCGGCGGCCGGGAGCAGATCGCCGTCGCCAAGGGCGAGTTGGTGGAGTCGCTGCCGGCCGACGGCACCGCGATCCTCAACGCCGACGATCCGTTGGTCCGGGCCATGGCCTCCCGAACCCAGGCGAAGGTGCTCCTTTTCGGAGAGTCGGCCGAAGCGGACGTTCGCGGCGAGAACGTGCGACTCACGGACAGCGGACAGCCCGCCTTCAGGCTCCACACACCCTCCGGTGCAAGCGATGTGACCATGCGCCTGTACGGTGAGCACCACGTGTCGAACGCGCTCGCCGCGGCAGCCGTCGCCCATGAGCTGGGCATGTCCGTAACAGAGATCGCCACCGCGCTCTCCGAGGCGGGCTCCCTCTCCCGCTGGCGGATGGAGGTCACCGAGCGCCCGGACGGTGTGACGATCGTCAACGACGCCTACAACGCCAACCCCGAGTCCATGCGGGCGGCCCTGCGCGCGCTCGCGGCCATGGGCAGGGGACGGCGGACCTGGGCGGTGCTCGGCAAGATGGCCGAGCTGGGGGACGAGGCGCTCACCGAGCACGACGCGATCGGACGGCTCGCCGTCCGGCTCAATGTCGGGAAGCTCGTCGCGGTCGGGGGCAGGGAAGCGTCCTGGCTGCAACTGGGCGCATATAACGAGGGTTCGTGGGGTGAGGAGTCGGTGCACGTGTCCGACGCACAGGCGGCGGTCGACCTGGTGCGCAGCGAATTGCGCCCGGGAGACGTCGTACTCGTGAAGGCGTCCCGGTCGGTCGGTCTGGAGAGTGTGGCGCAGGCTCTCCTGCAGACCGGTGCCGAGGGTGAGGTCGCTGCCCGATGATGAAGCAGATCCTGTTCGCAGGAGTCATTGGTCTGTTCCTCACGCTGATCGGCACCCCGCTGCTGATCAAGCTGCTGGCCCGCAAGGGCTACGGGCAGTACATCCGCGACGACGGCCCGCGCGAGCACGCCAGCAAGCGCGGTACGCCGACGATGGGCGGTATCGCCTTCATCCTGGCGACCGTCGCCGCGTACTTCCTGTCCAAGGTGATCACCACCTGGACCACCGACAAGGCGGCCACCCCGACCTTCTCGGGCCTGCTGGTCCTCGGCCTCATGGTCGGCATGGGCATGGTCGGCTTCCTGGACGACTACATCAAGATCGTCAAGCGCCGCTCGCTCGGTCTGCGGGCCAAGGCCAAGATGGCCGGCCAGCTCACCGTCGGCATCGCCTTCGCGGTCCTCTCGCTCCAGTTCGCCGACGCCCGCGGCAACACCCCGGCCTCCACCAAGCTGTCGTTCATCACCGACTTCGGCTGGACGATCGGCCCGGTGCTGTTCGTGGTCTGGGCGCTGTTCATGATCCTCGCCATGTCCAACGGCGTGAACCTCACCGACGGCCTGGACGGCCTCGCCACCGGCGCCTCCGTCCTCGTCTTCGGCGCCTACACCTTCATCGGCGTCTGGCAGTACCAGGAGTCCTGCGCCAACGCGCAGACCCTCACCAACCCCAACGCCTGCTACGAGGTGCGCGATCCGCTCGACCTCGCGGTCGTCTCGGCCGCGCTGATGGGCTCCTGCCTCGGCTTCCTGTGGTGGAACACCTCGCCCGCCAAGATCTTCATGGGCGACACCGGTTCGCTGGCGCTCGGCGGTGTGGTCGCGGGCCTCGCGATCCTCTCCCGCACCGAGCTGCTCGTCGCCATCATCGGCGGCCTCTTCGTCCTCATCACCATGTCGGTCGTCATCCAGGTCGGCTCCTTCCGGCTCACCGGCAAGCGCGTCTTCCGGATGGCGCCACTCCAGCACCACTTCGAACTCAAGGGCTGGTCAGAAGTGCTCGTGGTGGTCCGGTTCTGGATCATCCAGGGCATCTGCATGATCGTCGGCCTCGGCCTCTTCTACGCGGGATGGGCAGCGGACAAGTGACCTCCTCGGTGTCCTACGGACCGCCGGAACTCCAGGGCAAGCACGTCACCGTCGCCGGGCTCGGCGTCTCCGGCGTCCCGGCGGCCAGGGCGCTGCACGCGCGCGGCGCGCGGGTCACGGTCGTCAACGACGGCGACGACGACCGGGCCCGCGCCCAGGCCGCCGAGCTGGAGGCGCTCGGCGTCACCGTCCGGCTCGGCGACGGCGCCACCCTCCCCGAGGGCACCGACCTCGTCGTCACCGCCCCCGGCTGGCAGCCCGGCAAACCGCTCTTCACGGCGGCCCGCGCGGCCGGGGTGGAGATCTGGGGCGACGTCGAGCTGGCCTGGCGGCTGCGCGGCCCCGGCGCCGCCCCCTGGCTCGCCGTCACCGGCACCAACGGCAAGACCACCACCGTCCAGATGCTGGCCTCGATCCTGGCAGCGGCGGGACTGCGCACGGCCGCCGTCGGCAACATCGGCGTCTCGCTGCTCGACGCGGTCCTCGCCGACGAGCCGTACGACGTCCTCGCCGTCGAACTCTCCAGCTACCAGCTGCACTGGGCGCCCTCGCTGCGCGCCGACTCGGCCGTCGTCCTCAACCTCGCCGCCGACCATCTCGACTGGCACGGCTCGATGGAGGCGTACGCCGCCGACAAGGGCCGTGTCTACGAGGGCAATCGGGTCGCCTGCGTCTACAACGCCGCCGACCCGGCCACCGAGGACCTGGTGCGCGCGGCGGACGTCGAGGAGGGCTGCCGGGCCGTCGGGTTCACCCTCGGGCCGCCCGCGCCGTCCCAACTCGGCGTCGTGGACGGCATCCTGGTCGACCGCGCCTTCGTCGAGAACCGTCAGAAGAACGCGCAGGAGCTCGCCGAGGTCTCCGACGTCCGGCCGCCCGCGCCGCACAACATCGCCAACGCGCTCGCCGCGGCCGCCCTCGCGCGGGCGTTCGGCGTGCCCGCCAGGGCCGTTCGGGACGGGCTCAGGAACTTCGCCCCGGACGCCCACCGCATCGCGCACGTGGCCGACGTGGACGAGGTGGCCTACGTCGACGACTCCAAGGCCACCAACACCCATGCGGCACAAGCCTCGTTGGCGGCCTACGAGTCCATCGTGTGGATCGCGGGCGGCCTCGCCAAGGGCGCGACCTTCGACGAACTGGTCGTCGCGTCCGCGAAGCGGCTGCGGGCGGTCTTGCTGATCGGCGCCGACCGGGCCCTGATCCGCGAAGCCCTGGCGCGACACGCCCCGGAAGTACCCGTCGTCGACCTCGACCGGACCGACACTGGGGCGATGCTCGCGGCCGTCCGCGAGGCGCGCCGGCTCGCGCAGCCGGGCGACACGGTGCTGCTGGCCCCGGCCTGCGCCTCGATGGACATGTTCGCCAACTACAACAAGCGCGGTGACGCGTTCGCGGAGGCCGTCCGCGGACTCGGCGCCTGACCCGGCCGCCTGCCGGGCGACCCTGGGAGGGACGCGTGGGATCGTCGAGGCCGACGTACAGCGGAGGACCCGATGCCCGGTAGCCGCACCGGACGGCCGCCCGTGCAGCGGGCCGCGCGACGGCCCGCCGCCGCCCGCAGGCCGCCGCGCGAGAACCCCGTGCGCCGGACGTACCTCAACGCCAGACGGGCCTGGGACCGGCCGCTGACGGCCTACTACCTGATCCTCGGCGGCAGTCTGCTGATCACCGTCCTCGGTCTGGTGATGGTCTACTCGGCCTCCCAGATCACGGCGTTGCAGATGTCCCTGCCCGGCTCCTACTTCTTCCGCAAGCAGCTCCTCGCCGCGGTGATCGGCGGCGTGCTGATGTTCGCGGCCTCCCGGATGCCGGTGAAGCTGCACCGCGGCCTCGCCTACCCGATCCTGGCGGGGTCCGTCTTCATGATGGCGCTGGTGCAGGTGCCCGGGATAGGGATGTCGGTCAACGGCAACCAGAACTGGATCTCCCTCGGCGGCTCCTTCCAGATCCAGCCCAGCGAGTTCGGCAAGCTGGCGCTCGTCCTGTGGGCCGCCGACCTGCTGGCCCGCAAGCAGGACAAGAACCTCCTCAACCAGTGGAAGCACATGCTGGTGCCGCTGGTCCCGGTCGCCTTCCTGCTGCTCGGACTGATCATGCTCGGCGGCGACATGGGCACCGCGATCATCCTCACGGCGATCCTCTTCGGACTGCTCTGGCTGGCCGGTGCGCCGACCCGGCTCTTCGCCGGAGTGCTGTCGGTCGCCGCCCTGCTCGGTGTGATCCTCATCAAGACCAGCCCCAACCGGATGGCCCGGCTCTCCTGCATCGGCGCCACCGAACCGCAGTCGGGCCCGGTCGACTGCTGGCAGGCCGTGCACGGCATCTACGCCCTGGCCTCCGGCGGGATCTTCGGCTCGGGGCTCGGCGCGAGTGTGGAAAAATGGGGTCAACTCCCCGAGGCCCACACGGACTTCATCTTCGCTGTCACCGGCGAGGAACTGGGTCTCGCGGGGACGCTGTCGGTGCTCGCCCTCTTCGCGGCTCTAGGCTATGCGGGTATCCGCGTGGCCGGACGCACGGAGGACCCCTTCGTCAGGTATGCCGCGGGAGGCGTGACGACGTGGATCACGGCGCAGGCCGTGATCAACATCGGTGCGGTGCTCGGCCTGCTGCCGATCGCCGGCGTCCCCCTCCCGCTGTTCTCCTACGGAGGATCCGCCCTGCTGCCGACCATGTTCGCCATCGGGTTGATGATCGCCTTCGCGCGTGACGAACCCGCTGCGCGGGCGGCGCTTTCCCTGCGGCAACCCCGCTTTGGTAGAAAGCGGGCGGGAGGCGCCAAGCTGGTGCGGGGGCCTCGGAGATGGAACACGATGCGACGGCGTGCCTCGGCGGCGCGTTCGTCCGGAGAGCGGTGAATTTCGGTGCATGTCGTACTCGCCGGTGGGGGGACCGCCGGCCACATCGAGCCCGCGCTCGCCCTCGCGGACGCCCTGCGCAGGCAGGACCCGACCGTGGGGATCACGGCCCTGGGCACGGAACGTGGTCTGGAGACGCAGCTCGTCCCGCAGCGGGGGTACGAACTCGCGCTGATCCCGGCCGTGCCGCTGCCCCGTAAGCCCACCCCCGAGCTGATCACCGTCCCGGGCCGGCTGCGCGGCACGATCAAGGCCACCGAGCAGATCCTGGAGCGCGTGAAGGCCGACGCCGTGGTCGGCTTCGGCGGCTACGTGGCGCTGCCCGGCTATCTGGCCGCCAAGCGGCTCGGGGTGCCGATCGTGATCCACGAGGCCAACGCGCGCCCCGGCCTGGCCAACAAGATCGGCTCGCGCTACGCGGCCCAGGTGGCCGTCTCCACGCCCGACAACAAGCTCAGGGGCGCCAGGTACATCGGCATCCCGCTGCGCCGCTCCATCGCCACCCTGGACCGCGCCGCGGCCCGTCCGGAGGCACGCGCGCAGTTCGGGCTCGACCCCAACCTGCCCACGCTGCTGGTCTCCGGCGGTTCGCAGGGCGCCCGGCGGCTCAACGAGGTGGTCCAGCAGGTCGCCCCGTGGCTCCAGCAGGCCGGTATCCAGATCCTGCACGCGGTCGGCCCGAAGAACGAACTGCCACACGTGCAGCAGATGCCGGGAATGCCCCCCTACATCCCGGTAAGTTACGTGGACCGGATGGACCTCGCGTACGCCGCGGCCGACATGATGCTCTGCCGCGCGGGCGCGATGACCGTCGCCGAACTCTCCGCCGTCGGGCTCCCGGCCGCCTACGTCCCGCTGCCCATCGGCAACGGCGAACAGCGGCTCAACGCCCAGCCGCTGGTGAAGGCGGGCGGCGGACTGCTGGTCGACGACGCGGAGCTGACGCCCGACTGGGTGCGCGGCAACGTCCTTCCCGTGCTCGCCGATCCGCACCGGCTGTACGAGATGTCCCGCGCCGCCGCCGAGTTCGGCCGACGGGACGCCGACGACCTGCTCGTCGGCATGGTGTACGAGGCGATCAACGCCCACCGTGCACAGCACTAGGAACGGCGCGGGGGCGCGGATCCCCGTCTAGGTGAAGGGCAGGGAGCGTGGCCGGACCGACCACCGCCGAACGCGGTGAACGCCAGCAGGAGTCGTCCGGCCCGCCCCTCGTCCGAAGGCTCGGGCCGCGACGGATCCGTACGATCATCATTCTTGCCCTCGGTGCCGCGCTCCTCGGGGCGGGCGTCGTCTGGGTGTTGTACGGATCGCAGTGGCTGCGCGTCGAACGCGTGTCGGTCTCCGGGACCGCGGTCCTGACCCCGGGTCAGGTGCGCGAGGCGGCCGACGTCCCGGTCGGGGCGCCTCTGGTCTCCGTCGACACCGACGTCATCCGGTCACGTCTCGTGCGCGAACTCACCCGCATCGACACGGTCGAGGTGGCGCGATCCTGGCCCCATGGAATCCGTCTGAAAGTCACCGAACGCGTGCCGGTCCTGACGGTCCAAAAGGGCGGAAAATTCGTCGAAGTGGACCGTGGCGGTGTGCGTTTCGCCACGGTCGACAAGGCGCCCGCGGGTGTTCCCGCACTGGAATTGACGCTCTCCCGCACCGCGTCGTCCGCGACCGGTATGCGCCGCTTCGGCGAGGACCGGCTGGTGCGCGAGGCGGTGCGGGTGGCGGGCTCGGTGCCCACTGCCGTGCGGCACGTCACCCGCACCGTCAAGGTGCTTTCCTACGACGACATCTCGCTGGTGCTGCGCGGCGGCAGGACCGTCGCGTGGGGAAGTGGCGAGAACAGTGCGGCGAAGGGGCGTACGCTCTCGGCTCTGATGAAAGCGGCCCCGGACGCCCGGCACTTCGACGTGAGCGTTCCCACCGCCCCGGCCTCGGCGACGAGTTGACGCACATTCGCCCAGGCCAGCACCCTGGTTGGGCAGCGCTATGGCTGATCACATAGGGTGAAAAGAAAAACGGGAGGTTCGGCGTGTTCGTTGAACGCGCGCCACTTGTCGACTTAGTGTCCTGTTCGGAAGAGTCCAGCGAACAGTCACACTGGTAACCCTAAACTTCAACGTTAGGGTTCGGGTCGGCGAAACGGACCGTCCCATTCGGCATCAGTCGTCGGATCGCATCCCCCGCGGGGCGACGACACGTAACTCGAGGCGAGAGGCCTTCGACGTGGCAGCACCGCAGAACTACCTCGCAGTCATCAAAGTCATCGGTGTCGGCGGCGGTGGTGTCAATGCCATCAACCGGATGATCGAGGTCGGTCTCAAGGGCGTCGAGTTCATCGCCATCAACACGGACGCGCAAGCTCTGTTGATGAGCGACGCCGACGTCAAGCTCGACGTCGGTCGCGAACTGACGCGCGGACTCGGCGCAGGCGCCAACCCGGCCGTCGGCCGCAAGGCCGCCGAGGACCACCGCGAGGAGATCGAGGAGGTCCTCAAGGGGGCCGACATGGTCTTCGTGACGGCAGGCGAGGGTGGTGGCACCGGCACCGGTGGCGCCCCCGTCGTGGCCAACATCGCGCGCTCCCTCGGCGCCCTGACCATCGGCGTGGTCACCCGCCCGTTCACCTTCGAGGGACGGCGCAGGGCCAACCAGGCCGAGGACGGCATCGCCGAACTCCGCGAAGAGGTCGACACCCTCATCGTCATCCCGAACGACCGGCTGCTGTCCATCTCGGACCGCCAGGTCTCGGTCCTCGACGCCTTCAAGTCGGCGGACCAGGTCCTGCTCTCCGGTGTCCAGGGCATCACCGACCTCATCACCACCCCCGGCCTGATCAACCTCGACTTCGCCGACGTCAAGTCCGTGATGTCCGAGGCCGGTTCGGCCCTCATGGGCATCGGCTCGGCCCGCGGCGACGACCGCGCGGTGGCCGCCGCCGAGATGGCGATCTCCTCGCCGCTCCTCGAGGCGTCCATCGACGGCGCCCGGGGTGTCCTGCTCTCCATCTCCGGCGGCTCCGACCTCGGCCTGTTCGAGATCAACGAGGCCGCCCAGCTGGTCAGCGAGGCCGCCCACCCGGAGGCCAACATCATCTTCGGCGCGGTCATCGACGACGCGCTCGGCGACGAGGTCCGGGTCACCGTCATCGCGGCCGGGTTCGACGGCGGCCAGCCGCCGGCCCGCCGGGACACCGTCCTCGGCTCGGCCTCGGGGTCCTCCCCGGCCCGCCGCGAGGAGCCCGCCCCGGCGCGGCAGCCCGAGAGCCGTCCGTCCTTCGGCTCGCTCGGCAGCGTCACGCCGAAGGAGGAGCCCGCGCCCGCCCCCGAGCCGGTCGTCGAACTCCCGGTCGCCCCGCCCGTCCCGCCGTCGCGCACCTACTCGGACAGCGCGGCCGAGGAGCTGGACGTGCCGGACTTCCTCAAGTGATAGGACGGCGCTCCGCCACGGGCACCGAGAACGGCGCGCACTTCGCCTTCACCGACAGGTGGGGCGGGGTGAGCGCCGTTCCGTACGAGGAGCTCAACCTCGGCGGCGCGGTCGGTGACGATCCGCGGGCCGTGCGGGCCAACCGCGCGAGCGCGGCGGCCTCCCTCGGCCTCGACGCCGGGCGCGTGGTGTGGATGAACCAGGTGCACGGCGCCGACGTCGCCGTCGTCGACGGACCCTGGGGCGAGCGCCCGGCCCCCGAGGTCGACGCCCTCGTCACCACCCGGCGCGGACTCGCCCTCGCGGTGCTCACCGCCGACTGCACGCCGGTCCTGCTGGCCGACCCGGTCGCCGGTGTCGTCTGCGCGGCCCACGCGGGGCGGCCCGGCATGGTCGCCGGGATCGTCCCGGCCGCTGTCCGGGCCATGACCGAACTCGGCGCCGATCCCGCCCGGATCGTCGCCCGCACCGGACCCGCCGTCTGCGGCCGGTGCTACGAAGTGCCCGAGGAGATGCGCGCCGACGTGGCGGCCGCCGAACCCGCGGCGCACGCCGAGACGAGCTGGGGCACTCCCGCGGTCGACGTGACCGCCGGGGTGCACGCGCAGCTCGAACGGCTCGGGGTGCGCGACCGGGAACGGTCGCCGGTGTGCACCCGCGAATCGGACGACCACTTCTCGTACCGCCGCGACCGCACCACCGGTCGGCTCGCGGGCTATGTCTGGCTGGACTGATGGGGCATGACGGACCGTAAGGACGAACTCGCCGGAAACCTGGCGAAGGTACGGCGGCGCATCGCCGCCGCGTGTGAGGCCGCCGGGCGTGAGCCGGCGGAGGTGACCCTCGTCGTCGTCACCAAGACCTATCCGGCGAGCGATGTGCGGCTGCTCGCCGGACTCGGGGTGCGGCACGTCGCCGAGAACCGCGACCAGGACGCCGCGCCCAAGGCCGCCGCCTGCGCCGACCTGCCGCTCAGCTGGCACTTCGTCGGCCAGTTGCAGACCAACAAGGTGCGCTCCGTGGTCGGTTACGCGGACGTCGTGCAGTCCGTCGACCGGGTCAGGCTGGTCACCGCGCTGTCGAAGGAGGCGGTGCGGGCGGGGCGCGAGACGGGCTGTCTGCTCCAGGTCGCGCTCGACGCCGGGGCCGACGGCCGGGGCGAGCGCGGTGGCGTGGCGCCGGGCGGGATCGGGGAGTTGGCCGACGCCGTCGCCGCGGCACCCGGGCTGCGGCTGGACGGGCTGATGACCGTCGCCCCGCTCTCCGGGGAGTTCGCGGGGCGGCAACGGGCGGCGTTCGGGCGGTTGATGGATTTGTCGACTGACCTGCGCAGAGCCCATCCGGCTGCGAACATGGTCTCCGCAGGGATGAGCGCGGACCTCGAGGACGCCGTTGCTGCCGGGGCGACACATGTGCGCGTCGGGAGCGCGGTACTCGGAGTCCGTGCCGGGCTCGGGTAACGTCGCCAGGAAGTCGGACCACAGCAGAAAATATGGTCATTCTCGCCGAAAGGCGGGCTTAACGACCACGTGGATCACGGGCACTTGGCAGTAGTCGGTCGATCCACCACAGAGCGGAGGACTCAGAGCATGGCCGGCGCGATGCGCAAGATGGCGGTCTACCTCGGCCTCGTGGAGGACGATGGGTACGACGGCCGGGGTTTCGACCCCGATGACGACTTCGAGCCCGAGCTCGACCCTGAGCTGGAGCGGGACCATCGACGGCACGAGCCGTCCCATCAGTCACATGCCGTACATCAGTCCCAAAGGGACGAAGAGGTGCGAACCGTCCAGCCGCAGGCGGCGCGTGAGCCGGTCGCCCGGTCCGCTTCGCTCGCCGCGGAATCCGGTCGTCCGGCGCGGATCGCGCCCGTGGCGTCCATCACACAAGAACGTGCCAGCCTGGAGAAGAACGCACCGGTGATCATGCCCAAGGTCGTGTCGGAACGAGAGCCGTACCGGATCACCACACTCCACCCGCGGACCTACAACGAGGCCCGTACCATCGGGGAACACTTCCGTGAGGGCACCCCGGTGATCATGAATCTGACCGAGATGGACGACACCGACGCGAAGCGACTTGTCGACTTTGCCGCCGGTCTTGTGTTCGGTCTGCACGGCAGCATCGAGCGGGTGACGCAGAAGGTGTTCCTGTTGTCGCCTGCTAACGTCGATGTCACGGCGGAGGACAAGGCCCGCATCGCAGAGGGCGGGTTCTTCAACCAGAGCTGAGACGCACCACCGGAAGTGGCACCAAGCGGTACAGCTAGTAACGAGCACGGGTAACAGGGGAGAGGGAAGCGCGAGTCATGAGCGTGGTTCTGGATGTCGTCTACATCGCGCTGATGTGCTTCCTCATCGTGCTCATCTTCCGGTTGGTCATGGACTATGTCTTCCAGTTCGCCCGCTCGTGGCAGCCCGGCAAGGCGATGGTGGTCGTTCTGGAGGCCACTTACACTGTCACTGATCCACCGCTCAAGCTTCTGCGGCGGGTCATCCCGCCGCTGCGTCTCGGGGGCGTGGCGCTCGACCTGTCCTTCTTCGTACTGATGATCATCGTCTACGTCCTGATCTCGATCGTGATCAGGCTGTGAGCGATGTGACCTACCGTCTTGCCGAATGCCGACGACTACGTTGAGGTGAAGAGATGCCGTTGACCCCCGAGGACGTGCGGAACAAGCAGTTCACGACCGTCCGCCTCCGAGAAGGCTATGACGAGGACGAGGTCGATGCCTTCCTCGATGAGGTCGAAGCCGAACTGACCCGGCTGCTCCGCGAGAACGAGGACCTGCGCGCCAAACTGGCCGCCGCGACGCGTGCCGCTGCCCAGAACCAGCAGAACATGCGCAAGCCTCCGGAGAACCAGGACCAGCAGCAGGGCGGCATGCCCCAGCAGGGTGGAATGCCTCCGCAGGGCGGCATGCCCCAGCAGGGCGGGATGCCGCCCCAGCAGCAGGGCATGCGCGGTCCCGGGGCTCCGGTCCCCGCCGGCATATCTGGCCCGCCGCAGCAGCAGATGGGCGGCCCCATGGGCGGCCCGCCCCAGCTGCCGAGCGGTGCGCCGCAACTGCCCGCGGGCCCCAGCGGCCAGGGTGGACCCCAGGGTCCCGGGCAGATGGGCCAGGGCCCGATGGGTCAAGGCCCCATGGGCCAGGGTCAGATGGGCCAGGGCGGTCCGATGGGCCAGGGCCCCATGGGTCAGAACCAGCTGGGTCAAGGCCCCATGGGCCAGGGCCAGATGGGGCAGGGCCAGCTCGGCCAGCCGCCCATGCAGCAGCAGATGGGCGGCCCGATGGGTGGCCCCATGGGCGGTCCGATGGGCGGCCCCGGTCAGGGTGGCCCCGGTGGCGACAGCGCCGCGCGCGTTCTCTCGCTCGCCCAGCAGACCGCCGACCAGGCGATCGCCGAGGCGCGCTCCGAGGCCAACAAGATCGTCGGCGAGGCCCGCAGCCGCGCCGAGGGTCTGGAGCGTGACGCCCGAGCCAAGGCCGACGCCCTGGAGCGGGACGCGCAGGAGAAGCACCGTGTCGCCATGGGCTCCCTGGAGTCCGCGCGCGCCACGCTGGAGCGCAAGGTCGAGGACCTGCGCGGCTTCGAGCGCGAGTACCGGACCCGCCTGAAGTCGTACCTGGAGTCGCAGCTGCGTCAGCTGGAGACCCAGGCCGACGACTCGCTGGCCCCGCCGCGCACCCCGGCCGCCGCCTCCCTGCCGCCGTCCCCGGCGCCTTCGATGGCTCCGGCCGGCGCGAGCGCCCCGTCCTACGGCGGCAACCCGAGCATGGGCGGTGGGCCCAGCCCCGCTGCGCCGTCCTACGGCGGTCAGCAGCAGATGTCCCCGGCGATGACCCAGCCCATGGCTCCGGTCCGCCCGCAGGGGCCGTCCCCGATGGGTCAGGCGCCGTCGCCGATGCGCGGGTTCCTGATCGACGAGGACGACAACTGACAGCCACGGCTACGCCTCAGGCGTCGGCAGCGTTCCACAGGGCGGGGCCCCGGATCTGATCCGGGGCCCCGCCCTGTTGCCGCCCGAAGGTCCGCGCACGCAGAGGGCCCGGCCTCCCCGCTGAGGGGAGACCGGGCCCTTCGGTGTGCCGCCGGGTTACGCCTTGCGGAGGCGGAAGACGAGGGAGAGGCCCTCGTCGGTGAACGGCTCGCCGTAGCCGCCGTCCGCCTCGCCCTGGGCGAAGTCGGGCGCCAGGACCTCGTCCGCGATCAGGCCCGCGTGCTCGGTCAGCGCCGCGATGACCGCCGGGTCGGTGGAGGTCCAGCGCAGGGCGATCCGGTCGGCCACGTCCAGGCCGCTGTTCTTGCGGGCCTCCTGGATCAGCCGGATCGCGTCCCGGGCCAGGCCCGCCCGGCGCAGCTCCTCGGTGATCTCCAGGTCGAGGGCGACCGTGGCACCGGAGTCGGACGCCACCGACCAGCCCTCGCGCGGGGTCTCCGTGATGATGACCTCGTCGGGGGCGAGCGCCACCGTCTCGCCGTCGACCTCGACCGTCGCCGTGCCCTCGCGCAGCGCCAGCGACAGGGCCGCCGCGTCGGTGTGCGCGATGGCCTTCGCGACGTCCTGGACGCGCTTGCCGAACCGCTTGCCCAGGGCGCGGAAGTTGGCCTTCGCCGTGGTGTCGACCAGGGAGCCGCCGACCTCGGAGAGGGACGCGAGCGACGTGACGTTCAGCTCCTCCGTGATCTGCGCGTGCAGGTCGCGGTGGAGGGCGTCGAAGCCGGTCGCCGCGATGAGCGCGCGGGAGAGCGGCTGACGGGTCTTCACCCCGGACTCGGCGCGGGTGGCGCGGCCCAGCTCGACCAGCCGCCGCACCAGCACCATCTGCTTCGACAGCTCGGGGTCGATCGCCGCGAGGTCCGCCTCCGGCCAGGTCGACAGGTGGACCGACTCCGGGGCGCCCGGGGTGACGGGCACGATCAGGTCCTGCCAGACCCGCTCGGTGATGAACGGGGTGAGCGGGGCCATCAGCCGGGTCACCGTCTCGACGACCTCGTGCAGGGTGCGCAGCGCCGCTTTGTCGCCCTGCCAGAAGCGGCGCCGGGAGCGGCGGACGTACCAGTTCGACAGGTCGTCGACGAACGCCGACAGGAGCTTGCCCGCCCGCTGGGTGTCGTACGACTCCAGGGACTCGGTCACCTGGTCGGTCAGCGCGTGCAGCTCCGACAGCAGCCAGCGGTCGAGCAGCGGGCGCTGCGCGGGCGCGGGGTCGGCCTCGCTGGGCGCCCAGCCGGAGGTGCGGGCGTACAGGGCCTGGAAGGCGACCGTGTTCCAGTAGGTCAGCAGCGTCTTGCGGACGACCTCCTGGATGGTGCCGTGGCCCACCCTGCGGGCCGCCCAGGGCGAACCTCCGGCCGCCATGAACCACCGGACGGCGTCGGCGCCGTGCTGGTCCATCAGCGGGATCGGCTGGAGGATGTTGCCCAGGTGCTTGGACATCTTCCGGCCGTCCTCGGCGAGGATGTGGCCGAGGCAGACGACGTTCTCGTAGCTGGACCGGTCGAAGACCAGCGTGCCGATCGCCATCAGCGTGTAGAACCAGCCGCGGGTCTGGTCGATGGCCTCGGAGATGAACTGCGCCGGGTAGCGGCTCTCGAACAGCTCCTTGTTCTTGTACGGGTAGCCCCACTGCGCGAACGGCATCGAACCCGAGTCGTACCAGGCGTCGATGACCTCGGGCACGCGCGTGGCCGTCTTCGCGCACTGCGGGCAGGCGAAGGTGACGGCGTCGATGAACGGGCGGTGCGGGTCGAGGTCCGACTGGTCGGTGCCGGTCAGCTCGGTCAGCTCGGCGCGGGACCCGACGCAGGTGAGGTGGTCGTCCTCGCAGCGCCAGATGGGCAGCGGGGTGCCCCAGTAGCGGTTGCGGGAGAGGGCCCAGTCGATGTTGTTGTTCAGCCAGTCGCCGTACCGGCCGTTCTTGACCGTGTCCGGGAACCAGTTCGTCTTCTCGTTCTCTTCGAGGAGACGGTCCTTGACGGCGGTGGTGCGGATGTACCAGGACGGCTGCGCGTAGTACAGGAGCGCGGTGTGGCAGCGCCAGCAGTGCGGGTAGCTGTGCTCGTAGGGCAGGTGCCGGAAGAGCAGGCCGCGCGCGTCGAGGTCGGCGGTGAGCTTCTCGTCCGCCTTCTTGAAGAAGACGCCGCCGACCAGCGGGAGTTCGTCCTCGAAGGTGCCGTCGGGGCGGACCGGGTTGACGACCGGCAGCCCGTAGGAACGGCAGACCTTGAGGTCGTCCTCGCCGAAGGCGGGGGACTGGTGGACCAGACCGGTGCCGTCCTCGGTGGTGACGTACTCGGCGTTGACGACGTAGTGCGCCGGGGCCGGGAACTCGACCAGCTCGAAGGGGCGCCGGTACGTCCAGCGCTCCATCTCGGCACCGGTGAAGGAGGCCCCGGTGGGCTCCCAGCCCTCGCCGAGCGCCTTGCCGACGAGGGGTTCGGCGACGACGAGCTTCTCGGTGCCGTCCGTCACGACCACGTAGCTGACGCCGGGGTGGGCGGCCACGGCGGTGTTGGAGACCAGCGTCCACGGGGTGGTCGTCCACACCAGGAGGGCGGCCTCGCCGGCCAGCGGGCCCGAGGTGAGCGGGAAGCGGACGTACACCGACGGGTCGACGACCGTCTCGTAGCCCTGGGCCAGCTCGTGGTCGGAGAGGCCGGTGCCGCAGCGGGGGCACCAGGGGGCGACGCGGTGGTCCTGGACCAGCAGGTCCTTCTTGAAGATCTCCTTCAGGGACCACCAGACGGACTCGATGTACTCGGGCTCCATGGTCACGTACGCCTCGTCGAGGTCGACCCAGTAGCCCATGCGGGTCGTCAGCTCGGAGAAGGCGTCGGTGTGCCGGAGCACGGAGGCGCGGCACTTCTCGTTGAACTCGGCGATGCCGTACGCCTCGATGTCCTTCTTGCCGGAGAAGCCCAGCTCCTTCTCCACCGCCAGCTCGACCGGCAGGCCGTGGCAGTCCCAGCCGGCCTTGCGGGCCACGTGGTGGCCGCGCATGGTGCGGAAGCGGGGGAAGACGTCCTTGAAGACGCGGGCCTCGATGTGGTGGGCACCCGGCATGCCGTTGGCGGTGGGCGGGCCCTCGTAGAAGACCCACTCGGGGCGTCCCTGGGACTGTTCCAGGCTCTTGGCGAAGATCTTCTGCTCGCGCCAGAAGTCGAGCACGGCGTGCTCGAGGGCGGGCAGATCCACCTGGGCGGGGACCTGGCGGTATGTCGGCGTTGTCATCAGCGGGCTTCCTCCGGCGGACTTGCTGCCTTCCGTCCGGAGGGACGAGAGCTGTGACGATCCCTGCGCCGCCTCGGCGCGCTCCCGCGGTACCACCCTCCTTGACCCTCCGGAGCCTTCCGTGCTCCGGTGAGCCCCCTCATTGGGGCGCGATGCCGGTTCTACTGACCCGCTGACGGGTGTTCCTCCGACGGCTCCGGGGTGATCTTCGCGTCGTGCCGGCCCCCGGGCTTCCACCGTCCCCGGGTCGCTCTGGGCTGCGTGCGGCGCTACTCGTCCCCATCCATGCTGCTCGCTCCGCCCAGTGTACGGCGCCGCGCGGACAGTGGCCGACCGGTTTTCCCGGGGCGGCGGACGGGGCGGTGGCGGGGGTCGGCGTGCCCCGAACGGCCGGGTACGACCGTTCGCATCCTGGGACGTCCCGTTCCGCGGATTACCCCGCGGGGAGCTGGGCACAACGGATGCAGGCTCGGTGGGCCCGGCGTGAGCCGGGCGAATCGGGCGATGTGACCCGTTGCCGCGGGAGGAAAGTCGATTTATCGTCCCAGCACGACGCGCGTGCAAGATCACAAAGTGTGAAGGGGCCGCGGCCATGGTGGCGAAGAAGACGGCAGCCGGGAGAGCCGCGGTGGAGAAGTCCGACGCCACCGCGGGCGGCGCGGGCGCGGCCGGGGGGCGCGCGGAGGAGGCTGCCGGGGGGTCAGCCGACCCCGGGGCTCGGAAGACCGCCACCGGGGCCGGGAGAAACGTCACGAAGAAGGCCGCGGCGAAGAAGGCCGTCCCCGGGAAGAAGGGCGTCGCCAAGAAGGCCGCCGTGAAGAAGACCGCGGAAACCAGGGCTGTCGCGAAGAAGACGGCAGCTGAGACCCCCGCGAGGAAGGCTGCGGGGACCAAGGCCCCAGGGACTAGGGCCGCCGGGAAGACCAAAGCGACCGAGACCGCCGCGAAGAAGACCGCGGGGACCAAGACCGCGGCTGCCGAGGCGGCGGGGACGGAGACCGGGGGGACCAGGACCGCGGCTGCGGAGGCCGTCGGGAAGAAGGCTGCGGGGGCCGAGGCCGCGGGGACATCGGCCTCCGCCGGGAAGAAGGGCGTGGCGCGGAAGGCCGGGACTTCCAAGGGGTCGGCGGCCAAGACCGGGACCTCCAAGGGGTCGGCGGCGAAGGGCGGGACCTCCAAGGGGTCGGCGGCCAAGACCGGGACCTCCAAGGGATCGGCGGCGAAGGGCGGGGCCTCCAAGCGGTCGGCGGCGAAGAACCGGGCCTCCACGGGCTCGGACGGGACAACCGGGGCCGGGGCCTCCACGGGCTCCGGCAGGGACGTTCCGGCGGAGAAGGGCGCGGTGGCGGGGAGAGCCGCCGCGGACGGTGGGGCCGGGGAGGGAACGGCGCGGGACAGGGCGGCCGGCGAGAGCACGGCCACGGCAGCGGGCGCGGCGAGGGCCGCGAAGCAGACGGGAGCCACGACGGTGGTTGCGAAGAAGACTCCGGGCACGGCCACGGCGGCCCAGACCGCCGTCCCCAAGGCGCGCGTCGTCACGGCGGAACCGGGCGAGCTGGCGGTACGGCCCGGTGAGGAGCCCTGGACGCCCGCCGAGGTCGAGGAGGCGCGCGCCGAGCTGCTCACCGAGGGGGCGCGGCTGCGGGCCGAGATCACCTCGTCCGAGAAGTCCCTCGCGGGCCTGATGCGCGACTCGGGGGACGGCGCCGGGGACGACGACGCGGACACCGGCACCAAGAACATCACGCGCGAGCACGAGATGGCGCTGGCCGCCAACGCCCGGGAGATGCTCCAGCAGACCGAGCACGCCCTGCAACGGCTGGACGCCGGGACCTACGGCCTCTGCGAGAACTGCGGCAACCCGATCGGCAAGGCCAGGATGCAGGCGTTCCCGCGGGCCACCCTGTGCGTCGAGTGCAAGCAGAAGCAGGAACGCCGGTACTGAGGCCCCGGCCCGGCGTGTCGTACCCTCGTCCTCAGTCAGGCACCTAGCTGAGGGACTCACGTGGCAGAGGCGGAGCGCATCATCGGTACGCCGGATATCCCCGAGACGGCGGGGGCCGAGCCGGAGCAGTCCGCGGCGCGGCCCAGGGGCAGGCGCCGGATCGCCGTGCTGTTCGCGGTCGCCGTCTTCGCCTACGCCCTCGACCTGGCCAGCAAGATGATCGTGGTCGCCAAGCTGGAGCACCACGCGCCCGTCGACGTCGTCGGGGAGTGGCTGCGGTTCGAGGCGATCCGCAACCCGGGCGCGGCCTTCGGGTTCGGGGAAGCCTTCACCGTGATCTTCACGATCATCGCGGCGACCGTCATCGTGGTGATCGCCCGGCTGGCCCGCAAGCTCTACAGCCTGCCCTGGGCGATCGCGCTCGGGCTGCTGCTCGGCGGTGCCCTCGGCAACCTCACCGACCGGATCTTCCGCTCGCCCGGCGTCTTCCAGGGCGCCGTCGTCGACTTCATCGCGCCCAAGGGGTTCGCCGTCTTCAACCTGGCCGACTCGGCGATCGTCTGCGGCGGCATCCTGATCGTGCTGCTGTCCTTCCGGGGCCTCGACCCGGACGGGACCGTCCACAAGGACTGAGCCGCCGCCCGCCGGTGCCCGGAGCCGCCCCGTGCGCGGGGTCCGGGCCGGGCGCGCGGTCGGGAGTGTCGGACCCGTCCGGCATACTCGACGGGTGAGCACCGTTCCCGATATCCGCAGCCTGCCCGTGCCCGACGGCCTGGAGGGCGAGCGCGTCGACGCCGCCATCTCCCGCATGTTCGGCTTCTCCCGCACCAAGGCGGCCGAGCTGGCCGCGGCGGGCAAGGTGCAGGTCGACGGCGCCGCGGTCGGCAAGTCCGAGCGGGTCCACGGCGGGGCCTGGCTCGAGGTCGAGATGCCCCAGGCGCCCGCGCCCGTGCAGATCGTCGCCGAGCCCGTCGAGGGCATGGAGATCGTGCACGACGACGACGACGTCGTGGTCATCGTGAAGCCGGTCGGTGTCGCCGCCCACCCGTCGCCCGGCTGGACCGGCACGACCGTCATCGGCGGCCTCGCGGCGGCCGGGTACCGCATCTCCACCTCGGGCGCCGCCGAGCGCCAGGGCATCGTGCACCGCCTCGACGTCGGCACGTCGGGGCTGATGGTGGTCGCGAAGTCGGAGCGCGCGTACACGTCGCTGAAGCGCCAGTTCAAGGAGCGCACGGTCGACAAGCGCTACCACACGCTCGTCCAGGGCCACCCCGACCCGACCAGCGGCACCATCGACGCCCCCATCGGCCGCCACCCGCAGCACGACTACAAGTGGGCCGTCACCGCCGAGGGCAAGCCGTCCGTCACGCACTACGACCTCATCGAGGCGTTCCGCTCCGCCTCCCTCCTGGACGTGAAGCTGGAGACCGGGCGCACCCACCAGATCCGCGTCCACATGTCCGCCCACCGCCACCCCTGCGTCGGCGACCTCACCTACGGCGCCGACCCGACGTTCGCCAAGCGGCTCGGCCTGACGAGGCAGTGGCTGCACGCCATGCGGCTCGGTTTCGAGCACCCCGGGGACGGCGAGTGGGTGGAGTTCGCCAGCGACTACCCGGCCGACCTCCAGCAGGCCCTCGACCGCGTCCGTGAGGAGACCTACGCGTGAGCGGGAGCGCGTACACCGTGCGGATCGTCGGCGACCTCGCCGACCGCGAGGCCGCCTTCGCGGTGCGCAAGGAGGTCTTCGTCGGCGAGCAGGGCGTGCCCGAGGACCTGGAGTACGACGCGTTCGACGAGCCGGGCGCCGACGCCGTCCACCTGCTCGCCGTGCGGGACGACGGGCTGCCGCTGGGCACCGGGCGGCTGCTGTACGGGCCCACAGCGGCCGACCGGACCGGCGGTGACACGACCGTGGGCTCCCTGGGGCGGCTCGCGGTGACCGCGCACGCGCGCGGGCTCGGCGTGGGGGTCGCGCTGGTGCGGGCCATCGAGGACGTGGCACGCGCGCGGGGGCTCACCGCCGTCGATCTGCACGCGCAGACCCGGGCGCTCGGCTTCTACGAGGGGCTCGGCTACGAGGCGTACGGGCCCGAGTACCCGGAGGCGGGAATCCCGCACCGGGCCATGCGGCGCGCGCTGTAGCCGGGGGCCTGACCGCTCGCGGCGGGGCTGACGTGGCAGTCTTGGACCGCCGCCCCTCGTCGATCTTGCCGGAGCGCTGACCGTGGACCAGCTCGCCCTGTTGTTCGTGCTGCTGCTCGGGGCCCTGGTGAGCGTCCCGGTGGGCGACCGGTTCGGGCTGCCTGCGCCGGTGCTGATGACGCTCCTCGGCATCGTGCTCGCCGTCCTGGACTTCGTCCCCAACGTCGACATCCCGCCCGAGCTGATCCTGCCCGCGCTGCTGCCCCCGCTGCTCTACGCGGCCGTGCGGCGGACCTCGTGGCGGCAGTTCACGGCCAACCTCCGGCCGATCTTCCTGCTCGCCGTCGCGCTGGTGTTCGTCACCACGCTGTGCGTGGCGTTCGTCGCGCACGCGATCGTGCCGGGGCTGCCGGTCGCCGCCGCCGTCGCGCTCGGGGCGCTGGTCGCGCCGCCCGACCCGGTCGCGGCCACCGCCGTCGCCGGTCAGCTCGGACTGCCCCGCCGCCTGGTCTCCATCCTGGAGGGCGAGGGCCTCTTCAACGACGTGACGGCGATCGTGCTCTACCACGTGGCGATCGCCGCCGCCGTGAGCGGTTCGTTCGGGCTCGGCGAGGCCGCGTTCGAGCTGGTGCTCTCCGCGGTGGTCGCCGTCGCCATGGGGCTCGCGCTCGGCTGGGGCGCGAACAAGCTGATGGACCTGCTGGAGGACCCGACGCTCCAGATCGGGCTGACGCTCCTCGTGCCGTACGTGTCGTACGTCCTCGCCGAGGAGCTGCACGGCTCCGGGGTGCTCGCCGTGCTCACCACCGCGCTCTTCCTCGCCGAGTACGCCACCGACGCCGACGACGTGATGACCCGGCTGGCCGGGCACACCTTCTGGGACATCGTCGACACCCTGGTCACCGGGGTCGCGTTCGGGCTGATCGGGCTCGAACTGCACAACGCGCTGCGGACGGCGGCCGGGCACTGGGCCGAGATGCTCGGCTGGGCGGCGGCCGTCGTGGGCGTGGTGGTGCTGGTGCGGCTCGTGTGGCTGCTCCCGGCGACCTGGCTGACGAAACGGCTGCACGCCAAGCGGGACATCGAGGAGGAGATCCCGATGAGCTGGCGGGAGACCGTCGTCATGTGGTGGGCCGGGATGCGCGGGGTGGCGTCCGTGGCGCTGGCCCTCGCGATCCCGCTGACCGTGGACGACGGCTCCAAGTTCCCCGACCGGGACGAGATCGTCTTCATCGCGTTCGGCGTGATCATGGCGACGCTGGTGCTCCAGGGGCTGACCCTGCCGTGGCTGGTGAAGCGGCTGGGGGTGCGGGCCGACACCGGGCGCGAGCAGGAGTTCGAACGGGAGCTGGCGGTGCGGGCGGCGAAGGCCGCGAAGGGGCGGCTCAAGGAGATCGAGGCGGTCGAGGAGCTGCCGGACGAGCTGTCCGAGCAGATGCTGCGGCGGGCCTTCGAGATCGGGGTGCGGATCAGCCCCGACATGGGCGAGGAGGAGCGCCGGGAGGCGCACGAGCAGCGGGTGCGGCGGCTGAAGCGGGTGCGGCGCATCCAGGGCGAGATGCTGAGCGCGGCCCGGCACGAGGTGCTGGCGGCGCGCAGCGAGCCCGGCGCCGATCCGGAGATCGTCGACCGGGTGCTGCGCCATCTCGACGTGCGGAGCCTGAAGTGACGGTTCGCCCGCGCCCCGCCCGCCGCCGGATTGCCGGGGCGTGACCGGCGCCCGGGTGGGGCCGCGGAGAACGGCTCCCACCCGGTGCGGCGGGTCGGTCCGGGGCGGACGGGCGGATCGCAGGTCAGGGGCGATGGGCGGATCAGTTCAGGGTGGCCGGGCGGGCCGACCCGAGGCGGACGGGCGGACCGGCCCAGGGTGTACCGGTGGATCAGTTCAAGGTGGACGGGCGGATCGGCCCAGGGTGTACCGGCGGATCAGTTCAAGGTGGACGGGCGGATCGGCCCAGGGTGTACCGGCGGATCAGTTCAAGGTGGACGGGCGGATCGGCTCGCGGGTGCGGTGGTGCGGGGGGTCCTGCTGCGGGACCGGGGGGTGGTCCGCCGGGGGCAGCACCGACTCGGCCGTGTTGACCCGGGGGAGGGCGTACGGGTGGTGGTCGGTCAGCCAGCGCAGCATCTGCTCGCGGACCGTGACCCGCACCGTCCAGATGTCGTCCGCGTCCTTCGCCGTGACCAGGGCCCTGACCTGCATGGTGTTGGGCGTCGAGTCCGTGACGACGATGCCGCACTGCCGTCCGTCCCAGGCGGCGCAGCCGCGCAGGATGTCCTTGAGCCGCTCGCGCATCAGGTCGAGGGGCGCCGAGTGGTCCAGGTGCCAGTAGACGATCCCGGTCATCTGGGCGCTGCCGCGCGACCAGTTCTCGAACGGCTTCGACGTGAAGTACGACACCGGCATGGTGATGCGGCGCTCGTCCCAGGTGCGCACGGTCAGGAAGGTCAGCGTGATCTCCTCGACGGTGCCCCACTCGCCGTCCACCACCACGGTGTCGCCGAGCCGCACCATGTCGCCGAAGGCGATCTGCAGGCCCGCGAAGAGGTTGCTCAGGGTGGACTGCGCGGCGACACCGGCGACGATGCCGAGGACACCGGCGGAGGCCAGCAGCGAGGCGCCGGCCGCGCGCATCTCCGGGAACGTCAGCAGCATCGCGGCGATCGCGACCACACCGACTATGGCCGTCACCACCCGCATGATCAGCGAGACCTGGGTGCGCACCCGGCGGACCCGGGCCGCGTCATGGTGGGCGCGCGCGTAGCGGCTGTACGACGTCTCCACGACGGCTGCCGCGATCCGCACCACCAGCCAGGCGGCCGAGCCGATCAGGATCAGCGAGAGGGTACGGCCGACGGCCACCCGGTGCCCCTGCACCAGCCGTGCCAGGTCGTACGACCCTCTCAGCAGGGCCGTGCACAGCACGAGTTGGTAGGGGACGCGGGCCCGTCGCAGCAGACCCCACAGCGGGGTCTCGCCGTGGCGGGCGTCGGCCTTGCGCAGCAGCAGGTCGGTGGCCCAGCCGATGAGCAGGGTCAGCACGACGGAGCCACCGATGACGATCAGTGGTCGGAGTACGTTCTCCATGGCAGGGAACCTAACCGGACCCGGGGGCCGATGAACATGTGACTTCGGACGCGGTCGGGGAACGTGCGCGCGACGACGCGGGTCAGGTGGCGCGGGTCACGGTGGTGCCGGGTGCCGGGTGCCGGGTGCCGGGTGCGGGGTGCGGGGTGCGGGTCACGGGCGTTGTCGGTGGTCGCCGTGGTCGCTGTGGTCGCCTTGGTCGGCCGGCCGGGGCGTTGTCAGTGGTGGCTGGCACGATGGGGTCATGGACATCATGCTCTTCCACTCGATCTACGGACTGCGGCCCGCGGTGCGGCAGGCCGCCGACCGGCTGCGCGCGGCCGGGCACGAGGTGTGGACCCCCGACCTGTTCGACGGCCGCACCTTCACGACCGTCGAGGAGGGCATGGAGTTCAACGACGGCATCGGCCGCGAGGAGCTGCTGAAGCGGGCCGTCCTGGCCGCCGCGCCGTACTCGGGACGCGGCCTGGTGTACGCCGGGTTCTCGCTCGGCGCGTCCGTGGCGCAGACCCTCGCCCTGGGCGACGAGAAGGCGCGCGGTCTGCTGCTCCTGCACGGCACCTCGGACATCGCGCCGAACGCCTCCGCGCCGGACCTCGCGGTCCAGCTCCACGTGGCCGAGCCGGACGCGTTCGAGACCGACGACTGGCTGAGCGCCTGGTACCTCCAGATGGGCCGCACGGGCGCCGACGTCGAGGTGTACCGCTACCCCGGCGCCGGTCACCTCTACACCGACCCCGACCTGCCCGACCACGACGCGGAGGCCGCCGAGGCCACCTGGCGGGTGGCGCTCGGCTTCCTCGACTCCCTCTGAGCCGGTCGGCCGGTTCCTGCCCCGGCCCCTAGACCGGGTCGTACGTCCGCTCCACCCGCTGGGTGCCGCTGCGGGTGCGGTACGAGCGGGCCCAGGCCGAGGTGGCGTCGGGGTCCGTGCGGTCGGAGAGCACGTAGTAGTCCATCTGCGCGCGGGCCGCGGTGATGTCCAGGACGCCGTAGCCGTGCCGGTCCGTGTCGACCCAGTGCACATGCCGGTTGGCGGCCCGGATGACCGGCGCGGCCAGCGCGGAGACGGTCCCCTCGGGGACCCGCACGATGTCGTCGAGGTTGTCCGAGGTCATCGAGGTGACGACGAACTCGGTCGCCGCCGACGGGGAGAGCGGGTACGTGCCCGCGTCCACCGGGACGTCGTTGGCCCACGCCATGTGGATGTCCCCGGTGAGGAAGACGGTGTTGCCGATGGCGTGGGTCCGCAGGTGGGCGAGGAGTTCGCGCCGGTCGTCGGTGTAGCCGTCCCACTGGTCGGTGTTGACGGCGAGTCCCTCGCGGGGCAGTCCGAGCAGCCGCGCGAGCGGGCCCAGCAGGTCGGCGGTGAGCGAGCCGACGGCGAACGGCGAGATCATCACCGAGTTGCCGACCAGCCGCCAGGTGGAGTCGGAGCGGGCGAGCCCGGCCTTCAGCCAGTCGAGCTGGACCCGCCCGGTGATGGTGCGCTCCGGGTCGTCGACCGCGCCCGAGCCGGTGCCCGCCTGCTGGGAGCGGAAGGAGCGCAGGTCGAGCAGGGACAGCTCGGCCAGCCTGCCGAAGCGCAGGCGCCGGTAGGTGGTGCCCTCGACCGCCGGGCGGACCGGCATCCACTCGAAGTACGCCTGCTTGGCCGCCGCCTGACGGTCGGTCCAGGCGCCCTCGGCCCCCTCGGTGTGGTTGACCGCGCCGCCCGACCAGGCGTTGTCGGCGAACTCGTGGTCGTCCCAGATCGCCACGACCGGCGCGGCCGCGTGCAGGGCCCGGAGATCGGGGTCGGTCTTGTGGCGGCCGTGCCGGGCGCGGTAGTCGGCGAGCGTGAGGATCTCGTGCGCCGGTTCGTGCGCTCGGACGACGGTGCCGCGGGTGCCGTACTCGCCCGTGGCGTACTCGTAGAGGTAGTCGCCCAGGTGGAGCCAGCCGTCCAGGTCGCCGCGGGCCGCGAGGTGGCGGTAGGCGGAGAAGTGGCCCGCCTCCCAGTTGGCGCAGGAGACCACGCCGAAGCGCAGGCCGGGCACGGTGGCGTCGGCGGCGGGCGCGGTGCGGGTGCGGCCGACGGGGGAGTCGGCGCCGTCCGCGGTGAAGCGGAACCAGTGGTCGGTGGCCGGGGCGAGGCCGCGGATGTCGGCCTTGACGGTGTGGTCGCGGGCCGCGCCGGTGGTCAGGGACCCCCGCGCGACGACGTTCGTCAAAGCCCTGTCGGTGGCGACGACCCAGCTCACCTCGGTGTCGGGGCCGAGCCCCGAGCCGGGCACGGCCTCGGCGGTCGGGGTGACCCGGGTCCACAGCAGGATCCCGTCGGGCAGCGGGTCGCCCGAGGCGACGCCGTGCAGGAACCGGGGCGCCCCGGTCGCTGCGGCGCGGGCGGGCAGGGCGGCGGCGAGCGGCGCGGCCAGGACGGCGGTGGCGGCCGCCGCCCTGACGACGGCGCGGCGGCCGGGGAACTGCGGTGCGGTGCCCTCGGCGGGCGGGGTGGTGCGCGCGGGTGAGCTGTGTCGGCTGGTCACGACCGATCAGGTTACTGACCGGTACGGTCCGGAGCGGGCGAACCGTCGAAAGTTCGCCCGCTCTTCGGCCGCGGGACGCCGGGGACCGGCTTCCGCGCGCCTGCCGGATCCGCCCTCGAGGCCCGGACCGTGTCCGCCGTCAGCCCTTGAGGGCCGCGTCGATCGCGGTGGTGAACTGCTCGACCGTCATCGGCGGGTTGCCGCTGCTGTCCGCGGAGAGCTTCTTGCCGTCCATCACGAAGCTCGGGGTGCCGGTCACGCCGTCCTTGTTGGTGTCGAACGTCTTCGACATGGCGAGCGCCCAGGCGTCGTAGGTGCCCTTCTTCACCGCGTTCTGGAACGTGGCGTTGTCCTTCAGGGTGGGCACCGTCTGCGCCACCTTGATCAGGTAGTCGGCGTCCTTGAACTTGTCCGTGGACTCGTCCGGGTGGAACTTCTTCGAGTAGAGCGCGGTCTTGTACTCCAGGAACGCGGTGTCGCTCACGTTCAGCGCGGCGCCCAGGGCGGCCATCGCGCTCTTGGAGCCCTCGCCGCGCGAACCTATCTGGCCCTTGCCGAGCGAGTCGCCGTCCAGGAAGGTGCCGCCGACGAACTGCATCTTGAACTTGCCGTCCTCGACGTCCTTGTCCAGGGTCGAGCCGACGGTCTGCTCGAACTGGGCGCAGATCGGGCAGCGCGGGTCCTCGTAGACCTTCAGGGTCTTCTTGGCGCTCGCCTTGCCGATGACGACGGTCGTGCCGTCCTTGCCGGTGGTGTTGGCCGGGGCGACGACCTTCTCGTCCTTGACGGCCTCCCAGTGCGACGGCTTGTTCGCCTGGACGACCGCGTAACCTATGCCGCCGGCCGCCGCGAGGACGGCGACGACCGCGCCCGCCACCACGGCCTGGCGCTTGACCCTGGCGCGCTTGGCCTGGCGCTCGCGCTCCAGGCGCAGCCGCTCACGGGCCGCCGTCTTCGCCGTCTGGCTGTTCCGCTTGCTCATGTCTGTGATCTCCAAGGGGGACGCGCGCCGCTGCGCGCGGGATACGTGCGGGGGAGGGGTCGTGCCCGGTGCTGTTCGAGGGAACGTCTGTGCGGTTCGAGTGAACGTCACTGCTGTTCAGGCGAACATCGCCGTTCTTCAGGCGAACGAGGGGGAGCACGGCGGTCCACGCCGTCCCAGGGAGTGCGCGAACAGGCGGACGCGGGCCGCCGTCACGCGGTGCGCGGCCCGCCGGGGCCGGGCGAGGGAGCGGGCCGGGCGGACGGTCACCGAGGCCACCGCGAGCAGCAGCGGCCGGAACGTCGTCACGGCGACCGCCCGCAGCACCTGGCCGAGCGCCCGCTCACCGCGCCGCAGCCAGGCCGCGGCCAGCAGCCCGACCGCGATGTGCGCGCCCAGCAGCAGCCAGGGCGCGGCCGGGTCGGCGTGCGCCAGCAGCGCGGCGAGCCGGTCGGGTCCGGCGCCGGTGACCCGGGCCAGCGGGGTGCCGACCTCGGCGCGGCTGCCGCACAGCACGTCGAAGCCGACGGAGCGCAGCGGTCCGGCGACCGGGCCGCCCGCACGCCCGTAGCAGACGTGCTGGCCGGTGGTGAAGACCGTGTCGGCGGCCAGCTCCAGGGGGATCAGCAGCCCGGCGATCCGGGCGAAGCCGCGCTCGCGGCCCGCCAGCGCGAAGGCGACCGCGAAGACGGCGACCGCGACGGCGGCCACCGTGTTCAGCGGCAGCGGGACCCGCGACAGCAGCACGTGCGACGCGCTGCTGAGGGTCACGACGAGTGCCGTGAACAGCGCCGCGCGGACGGCTCGTATCGGGGTCCCGGACATGTCCATAGCGTGGAGAGTGTGTCACGTGGTGCTGTAAGGGACCCCTAAAGGGTCCCTGTGAGCATCCGGACCGTCACAGACCCGGGATCCGGCCGTTGCGGAACAGGTCGACGAAGATCTGGTGGTCGGCCCGCGCGCGGGCGCCGTAGGCGTGTGCGAAGTCGGTCATCAGGTCGGGGAAGCCGTCCTCGTCGGCGGCGATCGCCGCGTCGATGGCCCGCTCGGTGGAGAACGGCACCAGGGACTCGCCGGACTGGTCGTCGGCCGCCGCGTGCATGGCGGCGGTGGCCCGGCCGAGGTCGGCGACGACCGTGGCGATCTCCTCCGGGTCGTCGATGTCGCCCCAGTCCAGGTCGACCGCGTACGGCGACACCTCGGCGACGAGCTGCCCCGCGCCGCCCAGCTCCGTCCAGCCGAGCCAGGGGTCGGCGTGCGCCTGGAGGGCGCGCTGGGAGATCACCGTGCGGTGGCCCTCGTGCTGGAAGTAGTCCCGCACGCGGCGGTCGGTGAGGTGCCGGGAGACGGCCGGGGTCTGCGCCTGCTTGATGTAGATCACCACGTCGTTCTCCAGGGCGTCGCTCGACCCCTCCAGGAGGATGTTGTACGACGGCAGCCCGGCCGACCCGATGCCGATGCCGCGCCGCCCGACCACGTCCTTGACCCGGTAGGAGTCGGGGCGGGCCAGGGAGGTGTCCGGCAGGGTCTCCAGATAGCCGTCGAAGGCGGCGAGGACCTTGTAGCGGGTGGCCGCGTCCAGCTCGACGGAGCCGCCGCCGGGCGCGAAGCGGCGCTCGAAGTCGCGGATCTCCGTCATCGACTCCAGCAGCGAGAAGCGGGTCAGCGAGCGGGCGTCGCGCAGCGCGTCGAGGAGCGGGCCCTGTGCGGTGTCCAGGGTGAAGGGCGGCACCTCGTCGCTCTTGGCGCCGGTGGCCAGCGCGTGGATCCGCTCGCGGTACGCGCCCGCGTACACCTCGACCAGCTCGGTGATCTGGTCGTCGCTGAGCGCCTTCGCGTAGCCGACCAGCGCGATCGAGGCGGCGAAGCGCTTCAGGTCCCAGGTGAAGGGGCCGACGTACGCCTCGTCGAAGTCGTTGACGTTGAAGACCAGACGGCCGTTGGAGTCCATGTACGTGCCGAAGTTCTCCGCGTGCAGATCGCCGTGGATCCACACCCGCGAGGTCCGCTCGTCCAGGAAGGGGCCGCCCCGCCGCTCCGCCTCCAGGTCGTGGTAGAAGAGGCACGCCGTGCCCCGGTAGAACGCGAACGCGGAGGCCGCCATCTTGCGGAACTTCACGCGGAACGCGGCCGGGTCGGCGGCCAGGAGCTCGCCGAAGGCGGTGTCGAAGACGGCGAGGATCTCCTCGCCGCGCTGCTCGTCGTCGAGCGGGGTGACCGACATCGCGGGGTGCCTCCTGGTGCAGGGTCTGAACGACGGCGCTTCTGCCGCGTCCAACGGCCGGGAGGCCGCGGAAGTGCCCGCGGCTCCCGTGGTGAAGGTACGTGGGGAAGCCGCAGGAGTGTCAGTGGCGAGGCATAGACTTCGACGTTGTCCCCCGGACCTTCCGCAGTCCCGTCGCCGACCGTTTCCCCTGGAGGCCGCACCGTGTCGAAGCCGCCGTTCACGCACCTGCACGTCCACACCCAGTACTCGCTGCTGGACGGTGCCGCGCGGCTGAAGGACATGTTCGACGCCTGCAACGAGATGGGCATGACGCACATCGCCATGTCCGACCACGGCAACCTGCACGGGGCGTACGACTTCTTCCACACCGCGAAGAAGGCCGGGGTCACGCCGATCATCGGGATCGAGGCCTACGTGGCGCCCGAGTCGCGGCGCAACAAGCGCAAGATCCAGTGGGGCCAGCCGCACCAGAAGCGCGACGACGTCTCCGGCTCCGGCGGGTACACGCACAAGACGATCTGGGCCGCGAACGCGACGGGCCTGCACAACCTCTTCCGGCTCTCCTCGGACGCGTACGCCGAGGGCTGGCTCCAGAAGTGGCCCCGGATGGACAAGGAGACCATCTCCCAGTGGTCCGAGGGGCTCATCGCCTCCACCGGCTGCCCCTCGGGCGAGCTGCAGACCCGGCTGCGCCTCGGCCAGTTCGACGAGGCCCTGAAGTCGGCCGCCGAGTACCAGGACATCTTCGGCAAGGACCGGTACTTCCTGGAGCTGATGGACCACGGCATCGAGATCGAGCACCGGGTCCGCGACGGCCTCCTGGAGATCGGCAAGAAGCTCGGCATCCCGCCCCTGGTGACGAACGACTCGCACTACACGTACGCGCACGAGGCGACCGCGCACGACGCCCTGCTCTGCATCCAGACCGGCAAGAACCTCTCCGACCCCGACCGCTTCCGCTTCGACGGCACCGGCTACTACCTGAAGTCCACGGACGAGATGTACGCCGTCGACTCCTCGGACGCCTGGCAGGAAGGCTGCCGCAACACCCTCCTGGTCGCCGAACAGGTCGACACCAGCGGGATGTTCGAGGCCAAGAACCTGATGCCGAAGTTCGACATCCCGGACGGCTTCACCGAGGTCACCTGGTTCCAGGAGGAGGTCCGCCGCGGCATGGAGCGCCGCTTCCCCGGCGGCGTCCCCGACGACCGGCAGAAGCAGGCCGAGTACGAGATGGACGTCATCATCCAGATGGGGTTCCCCGGCTACTTCCTCGTCGTCGCCGACTTCATCATGTGGGCCAAGAAGAACGGCATCGCGGTGGGCCCGGGGCGCGGCTCGGCCGCCGGTTCGATCGTCGCCTACGCCATGGGCATCACCGACCTCGACCCGATCCCGCACGGCCTGATCTTCGAGCGGTTCCTCAACCCCGAGCGCGTCTCCATGCCCGACGTCGACATCGACTTCGACGAGCGCAGGCGCGTCGAGGTGATCCGGTACGTGACGGAGAAGTACGGCGCCGACAAGGTCGCCATGATCGGCACCTACGGCAAGATCAAGGCCAAGAACGCGATCAAGGACTCCGCGCGCGTGCTGGGCTACCCGTACGCCATGGGCGACCGGCTCACCAAGGCGATGCCCGCCGACGTCCTCGGCAAGGGCATCGACCTCAACGGCATCACCGACTCCTCGCACCCCCGCTACAGCGAGGCGGGCGAGATCCGCGCGATGTACGAGAACGAGCCGGACGTCAAGAAGGTCATCGACACCGCCAAGGGCGTCGAGGGCCTCGTCCGGCAGATGGGCGTCCACGCCGCCGGCGTCATCATGTCCAGCGAGCCCATCGTCGACCACGCCCCGATCTGGGTCCGCCACACCGACGGCGTCACCATCACGCAGTGGGACTACCCGCAGTGCGAGTCGCTCGGCCTGCTCAAGATGGACTTCCTGGGCCTGCGCAACCTCACGATCATGGACGACGCCGTCAAGATGGTGAAGTCCAACAAGGGCATCGACCTCGACCTGCTCGCCCTGCCGCTCGACGACCCCAAGACCTTCGAACTGCTCCAGCGCGGCGACACCCTGGGCGTCTTCCAGTTCGACGGCGGCCCCATGCGCTCCCTGCTGCGCCTGATGAAGCCCGACAACTTCGAAGACATCTCCGCCGTCTCCGCGCTCTACCGTCCCGGCCCGATGGGCATGGACTCGCACACCAACTACGCGCTGCGCAAGAACAAGCTCCAGGAGATCACCCCGATCCACAAGGAGCTGGAGGAGCCCCTGGAGGAGGTCCTGGCCGTCACCTACGGCCTGATCGTCTACCAGGAGCAGGTGCAGAAGGCCGCGCAGATCATCGCGGGCTACTCGCTCGGCGAGGCCGACATCCTGCGCCGCGTGATGGGCAAGAAGAAGCCCGACGAACTCGCCAAGAACTTCGTGCTGTTCCAGGCGGGCGCCCAGAAGAAGGGCTTCAGCGACGAGGCGATCCAGGCCCTGTGGGACGTGCTGGTGCCGTTCGCCGGATACGCCTTCAACAAGGCGCACTCGGCCGCCTACGGACTGGTCTCCTACTGGACCGCCTACCTCAAGGCGAACTACCCGGCCGAGTACATGGCCGGTCTGCTGACGTCCGTCAAGGACGACAAGGACAAGTCGGCGATCTACCTCAACGAGTGCCGCCGCATGGGCATCAAGGTGCTCCCGCCGAACGTCAACGAGTCGATGTCGAACTTCGCGGCCCAGGGCGACGACGTGATCCTCTTCGGCCTCTCCGCCGTCCGCAACGTCGGTACGAACGTGGTCGAGTCGATCATCCGCAGCCGCAAGGCCAAGGGGAAGTACGGCTCGTTCCCCGACTACCTCGACAAGGTCGAGGCCGTCGCCTGCAACAAGCGCACCACGGAGTCGCTCATCAAGGCCGGTGCCTTCGACTCGATGGGGCACACCCGCAAGGGGCTCACCGCCCAGTACGAGCCGATGATCGACAACGTGGTCGCGGTCAAGCGCAAGGAGGCCGAGGGGCAGTTCGACCTCTTCGGCGGCATGGGCGAGGAGCAGAACGACGAGCCCGGCTTCGGCCTCGACGTCGTCTTCACCGACGACGAGTGGGAGAAGACCTATCTCCTCGCGCAGGAGCGGGAGATGCTCGGCCTCTACGTCTCCGACCACCCGCTGTTCGGCCTGGAGCACGTGCTGTCCGACAAGGCCGACGCCGGCATCTCCCAGCTCACCGGCGGTGAGCACGCGGACGGCGCGGTGGTCACCATCGGCGGCATCATCTCGGGCCTCCAGCGCAAGATGACCAAGCAGGGCAACGCCTGGGCGATCGCCACCGTCGAGGACCTCGCCGGTTCCATCGAGTGCATGTTCTTCCCCGCCACCTACCAGCTCGTCTCGACCCAACTCGTCGAGGACGCCGTGGTGTTCGTCAAGGGCAGGCTCGACAAGCGGGAGGACGTGCCGCGCCTGGTCGCGATGGAGCTCCAGGTCCCCGACCTGTCCAACGCGGGCACCAACGCGCCCGTGATCCTCACCATCCCGGCCACCCGCGTCACCCCGCCGATGATCAGCCGTCTCGGCGAGATCCTCACCCACCACCGGGGCGACAGCGAGGTCCGGATCCGGCTCCAGGGGCCCACCAAGACCACCGTGCTGCGCCTCGACCGGCACCGGGTCAAGCCCGACCCCGCGCTCTTCGGCGACCTGAAGGTGCTGCTCGGACCGGCCTGCCTGGCCGGCTGACCGGCCCGCGACCGACGCGAGGGGCGCACCCGTCACGGGTGCGCCCCTCGCGTCGGTCCGGAGCGGTTTCGCCCGCGGACCGGTGAACGGGCCCGCGCGCGGAGGTCAGTTGTGGCCGAAGCGCTTCTGCTTGCCCTTGCGGGCCATGTCCGCCGGGGTCGCCTGGCTGATGCGCTGCTCCGCCCGCGCCTCCATGGAGGACTCCTGCGCGTGCTCCCGGCCGCGCTCGGACTGCGGCTGCTTGCGGTCCTGCTTCTTGTTCTTGGCCATGGTGATCTGCCTCCCGCGGGGGACTAGGGGCCAGGTCCGGGATCAGATTCACATAGGCTGACGGAGAACGCATTTCGGATAATTACCGTCTGTGACAGGGGCGGTCGGAGCGTGTCGGCCGGAAACGCCACGCCGAAGATCGAGTTCGGGCCGTTAACCTCCGCGCGGTCGGGCAGACTCGAAGACAAGCCCGAAGCAACCTCCCGGAAAGAGGGTGGACCGCGTGGACCGCTGCATCGTCCTGGTGGACGCCGGGTATCTGCTGGGCGCCGCCGCGAGCCTCCTCGCCGGAGAACCCTCGCGCTCACGCATCACCGTCGACCACGCCGCCCTCATCCAGGGCCTGCGCGAGCGCGCCGAGTCCGACACCGAGCGCCCGCTGTTGCGCATCTACTGGTTCGACGGCGCCCCCGACCGCGTCCCGCAGCCCGAGCACCGCCGACTGCGCGTGATGCCCCGGGTCACCGTCCGGCTCGGCGCCCTGACCCGCAGTGACGGGCGGTGGGCGCAGAAGGGCGTGGACGCCGCGATGCACGCCGAGCTGACCGAGCTGGCCCGCAACCGCGCCTGCTCCGACATCGTCCTGGTGACCGGCGACGGCGACCTGCTGCCGGGGATGATGGCCGCCAAGGAGCACGGCGTCGCCGTCCACCTGTGGGCCGTCCAGGCCGCCGACGGGGACTACAACCAGTCCGAGGACCTGGTCGCCGAGGCCGACGAGCGGCGCGTCCTGGACCGCGCCTGGATCACCCGGGCCGTCCGCGCCAAGGAGATCGGCGGGATCTGCGCGCCGCCGCCGGTGCCGCGCCCCGAGATCGCCGCGATCCTCTCCGCGCCGCTGCCCGAGTCCGGGCCGCCCGCCGCCCCCGAGCAGCGGCCCGCCGAGGACACCGAGCACGCCCAGGCCGCCGCCCCCGCCGGAACCGGCCCCCAGGAGCGGGTCCCGGCGCCCAAGGGCGTGCCGACCCCCAAGGACCTGGCCGCCCTGCGCGGACCCGGCAGCCAGCCCGCCCCGCACCCGCCGAACGCGACCCTGCGCTGGTCCTCCGACAAAGGGTGGGTCGACCGGCCCGTCTCGGAGCCGCCGGACGCGGCCTCCATGCCGACCCTCGCCCAGCTGACCACCGCCGAACAGCGCTGGGCGGACCGCGAGGAGGACATCACCACGGTCGGCGGTGACCCCTTCGAGGTCGGACAGGTCTTCGCCCGGCGCTGGATGGGACGCCTCGGCGACCAGAGCCACCTGCAGAAGCTCAGCGGCATGTACCCGCGGGTCCCGCACCGGGTCGACGGCGAACTGCTGCGCTACGCCGCCAGGTTCGGCCTGCTCGCGCACAAGGACGACCAGATCGACGAGCACGACCGCTACGCCATCCGGGCCGGGTTCTGGCGCGAGATCGACGTGCGGACGGCGGCGGAGCACTCGCCCGCGGGGGAGTGAGACGGCGACCGGCGGGACCGACCCGGGAGCGGCCCCGGCCGCCGGACCCCGTACCCTCGTCCCTTGTGAGTACGCGCGCGGCACAGGCACTTCGGCACGGGGGCGATGTCGTGTGCGCGGTGCGCGGACTGACCAAGACCTATCCCGCCGTGCGCGCCCGGCGCGGTACCCCCGGCACCCCGCCGGTCCGGGCCACCGACGACGTGCGGCTGGAGATCGGGCGCGGTGAGATCTTCGGGCTGCTCGGGCCCAACGGGGCGGGCAAGTCCACCCTGGTGCGGCAGATCACCGGCCTGATGCGGCCGGACTCCGGGGACGTCGAGATCCTCGGCCACGACATCGTCCGCCACCCCGAGCGCGCCTCCCGCATCCTCGCCTTCCTCGGCCAGGAGTCGACCGCCCTCGACGAGCTGACGGTCTCCCTCGCCGCCGAGACCACCGGGCGGCTGCGCGGCCTCGACGCCCGCTCCGCGCGGGCCGAACGGGACGCCGTCCTCGACGAACTCGGCCTCACCGCGCTCGCCGCACGCCCGCTGAAGAAGCTCTCCGGCGGTCAGCGGCGGCTCGCCTGCGTCGCCTCGGCGCTGGTGGGGGAGCGGCCGCTGCTGATCCTCGACGAGCCGACCACCGGCATGGACCCGGTGGCCAGGCGGGCGGTCTGGGCCGCCGTCGACCGCCGTCGCGCCGAACGCGGCACCACCGTGCTGCTCGTCACCCACAACGTCATCGAGGCCGAGACCGTCCTCGACCGGGTCGCCGTCCTCGACCAGGGCCGGGTCATCGCCTGCGACACCCCCGGCGGCCTCAAGGAGCAGGTGGCCGGGGAGGTCCGGGTCGACCTGGTGTGGCGGGAGAAGGCGCCGCTGCACGTCCCGGAGGTCGCCGCGCTCCAGGAGCGCGCCGTCGAGTCGGGCCGCCGCTGGACGCTGCGGCTCGGGCCCGACGAGGCCCGCGCGGTCGTCGCGACCGTGACCGGCGGCAGCGCCTTCGCCGCCCTGGACGACTTCACCCTCGCCACCCCCAGCCTGGAGGACGTGTACCTGGCGCTGGGCGGCGCGGTGCGGCAGGGGCTGGTGAAGGCGTGAGCACACGGGCCGCCGCGTCCGTACAGGACAGGGCCACTGCCGGAAGAGTCCCGCGACAGAAGGGGAGCAGCGCGACGTGAGTGTCGTATCCGCCGATGTCCTGCCGGGCGGTGCCCTGGCCGTGGAGGACGCGCCCCCGGGCGCGGCCGAGCTGGGGCCCAGGGCGCGCCTGTGGCCGTCCATGGCCGCCGTCTACCGGGCCCAGCTCTCGCGGGCCCGGGTCGCGCGGATCCCGCTGCTGTTCGTGGCGACCTTCCAGTCCGTCGGCATCATGATCCTGATGCGCGGGGTGGTCGACGGCGGCGGCGAGGCCGAGGCCGTCGTCGCGGGCTCCTCGGTGCTGGTCGTCGCGTTCGTCGCGCTGAACCTGCTCGCCCAGTACTTCGGCCAGCTCCGCGCCAGCGGCGGCCTCGACCACTACGCGACGCTGCCGGTGCCGCCGGCCGCGGTGGTGCTCGGGGCGGCGGGCGCCTACGCCTCGTTCACGGTGCCGGGGACGGTGGTGACGGCGGTCTTCGGCAGCGTGCTGTTCGGGCTGCCGATGACGCACCTGTGGGTGCTCGTCGCGGTGATCCCGCTGGCCGGTGCCGCCCTCGCCGGGCTCGGCGCGGCCCTCGGGCTGCTCGCGCCCCGGCCCGAACTGGCCACCCTGCTCGGTCAGTTGGGCATGTCCGCGGCGCTGCTGCTGGGCGTGCTGCCCGCCGACCGGATGCCCGGGGCGGTGCGCTTCGCCCGCGACCTGCTGCCGTCGACGTACGGCGTCGAGGCGTTCGCGCGCACCTTCGGACCGCACCCCGACTGGGCCTTCGTCCTCGGTGACCTGGCCGTCTGCGGCGCCGTCGGGGTCGTCTCGCTCGCCGTCGCCACCTGGGCCTACCGCCGGGCCGCCGTCCGGTGACGCGCGGCACAGCCGGGCCTGGCACGATGTCAGGGTGACCGCACCGTTGACTCCTCCTCCGCACGAACAGCCCCCGCACGACGGGTGGCAGCTTCCGGCCGCCGGGCAGGAGGCCCAGGCCCCCGGGCCGGAGGCCCACGGCTCGCACCCCGCGGTGTACGGGGGGTACGGGCAGGACGGGCCCGGCACGCGCGCCGAGATCGTCGAGGGCGTCGTCGCGCTGGTCGCGACCACGGTCGGCGGGGTGCTGCTCGGGCTGCTGTGGTGGTGGCTGGCGCCGCACGTGCCGCTGGTCGGCGAGGTGTCGGGCAAGAGCTGGGTGGTCTACCTCCAGGACAGCGAGGGCGAGCAGGCCATCGGCGTCGACGGAACGTTCACCCTGCTGGGGCTCGCCTACGGCGCGGTGTGCGGTCTCGCGGTGTTCCTGGCGCGTCGGCGCGGCGGGGTGCCGCTGGTGGTCGGGCTCGGCGCCGGGGCGCTCCTGGCCGGTCTGCTGGCCTGGCGGCTCGGGATCTGGCTCGGTCCGGACCAGGACGTGATCGCCCACGCGAAGGCCGTCGGCAAGGGCGTCACCTTCTCGGCGCCGCTGAAGCTGGGCACCATGGGCGCGCTGCTGGCCGCGCCGCTCGCCGCGCTGCTGGTGCACCTCGGCCTGACCGCGCTCTTCGGACCCCGTGACCCCGACCCCTACCAGGAGCACGGCCCCTACCCGAAGGACCCGTACGGGGCGCCGCTGACCTAGGGCCGGCGGCGGCGCCGGGCGTGGTCGGCGACCGTGCGGGCCCGGTCCCCGGGCCGGGTGTCAGACCCTGCCGACCGGGGCCAGGACGGCCGTCGTGAGGGTGGCCAGGTCGGCCGGGGACAGCTCGACCTCCAGGCCGCGGCGGCCCGCCGAGACGCAGATCGTGGCGTGGGCGGCGGCCGAGGCGTCCAGGACCGTCGGCAGGGCCCTGCGCTGGCCCAGCGGCGAGATCCCGCCCCGCACGTACCCGGTGGTGCGTTCGGCGAGCGCCGGGTCCGCCATCGCGGCCCGCTTCCCGCCGACCGCGGCGGCCAGCGCCTTCAGGTCGAGCTGGCCCGCCACCGGGACCACCGCCACCGTCAGCGCGCCGTCCACGTCCGCGACGAGCGTCTTGAAGACCCGCTCGGGGGAGACCCCCATCGCCTCGGCCGCCTCCTCGCCGTACGAGGGGTGCGCGGGGTCGTGCTCGTAGGCGTGCAGCGTGTACGGCACGCCCGCGGCGGTCAGGGCGACCGTCGCGGGCGTGCCGCCGGTCTGCTGCTTCTTGGACTTCTTCGCCATCGGGTCTCAGTTCAGGCTGGTCCTGCCGCGCGTCAGGTCCGACGCGGGCAGGGACGGCAGGTTGCGGATGATCGCCGTCTCGGAACGGAGCAGCTCCAGTTCGTCGCGGAGCCGGGAGGCGGTGTCCGGGGTCTGCAGCAGGCGCTGCTTGGTCGGGGTGTCGAGCATCATGGCGGCCGCGACCAGGTAGGAGACCACGGACGGCTCGTCCGGCAGCTCGGTGCCCGCGGCCAGCGAGCGCTCCCGGGCGCCCGCGAGGCGCTTCTGGTACTGCCGGAAGGCCCGCAGGACCCCCTCGGCCAGGGCGCCCGCCTCGTCGCCCGGCTCCTCGGTCAGCTCCTCGACCTCGGCGGTCAGGAACGGTCCGGAGGCGTCGACGGAGAGCAGCCGCACCCGGGTGGTGCCGGTCGCCAGCACCTCGAAGGTGCCGTCCTCGCGCTCCCGGATCGTCGCCGCGTCCGCCACGCAGCCCACGGTGTGGAACGACGCGGCGGGGTCGGCGCCGAACCCGGCGGCGGGGCCGTGATCGACCGGCGCGGTCGGGTCGGGCATGCCGGGGGCGCTGGGGGCCACCTCGTGGCCGTCGCGGATCGCCACGACGACGAACCGGCGCGGTTCGTCCTCGGGCGTCTTCAGCAGATCGCGCATCATGGCGCGATAGCGCTCCTCGAAGACGTTGAGCGGAAGCACCAAGCCCGGGAACAGCGCCGAGTTCAGGGGGAAGAGCGGGAGCCGGTGGGTGGTCACGGCGCAGAAGCCTAATGCTCGCCGGGGTGCCCGTGTCGGCCGCGCTCGCTCCGTGGCGGACCAGGAGGGGGCGTGAGCCAGGCCGCGCGGACCTCGTCGCGGGTCCGCAGGAAGAGTCCCAGCGGGTCGTCCGAGAGCTGTTCCCACGGGTACGAGGTGGCGTACGGGCCGATCAGCCGGGCCTGTGCGAAGGCGTCGCGCCAGCGGCCGAGGCGCACCAGGACCAGCATCAGCTGGTTGCGCAGCGCGGCGGGTCCCGGGTCGGCCTCGGGGAAGCGCGCGGAGAGCGCGATCGCCCGGTCGGCCGCCTCGTCCAGCCTGCGGCGGGGGAGTTCGGGGCCGCAGTCGTCGGTGAGGTAGGCGAGGACCGCGTGCAGCGGGAGCGCCTGGACGAGGGAGGCGGCGGGCGCGTCCTGGGCGGCGCGCTCGGCGAAGTCCAGGCACGCGGTGTGGGAGCCGTGATAGGCGGTGCCGAGGTAGCGCAGGGCGGCCACGTGGCAGCCGTAGTGGTGCGGGGCGCGGCGCACGGCCGCCTCCCACAGCTCCTCGAAGTACTTGTGCCCGGCGCCCGAACCGCGGGCGTGGTCCAGGGCGACGCGCCACGGCACCGGGTCCCGGTCGTCGCCGCGGGCGGCGGCCGTGATCAGCGGGCTCACCTCGCGCAGCAGCTCCGCCCTGGCCGGTGAGGGCCAGGCCCGGTCGACGGCGAGCTGGGCGCGGACGGTCAGCAGGTCGGGGTCGTGCGGGGCGGTGGCCGACCAGCGCAGGAACCACTCGTCGCGGGAGCGGGCGAAGGCGGCGAGGCGCCGTACCCAGCCGTCCCGGTGCTCCCAGTCGGTGCCGCGGCGGGTGGCGCCGAGCAGGGCGGACGCCGGGCCGTGCTCGCCGCGCGCGGCGGCGACCAGGGCGGGGCCGAGCCGGTCGTCGGGCACGTCGAGCAGCACGTCGTCGTCCGCGGGCAGTCCGAGGCCGCCG
>NZ_FMCI01000147.1 GCF_900091845.1 Streptomyces sp. SolWspMP-5a-2
CGGTCCGCCGGGGACCGCCGGGGCCTCGGGGACCGTCAGGAACCCTCGGGGTCCGTCAGGGGATCCCCCGGGACCGTCAGGGGATCAGGTACCACTTCTCCAGGTAGCCGACGTCGATCGACGCCCGGTCCTGGACCCGCAGCTTCCAGGTGCCGTCGACGGGCTGGGCCGAGGCGTCGACCGTGAAGGTCTGGTCGACGTTGTCGGCGGAGCCGCCGCTGCGGTTGAGCAGGGAGTAGACCGTGCCGTTCGGCCCGACGAGGTCGACGGTCAGGTCGCCCCGGTAGGTGTGCACGATCTTGACGTAGACCTCGGTGGTCGCCGAGGCGTTGCCGCCGCGCCCGGACACGGTCACCGGGGACTCCACGGCCGCTCCGGCGTCGGGGATGTCGATCCGGGTGCCGTTGGCGTAGAGGTGGGCCACCCGCCAGGTGAAGGAGCGGGTCGCGGTGGAGCCGGTCCCGTCGGTCACCGTCACGGAGACGGTGCTGGTGCCGGCCGTGGTCGGGCTGCCGGTGATCAGGCCGTCGGCGTCGATGGCGAGCCCGTCGGGCAGGCCGGTCGCCTCGTAGGTCAGCGCGGAGCCGGTGTGGGTGGTGTACGCCTCCACCCGGAGCGAGACGGCGTCACCGACACCGCTCGTCTGGTTGGCGGTCGCGGCGATGTTGACGCCCTCCGCGATCCGCTGGCCGACGTTGATCCCGGCCCACGCGTCGGAGACCGCGAGGTAGGTCGGGCTGTAGGCGCCGAACAGGTCGGCCGCGGCCTGGAGGGTGGCGGTGCGGGCGCCCGCGTAGTTGGTCGACGACGTCATGTACGTGGTGAGCGCCCGGTACCAGATCTGCTGGGCGTTCTCGATGCCTATCCCGGTGACCGGGAGGCCGTCGGAGGTCGGGCTGTCGTAGGCGACGCCGTTGACGGTCTTGGCGCCGCTGCCCTCCGACAGCAGGTAGAAGAAGTGGTTGGCGGGACCGGACGAGTAGTGCACGTCGATGCCGCCGAGCGAGGCGTCCCACGCGTCGCGGGAGGTGCCGTCCCGCGACGGCTTGTCCATGTACCGCAGCGGGGTGCCGTTGCCGTTGATGTCGATCTTCTCGCCGACGAAGTAGTCCGGGACGTCGGCGGGCAGGTCGGCGTGGAACTCCACGGCGGCGGCGAAGATGTCGGAGGTCGCCTCGTTCAGGCCGCCCGACTCGCCGGAGTAGGTCAGGCCCGCGGTCGCGCTGGTGACGCCGTGGCTCATCTCGTGCGCGGCGACGTCCAGGGCGGTCAGCGGGTGGGTGTTGCCCGAGCCGTCCCCGTAGGTCATGCAGAAGCAGGAGTCGGACCAGAAGGCGTTGACGTAGTTGTTGCCGTAGTGGGCCCGGCTGTACGCGGCGACGCCGTCGTTGCGGATGCCGTTGCGGCCGAAGACGTCCTTGTAGTAGTCCCAGGTGGCCGCGGCGCCGAAGGCCACGTCCACGCCGGCGGTCTGCCGGTTGCTCTGGGTGCCGTCACCCCAGACATCGTTGTCATCGGTGAAGAGGGTGCCCGTGCCCGACGTCCCCTGGTTGAGGTCGTAGGTGCGGTGGCCCGCCCGGTCGCCGTCGACGAGCTGGTACGTGGATCCGGAGAGCGTGGTGCTCAGCGGGACCGTGCCGCTGAACTGGCCGGTTCCGGTGCCGGTCTGGACGCCCTCGTAGCTGAACAGCTCCTTGCCGGTGGCCGCGTCGGTGACGACGTGCAGCTCGCTCGGGGTGTCGTCGTGCTGGAGGCCGCCGACCACGGACTCCCAGGCGAGGGTGGGCCGGTCGGCGTCCCCGGCCCAGACCACCAGACGGGGCGCGGTGTCGATCGCGGCGTCCTGCGCGTCGGCCTTCCTCGCGGCGGCGAGCGCCTTGCCCCGCGCGGTGGCGGCGCTGACCTTCGGGGTGAGGGTCGGCACGGTGACCGTGGCGTCGGTCGCCTCGGAGGTGGTGGTCCTGCCGTTCCTGACGTGCACCACCAGGTCGCCGCCGAGGACGGGGAGCCCGGCGTAGGTCCGCTCGTAGCGGGTGTGGACGGTGCCGTCGGCGTCCTGGAGGACGTCCTTGACGACGAGCTTCTCCTTGGCGCCGAGCCCGAGGGTCCTGGCGGTGGCGGCGGCGTCGGCGGTGGCGCCCTTGATGAGGGTGGCGCGCCGGGCCGGGGTGAGGTGGGCCGGGGCGGCGCCCGCCCTCGGGGTGGCGCGGATCGTGTCGCGGGCGGCCGGGGCCGCGCCCGCGGTGCCGGTCTGGACGCCGGTGGCGAGCAGGGTGCCGATGGCGGTGAGGGCGAGGGTCAGCGCGTATCTGGAACGGTGTGAGGGACGGTGTTGCCGCGACAAGGTGTTCTCCTTCGCTGCGGTCGGCCTCGGATGGAGGCCGGGAAGAGCGGTCGGCCGGGGGTGGCCGTCCGACGGCACGCGGGTGCGGCACGCGGCACGGGCGGACACCGGGAGGCGTCCGCGGGCCCGGCCGCGCGGGAAAGGAGGTGGGGGGCGGGAGGAGGTGGGGGATGCGCGAGGTGTGGGGGTTGTGTATGCGAGGTGAACTCGCGGACAGAAGACTGACATCCCGCCCACAGGATTGTCATGAAGGCGACAAGATAACGGCTGGAATTGGCGCTTCCGCGCTGCGCGTTCGGCGATCCGATGACCGGAACCGGCGGTTCGGGCACGGCCGGGCACAGGTCGCCAACTTCCTTCTACAGAAGGCCACTTCACGACATCGGAACGGTCACTTGACGCCACGTTCCGACCAACCTCCGCCAGTCCCGAAGACGTTCGGCATATGCCGGTTCGGCATGCCTACCGTCCCGGCACGAGGTGGTCCGGCCACCGCCGGGGCACCGCAGCCGACGACCAAGGGGAGGTTCCATGGCGAACGTGGAAGTGTCGATGAAGGAGCTGATGACTTCCGTCGAGGGAGCGCTGGGGGTGGCCGTGGTCGACTACACCAGCGGGATGGCCCTGGGCACGCTGGGCGGGAGCAAGGACCTGGACCTCAACATCGCCGCCGCCGGGAACACCGACGTGGTCCGCGCCAAGGTGCGCACGATGCAGCACCTCGGCCTCACCAGTGGCATCGAGGACATCGTGATAACCCTCGACGCCCAGTACCACCTGATCCGGCTGGTGACCGGACGCGACGGGAACGGGCTGTTCCTGTACCTGGTCGTCGACAAGAGCCGCTCGAACCTGGCGATGGCCCGCCACCAGCTCCGCCGCGTCGAGGGCGAACTGGAGATCTAGTCCCGGCCCCGCGTTCCGCCCCGCCGGGCCGGGCGTCCGCGCTGTGAAGACTTCTTCAGGTCACCCCGGCGGCCCGGTCGCCCGGCCGCCGCGCGGGGCGGGCGCGGGCGGCGGCCCGGCGCCCTGCTCCGTTCGAGTGGTGCGGGACCGCGCCCGGCCTTAGCGTCGGAACCACGATCGGACTACCGCCGGTGCCGCGAGGCACGGGCCGGGAGCGAATATGGTCATGCGCACACTCACCACGGCCGTCGCCCTCTGCTGCGGCGCGTCGCTCGCCGCCTCCGCGGCACCTGCCTTCGCCGCCACGACGGCGACGCCGGCCTCCGCCCACGTCAGCCACCAGCGGTACCGGAACCCGGTGCTGGTGGACTGCCAGAACCAGTCCACCGTCCGCCCCACCGCCCTGATCATCGCCTGCGGCGACGGCAACAGCAGGCTGGAGTCGCTGCACTGGACACGCTGGGGCCCGAACGGAGCGCGCGGCGAGGGCGTGAACGTGGTCAACGACTGCAAGCCCTACTGCGCGGCGGGCACCTTCCACTCGTACCCCGTGGTGGTGCGCCTGGCGAACACCCAGCCGTGGAAGAACCGCGGCCAGGGAGCGGTCTTCACGCAGATGACCCTGACCTACCCGGGCGAGCGGCCCTCGGTCTACCAGCAGTCGGTAACCCTGCCGCTCGGGCGCTGACGCGGACGCCGCCTCGGCGGCACGTGCGAGAACGGGTGGCAGGAAGCAGGAACGATCACGTCCGGGGACGGCGCGCGGGAGGCGGCCGTCCCTGCGGCGTCTCCCCGGCCGTCAGGTGGTCGAGGACCTCCATCAGCTCCTCGCAGGCGTGTTCCACCGAGCGCCGGGTGTTGCGCTGCTCGGCGATGAGCGCGGAGAGCAGCAGCGCGGTCAGGGCCATGGTGCCGTTGAACGCCTGGAGCTTGATCATCACCTCGACGCTGGTCAGGTGGACGAACGGGCCCGATCCGCCGGTCGCCGCGTCGGTGGTCATGACGGAGGCGAACAGGGCGCAGAGCATGCTGCCGACGAGCTGGAAGCGCAGCGCCGCCCAGATCAGCAGCGGGTAGATCAGAAAGAGCAGGCTCAGGGTGGACCGGGTGGCGACCGGGACCAGGACGCAGACGATGAGCGTCAGACCGAGCGCCTCCCTCCAGCGGCCCAGGTCGGGGCGGGCGCGGACGCCGAGGGCGAGCAGCAGCACGGGGGTGACGAGCAGGACGCCCATCGCGTCGCCGACCCACCAGGCGAGCCAGACGGCCCAGAAGCCGCCGGGGTCCAGCTTGCCGGTGAGCACGAGCAGTCCGGCGCCGATGGTGGCGCTGATCAGCATGGCGCCCAGCGCGCCGAGGAAGACCAGGGCGACGCCGTCGCGCAGCCGGGCGAGGTTGATGCGGAAGCCGACCCTGCGCAGCATGAGGCAGGCGCAGACGGGGGCGAGGGTGTTGCCGACGACGGTGCCGATCACGGAGGGGCCGGGGGTGATGATCGACCAGACGACCAGCAGGGCGCCGATGGCGATGCCGAGCCAGCTCCGCAGGCCGTACAGGAGGAGGCAGGCGACGGCTACTCCGGTGGGCGGCCAGATGGGGGTGACCACGGCGCCCTCGACGGTGAGCTGGCGCACCAGTCCGAGCCGTCCGGCCGCGAAGTAGCAGGCGGCGACGGTCAGCGTCTGGACGGCGAACACGACCGGTCGCCGCAGCTGCTGGGTATCCACCACAGCAGCCATCAGACACCGGCCGCCCGCGGTCGGCCACACGAGCGGCCCGGTCGGCGGCCCCGGTGTCCGCCGTCCGGGCGACGCGGGTCAGGTGCCGGCGGTGAGCCCGTCGTGGCGGACGACCAGGACCGCCGCGTCGTCCTCGTGGCCGACCGTCTCGGCCATCCTGATCACGCTGGAGGCGAGCGTGCCCGCCTCCAGGCCCGCGACGGCGGCGATCCCGGCCAGCCGCACCACCTGGCCGAGGCCCTCGTCGAGGCTGAGCGAGGGGCCTTCGACCACGCCGTCGGTGAGCAGCACGAAGACGCCTCCGGTGGTGAGCCGGTGACGGGTGACGGGGTACTCCATGCCCCGGCCGACGCCGAGGGGCGGGCCGCCCTCGCCGTCGTCGACGCCCGCCCTGCCGTCGGCGGTGGCCCAGATGTGCGGTATGTGGCCCGCGCGGGCGCTCTCCAGGACGCCGGTGGCCGGGTCGAGGCGGATGAAGGTGCAGGTGGCGAAGAGGTCGGTGCCGAGCGAGAGCAGCAGGTCGTTGGTTCTGGCGAGGAGTTCGCCTGGCTCGCTGGTGACCGAGGCCAGGGCGCGCAGACCGACCCTGACCTGGCCCATGAAGGCGGCGGCCTCGATGTTGTGGCCCTGGACGTCGCCGATGGACAGGCCGATCCGTCCGTCGGGCATGGTGAAGGCGTCGTACCAGTCCCCGCCGACGTTGAGGCCGTGGTTGGCGGGGGCGTAGCGGACGGCCAGGCGCACGCCGAGGACGCCGGGCAGGTCCCGGGGGAGCATGCCGCGCTGGAGGGCGACGGCCAGCTCGACCCGGGAGCGTTGCAGCTCGGCGAGTTCGCGTGCCTGGGCGGTCAGCGATCCGAGCCTGGCCAGCAGCTCGTCGCCGTCGTCCGTTGGACCCTTGCGGGACATTGATCACTCCGGCGGGGACGGTTGCCCTCTCAGGTTAGATCATCCTCTTTCCTTACAAACGGGACACGGGGCGGCGGACCCCGTGTCCACCGGCCCCCGTCGCCCGGTCAGCCGCCCAGCGCGGCCCGCACCACGTCCTTGGCCTCGTCCTGGACCCGGCGCAGATGGTCGGGGCCCTGGAAGGACTCGGCGTAGATCTTGTAGACGTCCTCGGTGCCGGAGGGCCGGGCCGCGAACCAGGCGTTCTCCGTCGTCACCTTGATTCCGCCGATCGGGGCACCGTTGCCGGGCGCCTCGGTGAGCACCCCGGTGACGGCCTCCCCGGCGAGGGTGTCGGCCCCGACCTGCGCGGGCGAGAGCTTCCCGAGCAGCGCCTTCTCCTCGCGGGTCGCGGGGGCGTCGATGCGCGCGTAGGCGGGGTCGCCGAACCGGCCGGTGAGCGCCGCGTAGTGCTCGGACGGCGTCTTCCCGGTCACCGCGAGGATCTCCGAGGCGAGCAGCGCGAGAAGGATGCCGTCCTTGTCGGTGGTCCACACCGAGCCGTCCCGGCGCAGGAAGGACGCCCCGGCCGACTCCTCGCCGCCGAAGCCGAGGGAGCCGTCGGCCAGCCCGTCGACGAACCACTTGAAGCCGACGGGCACCTCGACGAGCGGGCGGCCCAGGTCGGCGGCGACCCGGTCGATCATGGAGGACGACACCAGGGTCTTGCCGATGCCGGTGCCGGCCGGCCACTGCTCGCGGTGCCGGTAGAGGTAGGCGATGGCGGCGGCCAGGTAGTGGTTGGGGTTCATCAGACCGGCGTCCGGGGTGACGATGCCGTGCCGGTCGGCGTCGGCGTCGTTGCCGGTGGCGATCTGGAACCGGTCGCGCTGCCCGATGAGGGAGGCCATGGCGTACGGCGACGAGCAGTCCATGCGGATCTTGCCGTCCCAGTCCAGCGTCATGAACCGCCAGGTGGGGTCGGTGAGCGGGTTGACCACCGTGAGGTCGAGGCGGTGCTCCTCGGCGATCCGGCCCCAGTAGGCGACGGAGGCACCGCCGAGCGGGTCGGCGCCGATGCGGACCCCGGCGGCGCGGACCGCGTCGAGGTCGAGGACGTTCGGCAGGTCGGCGACGTACGCGCCGAGGAAGTCGTGGCGGCCGGTGGTGGGGGCGGCCAGGGCGCGGGTGTACGGGACGCGGCGGACGTCCTTGAGGCCCGCGGCGATCAGCTCGTTGGCCCGGTCCTGGATCCACGAGGTGGCGTCGGACCCGGCCGGGCCGCCGCTGGGCGGGTTGTACTTGAAGCCGCCGTCGCCGGGCGGGTTGTGCGAGGGGGTGACGACGACGCCGTCGGCGAGGCCGGAGGCGCGGCCCCGGTTGTGGGTGAGGATCGCGTGCGAGACCGCGGGGGTGGGCGTGTAGCCGTCCGCGTCGTCGACGAGGACCGTGATCCCGTTGGCGGCGAACACCTCGAGGGCGGTGACCCGGGCGGGCTCGGACAGGGCGTGGCTGTCGGCGCCCAGGAACAGCGGCCCGTCGGTGCCCTGGCGGGCCCGGTACTCGCAGATGGCCTGGCTGGTGGCGGCGATGTGGTCGTCGTTGAACGCCGTCGCCAGGGACGAGCCGCGGTGCCCCGAGGTGCCGAAGGCGACGCGCTGGCCGGGGTCCGCGGGGTCGGGGCGCAGTGCGTAGTAGGCGGTGACCAGCCGGGCCACGTCGACGAGGTCCTCGGCTCCCGCGGGACGGCCCGCTCGCTCGTGCTGCATCTGCCCGCTCCTCCACTCGGTCGTTCACATCGGTTGCCCCGTCATCCTCCCCCGTCACCCCTGACCGCCGCGAGTGGCCCCCGGCGGCCGGGACCCGCGCGCACGGCGGGGGTGACGGCGCTGCTGTCAGCGGCGGTTGAGCAGCGCGCAGACGAAGTCCTCCTGGACGGCGCGGAGTCGGCGCAGCAGGTCGGGGGCGGTGGACTCGTTGATCTGCCGGGTGACGGAGAAGGTCAGCGAGCGGCGGCCGTCCGGGGTGGCGGCGATCAGCTGGGTGTAGCCGGGGAAGTTCCCGGTGTGGCCGAGGACCGTCCCGCACCGGGTGCCGTAGCGGAAGAGGCCGAGCCCGGCGGCGTTGCGTCCGGGTCCCGCGGGCTCGGAGGCACCGGCGATCCAGCGGCGCTGTTCCCGGGTCACGGGGGCGCCGTACAGGGCGCCGCCGGTGTAGCCGCGGACGAAGCGGGTCAGGTCGGCGGGCGTCGAGACGATCCCGCCGGAGGCCCACACCCCGGAGGCGCCGAGCACCTCGCTGACGTCCTCGGGGGCGGCGGGCGGTGCGACGTCGTAGCCGTGCAGGTACGGCCGGGGCAGCCGGTACCCCTGGGGCAGGGTGGTGTCGCGCAGCCCGAGCGGCCGGTCGACGAGGATCTTCAGCAGCTCCTCGTACGGCGTCCCGGTCGCGGACTCGGCCATCAGGGCGACGGCGATGTTGTCGGAGTTGGAGTACCGGTAGCGGCTGCCGGGGCGGAAGCCGAGGGGGTCGCCCGCCACGTAGTCGAGGAGGCGGCGGGAGTCGAAGCGGTGGTGCGGGTCGGTCGTGACCTGGCGCACGAAGGCGGGGCTGAGGGTGTAGTCGGGCAGGCCGCTGGTGTGCTGGAGCAGTTGGCGCAGCGTCACCCGGTGCCAGGCGCGGGGCAGCTCGGGCAGGCGCCGGCCCACGGTGTCGTCGAGGCCGAGGGCCTGACGGTCGACCAGGCTGAGGGCGACGGCCGCGCTGAACGCCTTGGCGGTGCTGGCGATGCGCATGTGGTCGCCGGTGCGGGGCGGGCGGCCGGTGGCGAGGTCGGCGGTGCCCGCGCGGACGACCCGGGTGCCCTTCTCGTCGCGCAGGACGGCGATGAGTCCCGGCGGTCCGTCGGGGGCGCCGACGAACTCCCGCGCCAGCCGCTGGAGTCGGCCGTCGGACGGGTCGGCGGGGGCGGCGGCGCGCGCGGTGGCCGGGGCGAGGGCGGTGAGGCAGGCGGCGACGGCGCAGACGGCGGTCAGTCGGGTGCGGGAGGGGGTGGCGCGACGGGGCATCGGGTCTCCGGGAGCGGCGGGGCGGTGCGGGCAGGGCCAGCCTGTCCCGCGGCCGCCGCGTCGGCCTCCCCCGCTGCTGCAACCGGCCCAACGACCGTTGCGCGCACGGTCAGTCGTCGAACGGGCGCTCCTCGACGAGCTTGCCCTTGGGGTCGGCGATCAGGTAGCCGACCTCCTGGTACTCGTTGGTGAGGTAGATCATCATCCCGGCCGGGGTGCCGAAGGTGCTGTCCGCCTCCCGGAGCACCAGGTAGCGGTTGGTCGGCTTGCTGACCTTGAGGTCCTTCTCGGCCTTGGCGAGCAGCGCGGGCACCGTGTCCCAGTCGTACTCCTTGAGATCCGTGGCCTTCTCGTCGCCGGAGAGGCTGCCGCTGATGATGCCCTTGGTGACGCCGCTGCCGGTGCGGTAGGTGTAGGTGTCGTAGCGGTTCCTGCTGCCGGAGACCATCGCCCGCACCGAGACGAACTCGGGGTAGACGGTGAGGTCGGTGAACATCGTCCGGCCGGTGTCCTTCTGGATCGCCTTGATCGCGGTCCTGATGCCGTCGGGGCTGAGCAGTCCGTACGTCGTGGCGGCGGCTTCGGAGGCGGTCGCCTTCGGGCTCGCGGTGGAGCCGCCCTTGTCCGAGCCGGTGGACGGGGTGCGCTTGCCGGTGCTCGCGCCGGGCGAGGTGCTCGCCCCGGAGCCGGGTGAGGCGGAGTTGCCCTTGCCGTGGTCGTCCGGCAGCACCGTGTAGAGGACGCCGCCGACCACGACGGCGCCCACGGCCCCGGAGGCGATCAGCGCGCGCCGCACCCGTCCCGGGCGCCGGGCGGGGGGCGGCGGCACGAAGGTGACCAGGGGCACGGGGCCGGACGCGGGCGGCTGTCCCGGGGGCGCCAGGGGGTAGGAGGTGAGCGGCTGGTGGGGTCCCGTGGTGGGCGCGGGCGGCGCGTCGGCGCGGCCCGGAGCAGGCGTGGGCGCCGGGGGCCGGTCCTCGGGGTGCCGGGTCGGTGACGGCGGCCAGCATCCGGTCGACGGTCCCGGCGTCCGGGCGGGCGGCCGGGTCGCGCACCAGCAGCCGCAGCAGGACCGGGGCCAGCGCTCCGGCCCGCGCGGGCGGCGGGACCTCCTCGCGGATGACGGCGGCGAGCGTCGCGAGCGTCGTCCCCCGGCGCAGCGGGTGCCGTCCCTCGACGGCCTCGTAGAGCATCATCGCGAGGGACCAGAGGTCGGCGGCCGGTCCCCCGGCCTCGCCGATCACCCGCTCAGGGGCCATGTAGTCGGGGGTGCCGATGATGGAGCCGGTGGCGGTGAGGGCGGTGGACTCGCGGATCGCGGCGATGCCGAAGTCGGTGAGGACGGGCCTGCCGTCGGTGCGCAGCAGGACGTTGGCCGGTTTCACGTCGCGGTGCTGGACGCCGGTGGCGTGGGCGGCGCGCAGGGCGTCCAGGACGCCCCGGCCGACCCGGGCCGCCTCGGCGGGTGACATCGGGCCGCGGGCGAGGCGGTCGGCGAGCGAGCCGCCCTCGACCAGTTCCATGACGATCCACGGGTAGGTGCCCTCGCCGCCGTCGACGATGTGGTGGATCGTCACCACGTTCGGGTGCTGGACCCTGGCCAGCGCGCGGGCCTCGCGCAGCACGCGTTCGCGCAGCGACCTGGCCGACGCCGGGTCGTACTCGGCGAGGCCCGGGTCGGCGGGCCTGACCTCCTTGACGGCCACGCTGCGGTGCAGCAGCAGGTCACTGGCCCGCCACACGGTGCCCATGCCTCCGCCGCCGAGCCTCGCCTCCAGTGCGAAGCGCCCGTCGACCACGCGTCTGCCGCTGTCCCCCTCGTTCATGGCGAGGAGCTTAGAGCCTGGCTCGGACATCGGGTGCGGGCACCCCCGGGTGGTGCGGGCGCCGCGGGCGGGGCGCGCGACCTGTCAGTCCGTCAGGCCCGCGGCCAGGACGGCTCCCAGCTCGCGGCAGGACTCCAGGTCCTGCCGGGACGGGGTGCCGGTGACGGTCACGGGTGCGGCCGCCGCCCGCCAGCCGAGGCCCCCGGCGATCGACCCGACGGCGCGCACGGCGCCGGTGACGTCGCTGCCGCCGTGCACCCAGCAGCCGTAGGGGCGGCCCCGGGTGGCGTCCAGGCACGGGTAGTAGACCTGGTCGAAGAAATGCTTGAGGGCGCCGGACATGTAGCCGATGGCGGCCGGGGTGCCCAGCAGGCAGGCGTCGGCGGCCAGGACGTCGGAGGCGGTGGCCGAGAGGGCGGGGCGGCGGACGACGTCGACGCCCTCGATCTCCGGCGCGGTGGCCCCGGCGACGACGGCCTCCAGGAGCGCCTGGCAGTTCGGGGAGGGCGTGTGATGGACGATCAGGAGGGTGGGCACGCCGAGCACTCTAAGGGGTGGTGCGCGCGGACGTGTCCGGACCGTCCCTGGTCAGGGGCGGGTTCCGGGCGGCCGCGGGGTGCCGTACAGGACGCGCAGGGCGCCCGGCAGCACCCTGGCCGTCACCGGCAGGACGGCGTCGACCTCGCCGTCCGCGCCGTAGGGGATCTCCCGGTCGGCGGATATGCGGACCTCGCGGCCGCGCAGGATCTCCACCTGGGGCCGGTGCACGTGGGCGCCCGTGGTCAGGTCGTTCATCAGGGCGAAGAAGAGGCGGCGGGGCGCGTCGCGGATCAGGACGACGTCCAGGAGTCCGTCGTCGACCCGGGCGTCGGGGGCGACGGCCCGGCCGGAGCCGTAGTAGCCGGAGTTGGCGGCGACCACGGTGTAGCCGGTGTGCGGGTGCTCGGTGCCGTCCACGGTGACCCGGTAGCGGGCCGCCCGCCAGGTGGCGACGGCGCGCAGGCCGCCCGCGTAGTAGGAGGCGGCGCCGCGCAGCAGCCGGGACCGGTTGGCGTGCAGGTTGGCGAGCGCGTCGACCCCGGCGTAGACGCTGCCGAGGACGACGGCGCGGTCGTGGACGGCGGAGCTGACCTCGACGGTGTCGACCGGGCGCGGGGTGCCGTGCAGCAGGACGTCCGCCAACTCCCCGGGGTCGGACGGCAGTCGCAGGGCGCGCGCGAAGTCGTTGCCGCGTCCGGCCGGGACCAGGCCGAGGACGCCGCCGGTGCCGCTGAGGGCGCCGCCGATGCCGCCCGCGATGCCGTCGCCGCCGACGGCGAGCACCACCCGGCCCCGCGCCCCGGCCTCGCGGGCGAGGTCCTTCGCGTGGTCGAGGCTGCCGCTGTAGGCGGTCTCCAGCTCCGCGCCCGCCTCCCGCAGCCGCCGGGCGACGGCGAGCAGCGCGGCGGCACCGGCCGCTCGGCCCGCGGTGGGGTTGACGACGGCGGTGAACTGTCGCATCGGTGCGCCTCCAGGGGCGGGCGGAGTCGGGGGCGGGCGGTGGTGGTCAGTCGAGGGGCAGCAGGACACCGGGGTTGAGGACACCCGCCGGGTCGAGCCGCCGCTTCACGGCGCGCAGCGCCCCGATCCCGAGCGGGCCCGCCTCGTCGAGGTAGGCGTCGCGGTGGTCGGTGCCGACGCCGTGGTGGTGGCTGATGGTGCCACCGGCGGCGAGGATCGCGTCGTTCGCGGCGCGTTTGGCGCGCGCCCAGTGGGCGAGGGGTTCGTCGCCCTGGGCGCTGACGACGGTGAAGTAGAGGGAGGCGCCGTTCTCGTAGACGTGCGAGATGTGGCACATGACCAGGGGCGGGGTGCCCGCCTCGGTGAGCGTGCCGGTGAGCGCGGCGCGGACGGCGGCGTACAGCTCGGGCACCCGGGACCAGAAGGCCGCCGTCTCCAGGGTCTCGGCGAAGGCGCCCGCGTCGAGGAGCGCGTCGCGCAGGTAGGGCGCCGTGTAGCGGCCGTGCGCCCAGCGCTCCCCCGGTTCCCCGCCCAGCGGTGTGCCGCCGCAGGCCCGCAGCACGGCGGCCGCGTGCCGCTGCCGGTGGTCGGTGTCCTCGGCGGTGCCCTCGTACCCGGCGACGGCGGTGCAGCCCGCGGCGGGCGGCTCGGCGGCGCCGATCCCCTCGGGCTGGGCGAGGCCGACCAGGCTCTCGGTCTCGTCGGACAGGCGCAGCACGGTGGGGCGGGGGCCGTCCTGGGCGAGGCGGCGCAGGGCGGCGGCGCCCTCCTCGAAGGAGGCGAAGTGCCAGCCCTCGTAGCGGCGGACCTCGGGGACGGGCCTGACCCGGACGGTCACCGAGGTCAGGACGCCGAACGCGCCCTCGGAGCCGAGCAGGAGCTGGCGCAGGTCGGGTCCGGCGGCGGAGCGCGGGGCTCGGCCGGTGTCGAGGGTGCCCTCGGGGGTGGCGAGGGTGAGGCCGAGGACCATCTCGTCGAAGCGTCCGTACCCGGCGGACGCCTGGCCGCTGGAGCGGGTGGCGGCGAACCCGCCGATGGTGGCCCACTCCCAGGACTGCGGGAAGTGGCCGAGGGTGAAGCCGTGCGCGGCGAGCAGTTCCTCGGCGCGCGGGCCGCGCAGACCCGGCTGGAGGGTGGCGGTGCGGGAGACCGGGTCGACGGCCAGGAGGCGGTCCATCCGGCGCAGGTCGAGGGCGGCGAAGGGGCCGCGGCGGGCGGGGGCGAGGCCGCCGACGACGGAGGTGCCGCCGCCGAACGGCACCAGCGGCAGGCCGTGGCGCGCGCAGGTCCGCAGGACGGCGAGGACGTCGTCGTGGTCCTCGGGCAGCAGGACGGCGGCCGGGACGTCGGAGAGGTCGCCGTCGCGGATGCGCAGCAGGTCGGGGGTGGACTTGCCGCGGGTGTGCCGCACACGGGTCTCGGCGTCGGTGCGGACCCGGTCGGCGCCGCCGACGGCGGTGGTCAGGTCGTCCAGGACGGCGTCGGGCAGGTCGGGCGCGGGGACGTCGAGTGAGGCGAGGGCGCGGGGTCCGGCGGCACGGGGCCTGACCCCGAGCAGGTCGCGCAGCAGTCCGGTCACCGTCTCCGGGAGCGGTGCGGCCTCGGCCGGGTCGCCCCAGCCGCTCCAGAGCATGTCCATCGCGGTCGTCCTCACGGGTCGTGTCGGCGGTCGGGGCCGCTGGCGGCCTCAGGGGCGTTACACTGTGACACATGACGCCTATTCGTCACAACCATCCGGAGGGCGCGGGAAGCGCCTCCGAGAACGACCCGATCCTCGACGCCGTCCGCGACTGCGTCCTCGCCGTCGGGGTGCGCCGCACCACCCTCACCGACGTGGCCCGGCGGGCGGGCGTCTCCCGGATGACGCTCTACCGGCGCTGGCCCGACGTCCGCTCCCTGGTCGGCGACCTGATGACCCGTGAGTGGATCGCCGTCGCCACCGGCGCCCTGCCCGAGCGCGCCCCCGGCACCGCCGCCCGTGACCTGCTGGTGACCGGCCTGGTGGACGGCGTCCGCTCCTTCCGCGCCCACCCCCTCTTCCGCAAGATCGTCGACGTCGATCCCGAACTGCTGCTGCCGTACGTCCTCGACCGGCGTGGCGCCAGCCAGGAGGCGCTGCTCGCGCTGCTCTCCGGGGCGCTGCGGGAGGGGCACGCGGACGGCTCGGTACGGTCGGGACACCCCGAACGGCAGGCCCGCGCACTGCTGTTGACCGTGCAGTCGTTCGCCCTGTCCCTGCGCACCATGACCGACGCGTCGGACCCGGAGCTGTCCGCCGAGGCCCTTCTCGGGGAGCTGCGTTCCGTCCTGGAGAGGAGCCTCGCCCCGTGAACCGCCCCGGATCCTCGCTCTCCGCGGCCCGCCGCTCGCGCGAACTGGCCGCCACCGTCGGCGGTCCCGCGGTGGACGTCCTGGTCGTCGGCCTCGGCGCGACCGGCACCGGTGCCGCCCTCGACGCGGCGGCCCGGGGTCTGCGCGTCGCCGCGATCGACGCCCACGACCTGGCCTTCGGCACCTCCCGCTGGAGCAGCAAACTCGTCCACGGCGGCCTGCGGTACCTCGCCTCGGGCCAGGTGGACGTGGCGCACGAGAGCGCCGTCGAACGGGGCGTGCTGATGGAGCGCACCGCCCCGCACCTGGTCCGCGCCCAGCCCTTCGTGCTGCCGCTGACCCCGCTGGTCTCCCGGGGCCGGGCGGCGCTCACGCTGGCCGGGTTCCGGGCCGGTGACGGACTGCGCCTCGCCGCCCGCACCGCCCGCGCCACCCTGCCCCCGCCGCGCCGCCTCTCCCCGGTGGAGACCCGGCACCTCGCCCCGGCCCTGCGCACCGGCGGCCTCCGCGGCGGCCTGCTGTCCTGGGACGGCGGACTCACCGACGACGCCCGTCTGGTGACCGCCCTCGCCCGCACCGCCGCCGGACACGGCGCCCGGATCCTCACCCGGGTCAGGGCCCTCGGACTGACGGCGACCGGCGCCCGCGTCCGCGACGAACTCACCGGCGAGGAGGGCGAGATACGCGCCCGCGCGGTGGTGAACGCGTCCGGGGTCTGGGCGGGCGGCCTGGTCGACGGCATCCGGGTGCGGCCCTCGCGCGGCACCCATCTGGTGCTGCGCGCGGAGGCCATCGGCCCGCTCCCGGCCGGGCTGCACATCCCGGTCCCCGGCGAGAGCAACCGGTTCGTGCTGGTGCTGCCGCAGGACGACGGCCGGGTCTACGTCGGCCTCACCGACGAGCCGGTGACCGGCCCGGTCCCGGACGTGCCCGAGGTGCCGGAGGCGGACATCGGGTTCCTGCTCGACGTCCTCGGCTCCGTCCTCGACACCCCGGTGCGCCGGGCGGACGTGGTGGGCGCCTTCGCCGGACTGCGCCCGCTGCTCGACACCGGGCGGCCCGGACGGGACGGCGGCCGGGCCAAGACCTCCGACATCTCCCGCAGGCACGCGGTGCTGACCTCACCGGACGGCGTGGTCACCGTGGTCGGCGGCAAGCTCACCACCTACCGGCGGATGGCGCAGGACGCCGTCGACACGGCGGTCCGCGTCCGCGGCCTGGCCGCGGGGCCGTCCAGGACGACGGCGCTCCCGCTGGTCGGCGCCGCCCGGCCGGAGGTCCTCGCCGCGCTCCGGGCGCCCGCCCGGCTGGTCCGGCGGTACGGCACCGAGGCACCGGCGGTGCGGGCCCTGGCCGAGGCCGATCCCCGGCTCGCCGAGCGGGCGCACCCCGGCGGCCAGGTCACCGTCGCCGAACTGCTCTGGGCGGTCCGCCACGAGGGCGCCCTGGACGCAGCCGACCTGCTCGACCGCCGCACCCGCATCGGCCTGGTCGAGACCGACAGAACGGCAGCCCTGCCCGCGACGGAGACGGCACTGACATCCACGCCGACACCGGGGAACTGAGCGCCGGGGGCGTCGAGGGCGGGCGGGTCGAGGGGTGGGGGGATCAGGGAGGCGGGGGCGCCGGTCGGACGCCCGCAGGGGCAGGTGCTCCGGTCCACCCCCGGCCAGGGGGCAGGGGCTCCGAGCAAGCGCCTGGCCAGCGGGCGGGGCGCTCCCAACCGGCGTCCGGCCGGTAGACGGGGCCCGGGTCCGGCGCCTGACCGGCAGCGGAGGGCGCTCCCGTCCGACGTCCGACCAACGGGCGGGGGCTCCCGGCGAGCGCCTGACGGACAGGGGCTCCGCCGAGCGCCCGGCCAGGGGGTGGGACCACGGTCCGGTGCCTGGCCGGTGGGCGGGGTGTTCCCGTCCCGCGTGCCGTCGGCGGACCGGCGGGCTCCCGAGCCCCATGCCCCAGCGGGCACGCGGGCTCCCGCACGCGTCCCTGACCAGCGGGCGCGTCGGCTCCCGCACGTGTTCCGGACCCGGTGCCCGGCGGCGCTCGGCCCGCGTCGTCGTGCTCGACGCGCGGGACCGCGGAACCGTCCTTATGGTCATTACATATGACACACACTTTCGACGAACTGGTGGAGAAGCAGCGCGCCGCCGACCAGGCCCACACCCGGGTCGAGGAGCTGCGCGCCTCCTACGGGCCGCCGACGCACCAGGGCGGCTGGAGCGGACAGCAGTCCGACACGTACGAGACCGCGTGGCGTGCCTGGCGCGACCTGGCCCGCGAGGTCCAGTCGACGGTCGCCGAGTACGCGAAGGACGAGGGACGGCCGCGCGACACGGTCGAGACCGAGGTCAGGCAGGCCGTCAGACACTCACGCCCCGAGGTCTGAACGCCGACGGCCCGCCGGTGGTCCCCGTCACCGGCGGGCCGTCGTCGCACGCCCCGGTGGCCGCCGCCACCGGGTACGGCACACGAGCCGGGCGCTCCTCACCGTGACCGCGGTCGGTCACGGCGCCTGCGGACCGGGCGTCCGGCCGCCGCACCGGCGGGGGTGCCGGTGCGGCGGCCGGAGGCGCTCAGTGGCCCGCGACCGTTCCGGAGAGCTCGTTGGTGCTCTTCGGCAGGGTCACCGAGGCCACCTTCTCGCCCGACCGCAGGTCGAACGCGTGCAGCGCGCGCTTCGCGGGTTCGGAGACGTACGCCGTGTGCGCGCGCACGAAGAGGGCGGGCCTGGGCTGCTGCCAGTCCAGCGGCTCCTGCCAGGCGGCCACCGCGCTGATCTTCTCGCGCACCGTGCCCGTCGCCGGGTCCAGGACGCGCAGGACGCCGTCGGTGCCGAGCACCAGCGCCTCGCCCTCGGGGCCGCGGCCCAGCGAGCGGAAGGAGTAGCTGGCGCCGAGGTCGACCAGCCGCAGCTTCGCCTTCTCCGTGTCGATCAGCGAGACCCGGGTCGGCCGCTCCAACTCGGCCTCCTTGTCGGTCTTGTAGTCGCCGAGGAGCACCGGGGACGCGTCGCTGCCCGCCTGGTTGCCGATGCGCCCGTAGTCGTCGGGGGCGTCGACCTTGGTGAACTTCCCGTCCCGGTAGAGGAGTACGCCGTTCTCGCAGCCGACGGCGATCGCCTCCCCCTCGGCGGCGGCCTCGCCGTGCACGCCGGGGCAGTTCTCGGCCCGGTCGATCTCCCGTCCGTCCTTGTCCAGGACGAGGGCGCCGGTGCGCTTCTCCTCGGTGCCGAGGGTGGACAGGAGCCTGCCGTCGGCCAGTTCGAGCGCGACGCCGTGGTGCGGCTCGGCCGAGGTGTAGGTGCGGCTGTCGGGCTTGCGGTCGCCGTCGAGAGCGTCCGGGTCGAAGACGGTGACCTTGCCGGTGCCGTCGGAGAAGAGGGTGGTGCGGCCGGCGTGCCGGACGACGTGGCCGGGCTTGGCACCCGGGAACTCGACGCCGGTGAAGGTCTGCCGGGTGGCGTCCATGATCTTGAAGCCGCTGTCGGTGGAGACGACGACGTGCTCGTCGTCTCCGGCCGGGTTGACGCGGTTGAAGCCGGACAGCTCGACGGTCTTGCGGAGCTTGAGGGTGTCGCCGTCGAGGACGTAGAGGCCGCCGTCGAAGGAGGCGACCACGGGGTCGGCGACGGGGGCGGGCGTGGCCTTCGCGGGCCGCGCGTCGGACGCGGCCTCGGTCTCCGCGCCGCAGGCGGTCAGCGCGACGGTCGCGGCCAGGGCCAGCGCCGCCGCCGTGAGGTTCCTGCCGCGTATCGACTGGTTCATCCGGGTGTCTTCCTCTCCGGCCACGGGGGCGCGGTGTCGGGGTGGGTGGGGTGGTCGGCGGCCCGGGTCGCGGGTCCGCCGGGGAGATCCGTTCAGCCGCCGGTCAGGCCGTCGGCGATGGCGCCGGTGTTGGCGCGCATCATGTCCAGGTAGGTGGGGGCTCCCCCGCCGCTGCCGGTCAGGGACTCCGAGTAGAGGGCGACGATCCGCACCCGGCCGCCCGTCTCCTGGCGCAGCACCTCGCTGAGCCGGGTGGGCCGGGAGGAGTCGGCGAACACGGTCCGCACGTGCGCCCGTTCCATGGCGAGCACGAGGGAGCGCAGGTCGGAGGAGCTGGGCGAGGCCAGGGTGGTGCCGCTGGGGATGACCGCGCCGATGACCCGCAGTCCGAAGCGGTCGGCGAGGTAGCCGAAGACGTGGTGGTTGGTGACCAGGGAGCGCCGGTCCTCGGGGATCGCCGCGAAGGACTTCTCCATCCAGGCGGTGAGGTCGCGCAGGCGGGCGTCGTAGCGCTCGGCGTTCTTCCGCACGGTCCGCTCGTCCACGCCGTCGACGTGCTCGACGACCTGGTCGGCGATCAGGCCGACGGCCGTGCGCATCCGGTCGGGGTCGGTCCAGAAGTGCGGGTCGGGCCGCCCGGCCTCCGCCGCCGGGTCGCCCTCGCCGCCGGTGCCGAAGGTCAGGGGGTCGACGGCCCGGCCGGTCTCGAAGACGGGCACGCCGGACTCGCGGGCGGCCGTCACGTGCCGCAGCACGTTCTCCTCCAGGCCGAGCCCGTTGTAGACGACCAGGTCGGCGCGTTCCAGTTCGGCCGCCTGGACGGCCGAGACGCCGAAGGAGTGCGGGTCGGCGTCGGCCTTCATGAGGACGCTCACCTCGGCCTCGTCGCCGACGATCTCGCGGGTGACGTCACCGAGGATGTTGGTGGTCACCACGATCCGGGCCGGTGCGTCGCCGCGCGCGCAGCCGGAGACCGTGCCGAGGGAGACGAGGCTGATCACGGTCAGGACCAGCGCGCGTATCCGCGCCGTCCGCGCCCGCGCGCTCATCGGCCGGTCTCCACCATCAGGGAGGGCCGCAGATCGAGGTCGAAGGTCCGGGCGACCCGCAGGTCGTCCAGGTAGTCGATCTCGTGCACGCGTCTGCCCTCGGCGTCGTTGAGGTAGGCGCGGCTGCGGTCGATCTCGATGACGGGGGCCGCCCCGCCCGGTCCGCCGGGCTCCTTCACCAGCCGTGCGGTGACGGCGAGTTCACGGCCGTCGGCGCTGTCGTAGGAGTGCAGGGCGCCGTCCGACTCCAGGACGAGCAGCGGGGAGCCCTCGCCCGCGGTGTTGACGGCGACGACGGGCCCGGTCGGTATCCGCTTCCAGGTGCGGGCGGTGACGTCGAGGGTCCAGACGGCGTCCTTCCCGGCGGGGGCGGTGAGGGTGGTGCTGCCGGGCCGGTGGCGGAACGCGGCGGCCCGCTGCGCGCGGGGCACGTCCCGCCCGTAGGGGATGCGCTCGGCGGTGAACCGGCCGTCGTCCTCCCGGACGAGGAGCGCGCCGTCGGCGCATCCGAGCACGACGCCCCGCCGGGTGACCGCCTCGCCCCTCGGGTCCTCGCAGACGGCGCCGGGTGACGCGACGGGCCTGCCCGCGCGGTCGAGCACGACGACCGCCGGACGGTCCGTGTCCCCGCCCGGGTCCGCCTCGACGGCGACGAGGTGTTCCGCGTAGGGCACCACGGCCCCGGCGTAGGTGCCGGTGAGCGCGGTGGGGGTGCCGGTGCGGCCCGCGTCGAGGTCGGCCCTGCGCAGGACGCGCGCCCTGCCGTCCGCCCCGGTCACGACGGTCACGCCCGCGTCGCCGTGCACCCGGGCGCCGGTGCCGCCCGCGAGGTCGCCGACCGTGCGGGTCTTCGTCCGGTAGTAGTGGACGTGGTCGCCGTGGTCGACCGTCCAGGCGCCGGTGTCGACGACCCTGGTCCCGGTGCTACCGGGCAGGTAGCCGAACCGGCCGTCGGTGGCGATGCCGTCGATGCCCCCGGCCTTCCCTGAGGCGACGACCTTCCCGGTGATCAGGTCGAGGACCCGGGTGGCGCCGCTGCCGGCGTCGCCGAGCAGCAGCCGGGACTGCTGCTCGGGAGCCTCCTCGGCGCCTTCGACATAGCCGTGCGGGACGGGCGAGGAGGAGGCCGGGGCCGCGGACGGGGTGTCGTCCGGGCCCGCGCAGCCGGTGTTCAGCAGGACGGCGGTCAGCAGGACCGGCGTCCAGACGAGGACGGTGGGTCGGACGGGCACGGGATTTCGCCTCATCGGGTCTCGATCGGTCGGAGGGCGGGCTCGGGGACGTCGGCACGGCCGGAACGGCGCCGGTGGCGGACGGCCGAGGCCAGGTGGGAGAGGAAGAAGAAGCAGACCGCGAGGGCGGCGACGGTCGCCCCGGCCGCGGTGCCCAGGTGCCAGGACAGCAGCAGCCCGCCGAACACGGCGCCCGCGCCGAGCAGCGCGGCGAGGGCCATCACCCCGCGCACCCCACGCGCCCAGGGCAGGGCGGCGGCGGGCGGTGCGATGAGCAGGCCGAGGACCAGCAGGGTCCCCACGATGTGGAAGGACGCGACGATGGCGAGCGCCAGCAGCCCGAGCAGCACCGCGTGGGCCAGGCGCGGGCGCAGTCCGAGCGTGCGGGCCTTGCGGGGGTCGAACGCCAGGGCGAGGAAGGCCCGGTGGCCGAGGAGCGACACCAGGAGCGCCAGCAGCAGCGCCGCGCCGAGCAGCACCAGGTCGTCCTCACGGACGGCGAGGACGTCGCCGAAGAGGAAGCCGGTCAGGTCGACGGCGAAGGACTGCGACCGCGAGACGATGATCACGCCGAGCGACAGCATGCCGACGAAGAGCAGACCGATGCCGGTGTCCCGGGAGAGCCGCGGGGCGCGGCCGAGGGCGGTGACGCCCGCCGTCATGACCGCCGCGCTCACCAGGGCCCCGACCAGCAGGTTCCCGCCGAGCAGCGCCGCCACCGCGACCCCGGGCAGCAGCCCGTGGGACATGGCGTCGCCGAGGAAAGCCATCCCCCTGAGCACCACCCAGGTGCCCGCCAGGGCACAGATCGCAGACACCAGAAACCCGCCCCACAAGGCCCTTTGCACAAAGGTCACCTCAAAGGGGTCCGTCAACCACTCCATACGCTGACCCTACAATGACAATCATGTTCAACAAACACCCCGTCGGTCCGTCCGACGGCGACGACGACGGCGTCCGCGTCCGGTTCACCGGCCTGGAGGCGGGCTACTCCGGAACCCCGGTCCTGCGTCAACTCACCGCTGACATACCGGCGTTGACGATGACTGCGCTCGTCGGACCGAACGGCAGCGGCAAGTCCACGCTGCTCGGCGTGCTCGCCGGTGTGATCACGGCCACGGCGGGACAGCTCCGGCACATCGGCGGCCGCCCCCCGGCGTTCGTGCCGCAGCGCACGACCGTCGGCGACGAACTCCCGCTGACGGTGCGGCAGACCGTCGAGATGGGACGGTGGCAGGAGCGGGGCCCGTGGCGGCGGCTGACCCGGCACGACCGGAACGTGGTGGACGCGGCCATGGAACGGCTGGCCGTGTCCGACCTGGCCGGGCGGCAACTGGGCGAGCTGTCGGGCGGGCAACGTCAACGCGCCCTGATGGCACAGGGGATCGCCCAGGGTTCGGACCTGCTGCTCCTGGACGAGCCGACGACAGGGCTCGACCCGGAGGCCAGGGCGGGCATCGCGGCCCTGCTCACCGAACTGGTCGCCGACGGCACGACCGTCGTGCAGGCCACCCACGACCTGGAGGCGGCCCGCGCGGCACACACCTGCCTGCTCCTGCGCGAGGGCCGCCTCACCGCCCGCGGCACACCGGACGAGGTGCTCGACGCGGGTGGGGTTCCTTGGTGAGAGGGGGTGCAGCGGCCGGGGTGGGTGAGTGGGCCCATGGCCGGGCGGGGCCCGGGGTGCGGGAGGGGCCCGGGGTGCGGGAGGGGCCCGGGGTGCGGGAGGGGCGGAGTAGGTGAGCGAGAAGTGGCCGGGCCGGGAGCCCGGGATACGGGAGGGGCGGAGTAGATGAGCGAGACGTGGCCGGGCGGGGGCCCGGGGGTCGGCGGGCCGAGGCGGGTGGACGGCGGGTGGCTGCTCGACGGGGGCTGTCGGAGGGCGAGCGGTAGCGGACACAACCTGTCCTCCACCCCGTCGAGACTCCTTCTGTCAGCGGCCGCAGGGGCCGCTCGCCTGCAAGGGGTCTTCGCGTGTTCTCCGTCCTCGCCGACATCAACTGGGCCGCCCTCGCGATCGCGGCGGTCGCGTCGTTCCTGATCGCCGGAGTGTGGTTCGCCGTCGTGATCGCCAAGCCGTACGCCGTCGCCCTCGGGCGGGAGGGCGCGCAGCCGCCCGCGCCGACGCCCGTCACGGTGGCCGGACCGCTGCTGTGCACCCTGGTGACCGTGCTGACCAGCGCCGTTCTCATCGAGGCGCTCGACATCACCGGCATCGGCGACGCCGTCGTCTTCGGGCTCCTCGTCGGGGTCGGCTACCTGGGCGCGATGACGTTCCAGATCGCCATCAACCCGAACTTCCCGCGCCCGCTCTACTACGGCGTCCTCAACGCGCCGTACTTCGTGACGACCAGCGTGCTCGGCTCCGTCGTGCTGGTCGCGATGCGGTAGCCGCGGACCGGCCGCGACGGCTGATTCGGAAACGGCCGACGGGGGAACTCGGCCGGGCATGATCGAGAGCATCGTGCGTGGTGGCATGGCCGGCGCGGCCGGCACGACCGTACTGAACGCGGTGACCTACGCCGACATGGCCTGGCGGGGAAGACCCTCGAGCGAGGCCCCGGCACAGGTCGTGGAGCGGATCGCCCAGGACATCGGGTACCCGGTGCCCGACCCGAAGGGCGACCTGGACAACCGGCTCTCCGGGCTGGGCGCCCTGTCGGGCATCGTCGTCGGCTGCGGCACCGGGGCGGCCGTCTCGGCGCTGCGCCGGGCCGGGGTGCGGATGCCGTGGTGGCTGGGCGGCCTGGCCACCGGGCTCCTCGCGATGACCGCGACCGACCTGCCGATGGCCCGGCTCGGGGTGAGCGACCCGACCACCTGGTCGCCGAAGGACTGGACGTCGGACGTGGTGCCGCACCTGCTGTACGGGCTGGTGACGTACGGCATCGTCACGGCGGCGGAGCGCGAGGACTGACGCGCGTCGGCGGAACCTCGGAGGGCCGCACCGGTGTGACGCCGGGCTGACCTGGGCCGATGTCGGTCAGGCGGGCCCGCTGCTTCCCGGCCGTCCCGGGGCCCATGCCCCCTCCCGGCGTGGGTCTCCTCACCATCCGCATCGTGGACGGCACGCACCGCGCGCGTCGGCGGGCGTCTAGGCTGGTCCGCGCAGCTGGTTCGCCCCGTCCGCCAGGCGGGATGCGTCGCAAGAGGGAACCCGGTGGGAATCCGGGACTGCCCCGCAGCGGTGAGCGGGAACGACCGCCGTCATACGCACTGGGCCCGGCCGGGTCTGGGAAGCGACGGCCAGTAGGTGCCCTCCTCCGGGAGGACGTGCCCGCGAGTCCGAAGACCTGCCACTGCCCGTGCGCGACGACTCGCGCGCGGACATTCCGGTGACCTCGTGGGCGGGTCGGCGAGCAGGACCGAACGGACGACAGCGCTGTGCCGCGCGACGTCGGGGCCGTCCGGTCGGCCACCCTTCGCGTCCGCGATCCCTCACCGGGATCTCAGGGATTCGTCTCGCGAAGGAGATCTCCGTGACCACCAAGCCCGCAGCCGCGGCAGCACGGGCCACCGTGTACGGCTACCCCCGTCAGGGGCAGGACCGGCAGCTCAAGAAGGCCGTCGAGGGGTACTGGAAGGGCCGCGTCGACGCCGACGCCCTCCGGACCACCGCCGCCGACCTGCGCCGTACGAACTGGAACCAGCTGGCCGAGGCCGGCGTCGACGAGGTGCCCACGGGCGACTTCTCGTACTACGACCACGTCCTGGACACCACCGTCATGGTCGGCGCGATCCCCGAACGGCACCGGGACGCCGTCGCCGCCGATCCGCTGGACGGCTACTTCGCGATGGCGCGCGGCACCCAGGAGGTCGCGCCGCTGGAGATGACCAAGTGGTTCGACACCAACTACCACTACCTGGTGCCGGAGTTGGGCCCCGAGACGGAGTTCGCCGCCGACCCGGCGAAGCAGGTGGCCGAGTTGAAGGAGGCGCTGGCGCTGGGTCTGACGGCCCGTCCGGTGCTGGTCGGCCCCGTCACCTACCTGCTGCTGGCCAAGCCCGCGCCCGGGGTGGCCGCCGACTTCGAGCCGCTCACCCTGCTCGACCGGCTGCTGCCGGTGTACGCCCAGGTCCTCGCCGAGCTGCGGGCTGCGGGCGCCGAGTGGGTGCAGCTCGACGAGCCCGCCCTGGTCCAGGACCGCACCCCGGCCGAGCTGAACGCCGCCACGCGCGCCTACCGTGACCTCGGCGGCCTCACCGACCGGCCGAAGCTGCTGGTGGCGTCGTACTTCGACCGGCTCGGCGACGCGCTGCCCGTCCTCGCCAAGGCGCCCGTCGAGGGGCTCGCGCTGGACTTCACGGAGGCCGCCGCGGCCAACCTGGACGCGCTCGCCGCCGTCGGCGGACTGCCCGGCAAGCGGCTGGTCGCCGGTGTCGTCAACGGCCGCAACATCTGGGTCAACGACCTCGGCGCGTCCCTGTCCACCCTCGGCACGCTGCTGGGTCTGGCGGACCGGGTCGACGTCGCCGCGTCCTGCTCGCTGCTGCACGTGCCGCTGGACGCCGCGGTGGAGCGGGACATCGAGCCGCAGATCCTGCGCTGGCTGGCCTTCGCCCGGCAGAAGACCGCCGAGATCGTCACCCTCGCGAAGGGGCTGCGGCACGGCACGGACGCCGTCTCCGCCGAACTCGCCGCGAACCGGGCGGACCTGGCGTCCCGCGCGTCGTCGCCGATCACGCGGGACCCGGCGGTGCGGGCGCGGGCCGCGGCCGTCACCGACAGCGACGCGCGCCGCTCGCAGCCCTACGCCGAGCGGACGGCCGCGCAGCGCGCCCACCTCGGGCTGCCGCTGCTGCCGACGACGACCATCGGATCGTTCCCGCAGACCGGTGAACTGCGCACCGCGCGGGCCGCGTTGCGCGCGGGCCGGATCGACACGGCGGGGTACGAGGAGCGGATCAGGGCGGAGATCCAGGAGGTCGTCTCCTTCCAGGAGAAGACCGGCATCGACGTCCTGGTGCACGGCGAGCCCGAACGCAACGACATGGTCCAGTACTTCGCGGAGCAGCTCACCGGCTACCTCGCCACCCGGCACGGCTGGGTGCAGTCCTACGGCACGCGCTACGTGCGCCCGCCGGTGCTGGCCGGGGACATCTCGCGTCCCGAGCCGATGACGGTGCGGTGGACGACGTACGCCCAGTCCCTGACGGACCGTCCGGTCAAGGGCATGCTGACCGGGCCGGTGACGATGCTGGCCTGGTCGTTCGTCCGCGACGACCAGCCGCTGGGCGAGACGGCCCGCCAGGTCGCCCTCGCCCTGCGCGACGAGGTGAACGACCTGGAGGCGGCGGGCACGTCGGTCATCCAGGTCGACGAACCGGCGCTGCGCGAGACGCTGCCGCTGCGCGAGGCCGACCGGGCCGGGTACCTGGCGTGGGCGACGGAGGCGTTCCGGCTGACCACCGCGGGGGTGCGTCCGGACACGCAGATCCACACGCACATGTGCTACGCGGAGTTCGGGGACATCGTCCAGGCGATCGACGACCTGGACGCGGACGTCATCAGCCTGGAGGCGGCCCGCTCGCACATGCAGGTGGCCCGCGAACTGGCGGCGCACGGCTATCCGCGTGAGGCGGGACCGGGCGTGTACGACATCCACTCCCCCCGGGTGCCGAGCACCCAGGAGGCGGCCCAGCTCCTGCGCACGGGCCTGGAGGCGATCCCCGCGGAACGCCTCTGGGTGAACCCGGACTGCGGCCTGAAGACCCGCGGCTGGCCGGAGACGAGGGCGTCCCTGGAGAACCTGGTCACGGCGGCGAGGACGGTACGGGCGGAACTCCCGTCGTAGCCCGGCAGCACCGGGGGCGGGCCCGGAGCCTCACCGCTCCGGCCCCGCCCCCGGGCCGTCGTTCCCGGACTACCGGCGCACGAGGCGGGGTGCGCGGTGGAACCGCTGGAGGCCAACCCCCTGGCCCTCCAGCCAGCCGACGAAAGGCGCGACCTCCGACAGCGCGGATCCGATCGCCTGCAGCCCCAGGGCGAAGTGTTCAGCCAAGGCGGAGAGCATGGGAAGCAGCTCACCCCACGTGATGGTCTCGTACTCCGGCCCGGGAACCCACGTGGTCCGCGACACGCACTGAACTCTCACGAGATCCCCTAGCGTTCGATCCCACCGACCTCACACGTCCTTCCCGCCACCTCCTCGAAGGCGCCGGATTTCGAGTGATCCGCTTCCATGCCCTCCGGCACTCGACCGCCACCCTCCTCCTGGAGCGAGGCATCGACCTCGTCGTGATCAAGACCTCGTCCACGTACCGCCAGGCGGTGGCCTGCGATATCCCGAAACCGGCTCCGAGCTGCGCGAACGTCTCGTTCTTACGCAGATGGACCAGCGCCAGCAGTGCCTGCTTAAAGCAGCCGAGCTTGCGCCAGCGGGTGTTAAGGGTCCGGCGTTGCTCCTACAGCAGCCAGGCGACATGCTCAACAAGCTCATGCGGGACGTCGAGCGTGGCAGGATACAGAACCAACAGGACCCCTTCGGTCGCCGGTGTGATGAGTGGAATCACCACGCCAACGACGAGGGGCCCTGCCTAGTCACCACCACCGCCGACCAGCCCATTTCACCCTCCAGCACAGGATGAAAGAGGCTCACTGACATCCGGGATCTTCGGTGGGCGTCCCTCTCTGGGCGTCAGGCCGGTTCAATCTATGTCGAGTACGCCAACGGGCGCATGGGCCATGTGGCCATCCGGGATAGCGCCAACCGGCCGATTTACGTGGCCCTGGCCGTCACCACCGAAGGCCAGAGGGAGATCCTCGGGTTGTGGGCCGGGGACGGCGGCGCGGGTGCCAAACACTGAGCGTTTTCAGCGTTGCTTCTCCAGGGTGAGGACTGCTTTGGTGATGCCGCTCATGCGGCTGGGGCTGACGCAGGATCTGCGGAAGATCTGCTAGGACTTCAGCCGTGCCATGCCTCGTTCGACGGGTGCCCGGGCCGCGGACAAGGCCCGGTTCACGGTTCGCGCGGTGAGGGTGAGTTCACCGCCTGGCGGGCGGCGCTTGGCTGTGGTGACCCACTCGCCCGCGCCGATGTAGGCCATGTTGGAGAGGATCGGAACGCCCTGGCGCGCGCAGATCCGGGGGATCTTGTGGGTGCGGGCGGCCGTCAGATCGTGGGTCCGGCCCGGCAGTGCCGGCGACAGCCACAGAATCCCGCCGGCCGGGTCCGTGACGACCTGCACGTTCACCCCGTGCCGCTTGTGTTTCGAGGAGTAGTCGGCCTTGCCGTCGCCGACGCGGTCGCACTCTGCGAGCGTGCCGTCCAGGAGCACGAAGTCCGGGTCGGGCGCGCGGAGCGTCTTCAGCAGGCCCGGCGCCTGCTCGGCGAGCAGACCGGTGACCGCGGCGACGTAAGCATGGGTGGTGCCGACGGATATGTCGCATGCCGCGGCGATCCTCGTGAGGATGTCGTGGCGGCGCAGGTACACGAGTGCGACCAGCGCACGGCGGTGCGGCGGTGCGGCGGTGCGGCGGTGCGGCGGGAGTTTGCAATGCCGGTCACCGTCACGGGTGACGATGAGTATCGTGACCCACTCGACCAGAGCGTGGGGCAGGTCGAGTGCGACAGAATACGGAACCAACAGGGCTCCTTTGCTGCTGAGTTGAGACGTCGACCACCTCTCGCAACGGCACAGGAGCCCTGTCCGTTGCGCACCCCGGTTCGCGTCACCGCCGTCACCCGATCAGTGGCCACCTTGAAAACGCTCACTGGCAGAATGGCGTCGCTGTCCACCGGCTTCGGGAGAACACCCACGTCCGATACGCCGCCTGCGTCCGTCTCCACCTTATGCCCGGCCTTGGCACCAAGAAGGTCGCACGGCTGACCGCCAAAGACGTACGTACCTTCCTCGACCGCCTGCGCACCACTTGCCAGTGCTGCACCCAAGGGTTGGAAGCGGAACGGAAGAGCTGCTGCACCGTCGGCGAGTCCTGCCAGAAGCGGCTGTCACCTTTGACCGTGACCTACGTGCACTCGGTGCTTAAGTCGGCGCTGGAACACCCGTCCGCGAAGACGAGTTGCCCCGCATCGTCGCCCGGAACGTCAAGACCACTGCGCACCGGCCCAGGCGCTTCCGACCGCTTATCGCAACGGAGGCCCGCCAGTTCCTCGACGCTGCCCGCGCCGATCGGCTGCACGCTCTGTACGAACTCGCCCTGCGTACCGGCCTCCGCAAAGGCGAACTCCTCAGCCTCCACTGGGAGGACCTTTTCCTCAACGCAGGAACGGCCGCCATCCGCCACTACCTCCAGCGCACCCGAACCGGCGGCCTCACCCACCTGCCCACCAAGACCCGGGCATCTGAACGCCGCATCGCCCTCCCCACTGAATGCCTCCAATCCCTCAAGGAGCGGCATAACAGGCAGCGGGGACAGGCCGGTTCGGCCTGGAGCGACAGCGGCCTCGTCTTCACCACGCCCACCGGCGGACCTCTCGACCCGGCCAACCTCAACCGCCGCTTCCGCGGCTTCCTCGCCCGGGCTGGGCTCCGACGCATCCGCTTCCACGGCCTCCGCCACTTAACCGCCACGTTGCTCCTGGAGCAAGGCGTCGACCTCGTGGTGATCAAAGAACACCTCGGCCACGCCCGCATCGGCGTCACCGCCGGCGTCTACGCCCACGTCCGACTCCGCCTCCAACGCCAAGCTATCGACCCCCTCAACGACGCACTCGGCACGGGCAACGACGACCGAGAAGACCCGCCCTCCGCGGCAAGCGTCCACTGACGTTGCCGTCACCGTTGCCGTCAAACGACCAGGAGCCCCCACCAAGCACGTGCCTGGTGGGGGCTCCCATTTTGTACGCCGACCCGAATTCAGGTAGTCGTAGTGACCGGTACTTGATGGCGCTATTGAGAGGCCACAAGGCCCGTCGATCACTCCTATGTCAAGTTATGCCAAGCGTGGCTGCAACTTCCTCGACACTCCAGCTCTCTCCGCCGCGTATCCGCCACGACGAAAGTGGAAAGGAGGACGCGGAATGCCTTCGCGTACTCAGCTTGAGGAAGGTTAATGATTTTTCCCATTTGCTGGAGTAGCGGTTCCCTGGCGATCAGAACAGCGGGATTCGCTGTCGGCTTCACTCCGGATCGCAAAACGCCCTCTCGGCCGTCCTCCGCCGTTGCGTGGGCCTGCATGGAGTAGCGAACCACTTCATGCAGCACCGCCTTTTGCTCGACCTGCTCCAGGGAAGAGAACCAGCTCACCCCCTGCTCCAAGCCAAGGAGACCCTGGGCAACCTCGTTGATGATTCGCTCCGACGCTTTCAATTGATCACCGGCTCCGGGGCTCGAATATGACATAGGGCTTACTCGGGTCCAATTCTGCGTAGTCTGGCCGACTTGGATTGTAGTTCTGCCAGAAGTCGCGCCCTCGACCACTTCCTTCGCCATCCCCGGTCCCCCTTGGCAGGGAGCTCTGCTGACTATGCCGAGACCTCGACGGGCCAGACAAAATGTAATCCCAGTCTGATGCCGAGTTAGCACTTCCGTTCGCGCGGCTTCCAACTACAATGACCGGCTGCCCGGCCTTATCGGCGGCATTTTGAATACGCCGTGCATCGTTCGGGCTAATCCCGGCTTGTGATGCAGTTCTGAACCCCGGCCCACACAGGCCGTTCGAATTGTGCACGAGGACCGGAGTCTCACCCGCCAGCACATAGTACATGTGCACCCCCTCGACAGTGAGGTTGTACGTCCGTGCGCTCGCCGTGTACTGCCTCGTTGCCGTGATCTTGACGCCGGCGCCGTCGTCGGTGCGCAGGGTCATGCCCGGTTCGAGGTCGCCCGCGGCTACCCAGTCCTGCTTCGAGATGACCCAGAACGGATGCTCGTAGGTGGCCGTGAGGTGCTTCCCACCGTCCGGCGTCGCGATCGTCAGGTCGGTGAACTTCTTGTCACTGTCCGTGATGATAGTGGCAGTGACTTCACGTTCGCTCGTCTCACCTGTTCTCGGATCGGTCGCGAGGACCTTTTCTCCGACCTTGATGTCCTCGATGTTCTTGGTCTGACCGTCCGCCATGAGGACGCCGGTGCCTGCGAGGAAGCACTGGCATGCCTTTGCGAGCTTCTCGAGTTTCTCGATCTTACCGAACTTGAACAGCTTGAAGATCTTGAAGAATGGTACGTCCGCAGCGAGCCAGCCGCATTCCGAGGTCAAGCCACCGACGCACTGCTCTGCAAGCTTGTAGTCGAAGACGAAGAACTGGAAGAGTTCCTTGCCGTGCGTGATGAGGTGGTTTTCACCCTCGTCCGGAACCCCGCGGACAACTCCGTTCTTTCCTACCGTGACCCTAGACGTGGATTTCTTTACGCCGTTCGTGTACTCGGTCGTGGTGAAGACGGTGCTGCCGTCGTTCCGGCTGCTATGGCTGACCTTCGAATAGTTGTGGTCGTATCCACCGGTCTTCTTGTTCTGGCTGAAGGTTTCCTTCGTACCGTCGCTGCAGCGACCGCTCGTTCCGCAGAGGAGGCTGATGGGACGCAGCCCCGTGGGGTCCGAGAAGCTGAGCGGGCTGTTGTTGCTGTAGGTGTACCCGTTGATCTGCTGCGGATCGGTGAGATCCATGACCGGATCGACGCTGAGGAAGCGGCCCGTGGTGGAGTCGTACTCACGAGCCCCGAGGTGGGTCAAGCCCGTGCTGTCGGTCTCGTCCGTGCCACCCACGAACCCCTTGGTCCCGGGCCAGGCACCGCCGGTCGCACCCCTGTTGCCTCCGAACGGCAGCGTGCGGCGCTGCGACATGGTCAGATCGGCCACTCCGATCGCGAGCTGCCCCGTGCCGAGCTGATCCGCGATGGTGACGGCGACCTTGCCGTCGTCGGTCTGTACCGCTTGGTTACCGCTGCCGAGATCGATGTAGCGGGTGGCCTTCGCCTTGGTCGCGCCCTTGGTCAGGACGAGTTCGGTGTGCCCGAGGTAGAGGGTGGTCTCCTCCGGTCCGCGGGTCATGAGCCGCTCGCCGTCAGCGCCGTACAGGTAGCGGGTGACCTCGTCCGCCTTGCCCGCGACCGGCTGAGTGACCCCGGTCAGGTGCCCCTCGGCGTCCCAGTCCAGCTTCTGGGTGTCCCCGGAGATGGTTCGTGTCTTGGTGTTCCCCGTGGCGTCATAGGTGTAGCTCGTCTTCACCGTGCCCGTGGGACCGGTCCGGATCGACTCCTTCAGCGTGTGCGGCTGCGTCGAGGAGACCGGATAGGCGTAGTCGAGGCGGGTGTCCTTGCTCGTCTGACCTGTCAGGTCATGAAGAGTCTCGGTCTGGCGGTTGCCGGTCTTGTCGTAGGTGTACGAGGTCCAGTAGGGCGCCGGGCCGCCGACGTCCGTGGCCGACGCGGTGCTCTGGCAGGTGGGGTCGCCCTCGGTCCACGCCTCGGTGAGCCGTCGCAGGTAGTCGTAGGCGAAGCACTGGTTGTCGGTTCCTGTGCGGGACACGTCCGACACGGACAGGACGTTGCCGGCCTGGTCGTAGCGGTAGGTGTTGGAGCGGTCGACACCCGCGACGTCCTGACGGTCGACACGCGAGGTGGCGAGCCGTTGGGTGCCCCACTCGAAGGTGTTGGTGACCTGTGTCTTCTTCGCGCCGGAGGCGGTTGAGGCATAGGTGTACGACAGCGGCTTGCCGGTGAGGGAGTAACTGGTGTCGGCCTTGAAGCCGTCCCCCAGGAGCGAGACGGGCCGGAGAGTGTCGTCGTAGCTGTAGGAGTAGGAACCGCCGGGCAGAGAGCCTGCCGCCGAGTAGGAGACTCCGGCGACGACACCGGAGGGCTTGTAGCTGGTGCCCGTCTGGTAAGTACCGGCCAGTCCCTTGTTCTCGGCGGTGTCCGGGATGGTGACCGAGGTACGCAGAGCACGGTAGAGCTGGTCGTACTGGGTGACCTTGCTGGTGTACTCGGCGCCGTCGACGTACCGGGTCGCGGAGGCCAACTGGCCCTGGGCCTTGTCCACCGTGTCATAGGTCCAGGCGGCCCGCAGCTTTCCCGTGGCGTTGTCGTCACGCAGTTGGGTGGGGCGGCCGAGCTGATCGTAGGAGTGGTGGAGAACGGCACCGTTGGCGTCACTGGTGGTGGTGACGAGCCCGCGATCGTCGTAGCGGGTGTCCGTCACCCCCTTGTCCGGATCAACACTGCGGATCTGGCGGCCCAGCAGGTCGTACTCGTAGCTCCACACGTTGCCCGCCTGATCGGTGACCTTCTTCAGGTTTCCGTCGAGGCTGTGGGTGTAGGTGGTGGTGTCGTAGGCCGCCGAAGCGCTGCGGGTGTGGTGCTGACGCAGTTCGGTGACCCGGCCGCGCACGTCGGTCAGAGTGGTGGTCGCGGTGCCGCCCTCGGGCGGGATGACCGTGGTCCGGTCACCGCCGTAGACGCTCTGCGTTATCCCCAGGACGGTGCCACCGTCTCCGTTCCCGGCGATGTCTCTGGTCTCGGTCTCGCGTCCGAGCCCGTCGTAGCTGTGCCGGGTCTGGGTCTCGACTCCCAGGGCGTCCTGCGGTGCCAGGAGTTCGCGGCTGGGGGCCACCGCGGTGTAGTAAGGGGCGAACGTCTTGGCGACCTGGCCGCGCTCGTCGTAGAAGGTGTCGGTCACGAGGACGCCGCCGGCGGGCCCCACGTCCTGAGTCTGCCGCGTGCGCAGTTGACCGTCGTAGAGCACCCAGGAGGGAACCTGGGCACCGTTGTTGTTGAGGGTCAGGGTGCGTACGGCCACCGGCTTGTCGTCGCTGATGAAGTAGTCGAAGTCATAGGACGGAAGCTGCCCGGTCTTGCGGTCGGCGAGCCAGATCTTGTCGCTGCGGCCGAGGGCGTCGAAGGTGAAGGTCGTGACCTTGCCGTTGGTGTCCTTTTCGGTTGTGTGCTGACCGCGCAGCGGCTCGAGAGTGGTCGTGGACGTCTGCGCACTCGCCGCGTCCGAGGCGTTGGCAGGCGGACCCGTGGTGGTGACCGTGGTCGGGAACCCGCTGCCCGGACTGTAGACCGTGCTGGTGGTGACGCCGTCCTTGCGCGCGGTGCGTACCGGGACGCCGCCCTCGGTCGCCCTGACGTCGGCGGTCAGGTCCGTGCTGGTCGACATCCTGCCGTAGGAGTCGTACGTGGTGCCGGACTCCAGGTAGGTGGCAGTGGTGCCGTCGTGCTTGCTGATCCTCGCCGTTGCCGTCGCGTCGCCCTTGGTGGGGGCCGCCTCGTAGGCGCCGCCGTCGTAGGCCGTGCGCTCGTCGGAGAGGACGTCCTTGGTGCGGTCCGGGGTGTCCGAGCAGTCACCTGACACGGTCTCCGTGCGGGAGAGCAGGCCGAGGATGTTGGCGTCGGTGTTGGTCGCGTAGGTGTTCCGGGTGCAGGTGTTGTCGGCGACGCCTGCCTCGCCGTAGTCGCCCACCCTGATGAGGCGGCCCGCCACGGTGTCGTACGTCATGGCCTGCGACGCCACGCGCCACTTGGCTCCTGCCCCGTTGTCGAGCGAGGTCAGCGTGCGCGTCTCGGCGACTCCCGTGAAGTTCGAGGTGACCGTGCCCCAGGAACGTTCCCGTCTGCCGGTCTCGTGGTGCCAGGGCCGCTTGACGGTCTTCTCCAGGACCTTGCCTCCCGGCGCGGAGTAGGTCTCGGTCCTGTAGGCGAACCCGGCCGCCGATTCGTGGTCAGTGATCGGCTCGCCCTCGTCAGCTCCGAGGGAGATGCTGACGGACTTGCTGCCTCCCGCCGCGTTCTTGCGGTCACCGTCCATGCCACGCAGGAAGTAGCTGTCCTCCTGCGTCTTGAGAGCGGTGCCGCCGCCCTGGCCCCCGGACTTGACCCTTACGTGGCCGTACCCGCGCCACTGTGACCAGGTCTTGTTCTTCTCCTTGACGAGGCCGTTGTCGTCGTCGTAGTGCCAGGCCGCTCCGTCCAGGTACTCGTAGGCGGTGACACCGTCGGGGGCGTGGCCGGTGCGGTCCGTCGAGGTCACAGAGGTGACGACGTACTTGTTGAACCAGTGCAGTTCCGGATCTTGCGTGTCCGAGCCTCCTACCAACTGCGGGAAACAGCGGCTGGTGTTGGTCTCGGGCGTCGGCGGACTGGAGGCCGCGCAGGCGGGCGCCGAGTACGTGACGTCCGTCTGGCCGCCGTGTTCGTCGGCGATGCTGGACAAACGTGCCTTGACGAACGGCGCGTATCCGTCGCCGATCTTGTCCAGCCTGTTCTCCAACTGGGTGTAGGCCAGTGTGGTCTTCGGCAGGGTGATCGGGGTCGCGGCGGCGTGGCCCGTCTGCTGGACGGAATCCAGGAGCAGTTGGTAGTCGATGTCCGCCTTACCCCAACGGTGGCTCAGCGCCCAGGAGTCGACGGTGCTGTAGCTGCCGGCGTTGAGGACCTGAGTGGTGATGCCGGTGAGCCGCTTGCGAGTCCAGAACGTCGGGGAGAGGCGCGAGCGGTCACAGTCGGTGGCCGCGTTGCAGTTCATGTCCCAGGGCGTGTCGTACCAGTAGGGGGCGTCCTTGGTGATGGACGAGCAGTCAGTGGCGCCGTCCGCGATGCACCGCTCCGAACTGGTGAAGCCGACCTTCGCCAGGGCCTTGGTGCCGTACATCGACGAGGACTTCAGTCCGTACTCGATGCGGTCGAGGTAACCACCGCGGGTGTAGCGGGTGTTGTCGGAGGCCTTGAGGTTGCGACCGTAGGAGTTGTCCTCGGTGTTGTAGTAGTAGGCGACGGCGTTGCTGTGGGTGTCCACCGAGTAGTCGAGGTTCCAGCGCCACGCCTGCTGGCACCAGGAGGCGGCGAAGGTGCTGGCGTGGCAGGGCTCGTCGGCGTCGTTGCCGTAGACAGGGACGCTCCAGGTGGAGTCCGTGGTCTCCTTGCCCTCGGTCCAGCCGGGCAGCCGGTTGTAGCCGAAGTAGTAGCGGTTGCCCAGAGGATCGGTGACCCGCCAGTACTCCCCGTCGGCGTCGGAGCTTCCGCGGTTGCTGGACTTGAGGCGGTCGATGCGTGTGCCGTCGTCCTGCTTGAGCCGGAACTCGTCCTTGGCCACCTGGACCAGTTCGCCGCTCTTGCCGTTGAGGCTTATGTAGGCGTTGTCGTAGCCCCAGCACAGGTCGCCCGGCTTGTTCACACCGTCGTCGGCCTTCTGACCGTCGTCGGCGCACGGCTTGTACCGGCGTTCGATGTAGCCGGACCACAGGTCGAATCCGTCACCGGCCCACGAGGACTGGTTGTTGCTGTTGCCGGTCCGGCCGTCGATCGCCCCGGAGGAGTAGGACAGGCTGACGGCGGGCGAGAACTCCCCCGGCACGTTGGGCACCGGAAAGCTGTACGACCAGGTGAAGTCACCGCTGTTGAGGTTGGTGTCCCAGGTCGACGACGCGGCCAGCGGCGTCGCCTTGAAGTCACCGGTCTTGCCGGTGTCGTCGGCGACCGCGGCGAGCACCGTCGGGGCCCCGGCCCGTACCTTCACGGACGACGCGGTGAGCGTCTTGGCCTCGGTGTCGTTGGAGGTCGGGACGGGGGTCGCGGTGCGGCACCTCGGCACGGTGGGTGAGTCGAGCACGCAAGGGGGCAGCGAGACAAGCGTGAGGCGGGACGCGTAAGCCCCTCCGAACGATTGAGCGAACGAGGCGTAGTCGACGGTGGCCCCCACCACACCCGCGGCGGCGGGTTCCTGCGCCTCCAGCGTGACCAGCAGCCCGTCGACACCCGCTCTGCGCGCCGTCTCCCGGCTCAGCACGCGTGCCTCGACATGGCCGCCGGTGGCGGACCGCACCCGCTTCGCCGGAGTGTTCAGCTTCAGGGGCAGCCCGTCGGCCTGCACCGGAGCGCCGGCCCTGGCTTCGGGCTCATCGAGCCGCACCACGGCCGAGGCCGTCTCGGGCCACGCGGCCGCGGGAGCCGTCTGCGGTGTCCGCGGGGTCCTCGTCACCCTGCGCGGCTCGGCCTTGATTCCGGTATCGACAGCTACTGGTCGATCCGGGTCGACCGCCGCGGGAAGGCTTGGGTCCGCGGCACCCGCCACGGGTGCTGACACGAACGTCACTGCCTGCAACAGCGTGGCGATCAGGGCCGTCGACACACCGAGGGCGACTCTGCGTCGCCGGACGACGGCACGGCGCGATCGCGATTTGCCGTACATGCTCATTCCTCTTCACCGGGCGCCCGGTCCGAAGACGTGGGCACGGATCTCTTACGGAAGGGGTGGCGCGGGCGTGGCCACGGGCGAGGTGTGCGGCACCGGTTCCGACCCGTGCCGCACATCTCTGCTGCCCGTGGTCAGCCGCCCGGGATCTCGGTCGGCAGGCCGAACCAGCTGGCGGCCAGTTTCTCCACCTGTGTATCGGTCAGAGCGCCCTGGAAGGTCCACACATCGTCGACCAGGCCAGGGAAATACGAGCCCGCGCCGGTGCCGATGCCGGTGCGGCCGATCTGGAGCGAGGTGGCCTTGAACGCCAGGGCGTTCTCGGCCCACGGCACCAGATCGGTGCAGGCGTCGTTGTCGCCGGCGCCGTCCCCGTCGGCGTCCGGGCACGCCACCTCGGCCAGGCCTCCGTTGACGTAGAGACGCACCTGCTTGGCGAAGCCGTCGTAGACCAGGGCCAGGTGGTTCCAGTCACGTGCGTCGTAGAAATCCCCGTTGTCGACCCGCACCACCTCGGCGTCGGTGGCGTCCTCGTCGGCCACGGTCAACTGCCAGCGTCCGGGCGTGTTCTCGGGGTCCTTGAGGTTGGGGACGAACCGCACCGTGAAGGCACTCCGTGTGCCCCCCTCGGCGCTGGTCAGCGCGACGGCGCCGTCCGGCATCGCAGCGGCCTGTGCCCAGGCGGTCATCGTGAAGCTGCCCGAGGTGTCCACGGGGACGGAGGCCGCGGAGGCGTAGCCGGTGACACCGTCGAGTTCCATGGCGCCGGAGCCGATGACACCCGAGTCCGACGGGCGCGCACCCGTCCTCATCGTCAGCGCGTTCGCCGTCCCGGCGGCGTCGGGAACCGTGACCGGAGCGGTGCCGACGGTCTGCTCGAACGTCCAGCGGCTCTTGACCAGTGGGCGCTGCCGGAACAGTTGCACCACCTCGTCCGCGGAGACCGAGCGATCGAAGAGGCGCACGTCGTCGATCTGTCCGGGGAAGAAGGACGAAGGCTTTCCGTCGTAACTGCCGGCGCCGATCTGCACCGCGCCGCCCGCGTACCAGTTGGCCTTCAGCGCCGTCGATCCGGCCTCGACACCGTTGACGTAGAGGACCAGCTTGTCGACGACCGGGTCGTGCACGCCCACCAGGTGGGTCCAGGTGTCGCCGAACGCTGTCACGCCCTCGGCCTGCATGGCGCGGATCGGCGTCGCGTCCGTGGCGTCGGCGGAGTACTGGTTGACGGCCCAGCGGTCGTACGCGCTGGAGTAGTACAGCTCGAGACCCGGCTTGTGGGTACCCGCCTGGGTGACGGCGATGGCCGCGTGATCGGGCTTCGTCTTCGGCAGTTTCACCCAGGCGGAGACGGCGAAGCTGGTCTGGTTGTTGAGCAGGGGCCGTCCGGTCGTGGCGTAGTCATCGGTGCCGTCCAGGCTGAGCGCGGTGCCTGCCACGCCCGCCGCCCCGAACGAGGGGCCGCCCGAGAGCGTGGCGTCCGGTACCTGAGCGGCGCCCGTGATCGTCGTGGTGGGGCGCCCCGTGGTGTCGGCGACCGGATCGTCCAGAGTGAAGATCGCGCGTGCCGGACGACCCGAGGCGATCCGGTTCTTGCCGTAGAGCTCGGTCACCTCGGACGCGGAGACCGGCTTGTCGAAGACCTGCACCTCGTCGATGGCCCCGGGGAAGAACGATCCGGGGACACCGCCGTAGGAACCTGCGCCCAGTTGCAGACCCCGTCGCGCGTCCCAGGGCGAGTCGTAGGTGGCCGAGCCCGCCAACTGCCCGTTCACATAGAGCTTCAGATCCTTGCTGGTCGCGCTGAACGTGCCCACCAGATGAGTCCAGACACCCGCCTTGGCGCCGCCTGCCGAAGGCTGCATCGCCCTGACCAGCCCGGCGCCGGCGGTGTCCGAGGTGTACTGGTTGAACGCCCAGCGGTCGTAGGTGTTCGAGTAGTACAGCTCGAAGCCGGGTGCGTGGTTTCCGGGCTGGGCCGCGATGATCGCGGCGTGTCCGGGGACGGTCGAGAGCTTCGCCCACGCCGACACCGAGAAGCCGGTGGAGGTGTCGACGGTGGGGATGTCGGTCACGGCGTAGTCGTCGACCCCGTCGAAGGAGACTGCGGTTCCCTTGGCACCCGCCACTCCTGGTTGCGCGCCGCCCTTCAACTCGGCGGTGCGTTCAGGGGTCGATCCTTTCGCCGACGTGGCCCCGGCGGCGTCGTCGAGCTGCCAGGTCGCCCGCTCGGGCTGGCCGCCCTTGACCCGGAACTCGTAGGTCCGGATCTCGCTGCCGTTGCCCGCCTTGTCGAACGCCTGAGCGGTGACGTGGTTGACCCCTGCCGTGGCGGGCAGCACGGCGGCGGTCCTGGCCGCACCCGCGCTCGTGCCGAGGGTGTTCTTCGAGATGGGATCTTCGTTGACACCGAACCGGTACTGGGTCACATCGCTGTCAGCGGCCTTGATGGCGAACGACCCGTACTTGCCGACGCCGTCGAACCACGGGTCGTCCGGGTTCCCGGGGTCGGAGGCCGGATACTCCCCCGACGTGATGGTCGGGGCCTTCGGCACCGTCCTGTCGTAGACGAAGTAGCACGCCGTGGGGTCGCCCGCCGACGACCAGGGCGAGTACTGGGCTCCGTCGTAGCTGCGGGCCTGCCAGTAGATCTGCTTGTTCTCCGGGAGTGTGGAAGGCAGGCTGATCTGGAAGCTCGAGCCAGACTTCTTGAACGGGGTCACGGCCGGCATCCAACGGGCGATGACTCCCTTGCCGTCTCCCGCGTCCCAACTGGCCTGGAAGTGCACAGCGACGTTGTCGGTGTCCGGGTCGGTGACATTGGTGGCCTGCACCGTGCCCAGACTGCGCACCCGCGCGGCGGCCGACGGGTTCTTGCACATGCCGCCGTACTCCATGGTGAGCTGCGACATCTTGATCTGCGGCGGCGGCCGGTTGTATTTGACCCGCAGATACGCCTTGTCCGAGAAGCGCTTCCAGCCGTAGGCGTCCGACTCGCTCCCCGCCCGGAGCCCGAACGTCATCGTGGAGTCCCTGCCGTCGGCAGCCGCCTGCACCGCGGCCTTCACGTTGAACTCGGCGTCCTTGGCGGCGCATCCCGAGTAGCCGTACGCAAACGACTGCGACGCCAACTGCTTGGTCCAGAAACCGGAGGCGTTCTGGCTGTTCCAAGTCGTCGACGAGGAGATCGCCTTGGTCTGCCACAACTCGACCGAGCGCGCCGAGCACGAGGCGGACCAGGTGTTGCGCACCACGAACTCGGCGGACAGGACCGACTTCCCGGCGAATGCCGACACGGGGACACGGTAGAAGAGGCGCTTGGTGTCCGAGGGGTTGCAGTACGACCAGTTGCAGTAGCCGAGCCCGGCGTCCGCGTCGCCGTTGAACTTCCACTGCGGCGACGACGCCCAGTACTTGGACGCCATCGTCCACGCCGACGCGCGCGGCGAGTACCACTGCGGGTCGATGTAGACGGGGTACGTGGTGTCGTCGCCCTTCAGCACGTCGGCGTCCGGTGTCAGCACCAGTTCCTCCTGGCCGGCCGGCACTTCCACCCGGACCGGTGCCAGTTTCCCGGATTCGGCCGCCCCCGGCTCGCCGTTCCCGCCGGACTGCGCCGACGCGCTCGTCCCCGTGGCTGACGCCGACCGCGACCGGACCGACCCGGACGAGGACTCGCCGGGGCTGGAGTCCCACATCATCGGCTTGGGCGCCTCGAACACCGCGCCCTTGGCGCCCGCGTCGAGCGCCCGCAGACCGCCCTCGTCCGTCTCCTGGACGTCGAGGCCGTCGGCGGAGAGCTTCAGGCGCAGCTCCGCCAGTTCCGGACTCGCCGCCGCCTGCGCTGACTTGACGACGAGGAGTTGGCTGAACCCGTCCGGCTGCGCCGTCATCCGCAGGTCGACGTCCGGCAGGACCGAGGGATACGTCGCCACCGCTCCCTCCAGGCGCGGCTGAGGCAGCCGCGCGGGCCAGGAGAGGCTGAGCTCCCGCCCGGCACGGTGGATCCGCACCAGAGGCGCGGTGCCACCACCGCCGGAGAACTCCACGCCGATCGTCGACGCCTTCGCGGCGACCATGCCCTCGCCGCTCTCCACCAGGTCGGTGTCGACGCGTGCCCAGCCGCCTGCCTGCCGGGTCCAGACCGGGCGGAGGTACTCGCGCGCCTCCAAGTCACCTTCAGGGGTCGCGAAGACCTCACGGCTCTCGCCGCGCGCGGACGACACCTCGACCGGCTCCCCGGTCCGCTTCGCCTCGGCCAGCGCCTCGGCCTCGGACCGGCCTGCGGTCTCCGTCGCCGGTTGCGCGCCACGTGGCGCACTGGTCTCTTCGGCGACAGCCCTCTCCGTCAGATCGGGAACGATCCCGAAGGTCAGCGCCACCCCCAGCAGTGCCGCAACAGCTCTGCCTCTGCCCCGCGTTCGGGCCCACATCCCCGTCATACCCCACTCACATTGCCCACACATAAGACTGGGATAACTAACACGATCGGAGAACGCCAGGTCAATCACCAGTAAACGGACATTAAAGAGTCAAGCCGTAGAAGACAGTGTGATCATCAAGACGTTTAGCGATGGTTGCATGATGAATATTCATGATTTGTTGTCGATGGTCCCGTCGTGGCGATCCTCGCGTGCACTCCCCCGCGCACCTCCTTGGGCCCGTTCCCTGCTCTCCACCCGGTTCGCTCATCCGTGCGCCGACCCGCTCCCCGCCGGGTCAATCCCCAGGTCGAAACTCCACCCACGAGTGACCCCGAGGCGTCGTCGGTCTCCGCTCGCGCCTGTGTCGTGCGCCGGGGTGTGTGGGGTGGACCAGTGCTTCCGTGGCCATGGTTGCCGCGCGCGCCGGAGGCAACAACTCTCAGTAGGAGCCCAGCGACATGAGGGCGGACACGCTGCCGCACCTCCTCAGCGCCCTTGCCGGGGCAGACTCCCTCGCGCGCACGCTGCCCCCGGCCGGCCCCGGCTCCTCTCGGCCACGAGCCCGCCACGGCGCACATCCGTGCGCTCGTGCGACGGCGTCCTCGAACAGGGCCGGAGACCAAGGGAGAGAACCGTGTCCACACCGTCCGTACCGCTGCGGGTCGCACTCGCCAACGGCAGCTTCGAGCAACCCGGCGTCACCAACTACGAGATCCTGCCCGACTCCTCGCAGACCCAGGCACCCAAACGCGTCCCCGGCTGGCGCACCACCGCCTCGGACCACATGATCGAGCTGTGGCACACCGGCTTCAACGGCGTGCCCTCCGCCGAGGGGCTCCAGTTCGCCGAGTTGAACGCGAACGAGGTCGCCACCCTGTACCAGGACCTGCCGACCACCCCCGGCACCAAGCTCTACTGGCGTCTGTACCACCGGGGCCGCCAGGGGCAGGACACCATGGCGCTGGACATCGGCGCCCCCGGATCGGCCGTCGAGCAGCGGAAGTTCACCGACGGGAACACCGCCTGGGGCTACTACACCGGCACCTACACCGTCCCCGCGGGGCAGAACCTCACCCGCTTCGCCTTCCGTTCCGTGTCCGCGGCGGGCGGCAACCGGAGCATCGGCAACTTCCTCGACGGCGTCTTCTTCGGCACCGCCCCGCTCGTCGTGCTCACCAAGTCCGCCATCCCCGCGGGCCCGTTGGAGGTGGGTGACGTCATCACCTACCGCATCACCGCGCGCAACGAGGGCGGTGGCGCGGCCGACGCCCTCGTCCTCACCGACGGCATCCCGGCCGGAACCACCTACCTGCCCGGGTCGTTACGCGTCCTGACCGGCCCCAACTCCGGCCCCAAGACCGACCGGGGCGGCGACGACCAGGCGTCCTACGACGCGGCCACCGACAGCGTCGTCTTCCGGCTCGGCGACGGCGCCACCGCCACCCAGGGCGGCTCCCTCCTCAACACCGAGACGGTGCCCGCCGGTACGACGGTCGAGTACCGGGTCACCATCGACCGCTCCGCCGGTGGCACCCGCCTCGTCAACACCGCCACCGCCCAGTACGAGAACCGGCTCGGTCCGACCGCCGAGCACCTGACCGCACGCTCCAACGAGGAGGTCACCGAGGTCAGACCCGCCGCCGACCTCGCCGTCGTGAAGGCGGCCGACGCCACCACGGTGAGCGTCGGCCAGACGGTCACCTACCGGGTCACCGTCCGCAACACCGGGCCCAACGCCGCCACCGGGACCGTCGTCGCCGACGCCCTCCCGGACGGGCTCGCCTTCCTCTCGGCGGAACCCTCGACCGGCGCCTACGACCCGGTCACCGGACGGTGGACCGTCGGCGGGCTCGCCGCGAACGCCGTCGCCACCCTCGCCCTGCGCGCGAAGGCCACCCGGGCCGGGTCGGTGACCAACACCGCGACCGCGACCGCGAACGAGCGCGACCCCGACCCCTCGAACAACGCCGACTCGGTCACCGTCTGCGTCGAGCGGGCCCGTCTCTGCTGCGATCCCTGCTCCCCCGCAAGGTAGCCGAGGCGCGGCCTTCCGGCCCGTCCGCCGCGGTGCTCCGGGGCGGACGGGCCGGGCTTCCGTCCGGCGTCGGGCGTTGGCTAGGTTCGGTGTCATGGACATCAGCAGCGTCACCCGGAGCGACGGCGGCGGCGCCGGGCTGGCCCTGGAGGTGCGCGAGCGGCCCCTGCCGGGGCTGCGGGTGTCCGTCGCCGGGTCCTGTCTGCTGATCTCCCAGCAGGGCAGGACCGTCCTGCTGGCCTCCGTCGACGACGGCAACGCGGGCGTGCGGTTCCGCCGTACCGGCGGCCACCGCTCCGTCGTCCCGCCGCTGCGCGCCGACACCGCCCGCGCGGTGGCGGGCAGCCCGGTGCGGTGGGCGTACCGGTTCGCGCGGTGGCTCGACGGCCCCGCGGGACCGCTGCACGACGGCCGGTGGCTGCTCACCCACGTCACTCCGTTCCCGAGGTGGCGGCCGCCCGGCTCCTCGCACGCCGACTACTGGGGCTCGCTGCTCATCGAGGGCCATCCGGACGGCCGCATCGACTGGTTCGAGCACCACGGCGCGTGGAAGGTCTTCCCGCTGCGCCCGATGCCCGGCGCGGACGACACCCGGGTGAAGGCGTACCGCGGGCAGGCGCGCGAGGGCGTCCTGCCGCCCGTGCTGCTGTGGTGGGTCAGCGGCCTGGACTGCCATCTCGTGCTGGACGGGCACGCGCGGCTCGCCGCGGCGATCGCCGAGTCGGTCGAGCCGCCGCTGCTGCGGGTGCACCGCACGCTCGCCCGCGACGACCTGTCGACGCGGGTCGACGAAGCCGTCGGTGACCACACCCGGGAACTGGCGCGCTTCAGCGTACTTCGCGCGCTGCACGGACCGGCCGTCCCGGACGGCGCCGCCCTCGCGGGCCCGGTGCTCGCCCGTCGGCTGGCGGCGCTGGACGTCGCGGTGGAACCGACCTGGGCCTGGCCGCTGCCCGGCGGGGAGGCCGCGTGGCAGCGGATCGCTGACGCGGTCACCGCCGCGGAAGGGTCGGGGGCGGACGGTACCGGCCCGTGAGCCCCGGGGACGCGCCCTCCCCGTCACACCACCCCTCCTCCGCCCGCAACTCCGCGCGCCGTGCGCATCCGGTCGATGTGCTCGCCCGGGGCGGGGGCGGGTCCCTGCGCGCGCGGCGATGAGTGGGGGCGGCGGGCGGGGTCTGTACTGGTATGACTCGCATCATCGCCGACATCTCCCTCTCGCTCGACGGCTTCGTCACCGGTCCCGATCCCGGCCCGGAGAACGGGCTCGGCACCGGCGGGGAGGCACTGCACGCCTGGGCGTTCTCCGACGACCCGGTCGAACGGCGCCTGCTGCGCGGGGCCACCGCGCGCTCGGGCGCCGTCGTCCTCGGCCGCCGTCTCTTCGACCTGGTCGACGGTCCGCACGGCTGGGACGAATCGACCGGCTACGGCGCGGCCGAGGTGGGCAGGCCCGCCTTCGTCGTCGTGACGGGCGCGCCGCCGCCGTCCGTCCGCCGCTCCGACCTGGACTGGACGTTCGTGACCACCGGGCTCTGCGACGCGGTCGCCGTCGCGCGCGAGCGGGCAGAGGCGGCCTCGGCGCGCGAGGGCCGGGATCTCGACGTGGTGCTCATGGGCGGCGGCGCCACGATCGGCGCGGCGCTCACCGCCGGGCTCGTCGACGTCCTGTCGCTCCATCTGGCCCCGGTCGTGCTGGGCGCGGGGACCCCGCTGTTCACGGCCGGGACCCCGCTGTCGCTGGTCCAGCGTGACGTGATCACGACGCCGAACGCGACCCATCTGACGTACGACGTGCGCTGAGGCACCCGCGACCCGCGTCGGTTCCCTTCCGGGGCGCCGGGCGGGGCGCGGGCCGGGTCAGGCGTCGTCGATCGCGCGGCGCTCCTCCGGGCTCAGCGGGGGGCCGGTGAGCGGGGGCTTCAGCGGCCCCCTGGCCGCGGAGACCAGCGCGGCCGGGCGCAGCAGGCGCTGCGGGCCCTTCTGGAGGACCATCACGTCGGTGAGCGCGCGGGCCATCCGTCCCGAGCCGGTGGCGGTGCGGGTGAGGCGGTCGACGAAGCGCGCGGAGAGCCGCTCCGACGCGGTGGGGCCGCCCTCGGTGGCGCCGTCGTAGAGGACGTCCGTGCCGACGGCGAAGGTCCACGCGGTGTCGACGTGGCGCGCGATGTCCTTCTGGACGCGGCGCAGGAGGCCCGGGGTGTCGCAGCCGTGTCGCCGCACCGCCCGGTAGAGGGTCAGGGCGCTCTGCGCGGCCACCGACATGCCGTGTCCGTACAGGGGGTTGAAGGCGGCCACGGCGTCGCCGACGACGAGGAGGTTCTCAGGGAGCCGTGAACGCTCGTAGTAGTGGCGGTGGTTGGCCGTCATGCGGGTGACGTGGACGGGGCCGAGGGGGGTGGCCTTGCCCAGGAGTTCGCCGATGAGCGGATGCCTCAGGCCGAGGGCGAACTCGGTGAACTCGGCGAGGTCGCCGGTGGGTTCGCCGCCGCGGGTGCCGGAGAGGGTGACGAGCCAGCGGCCGTTCTCGATGGGGAGGATGACGCCGGTCTGCCCGGGGCGGCCCGAGCGGGGCGCGGCCTGGATGTTGATGATGGGCCAGGACTCCGGGAGTCCGGGCGGCTCCTGGCAGAGGACGCTGGCGTAGACGAGCCCGGAGTCGACCCTGCGGGTGGCGGGCGGCCGGGCCCCGAGGTCGGCCAGCCAGTGGGGGGTGCGCGAGCCCCGGCCGCCCGCGTCGACGACGAGGGTGGCGGAGAGGGTGTCCTCGCTGCCGTCGGCGTGCCGGATGTGCACGCCGGTGACCTCCTCGGCGCTGCCGGTGAGGCCGAGGACCTCGGTGCCCTGCATCACCGTGACGCGGCCGTCGTCCGCCTTGAGCACCTGGTCGCGGACGACCCAGTCGAGGAGGTCGCGGTGGCAGGCGATGGTGTAGTGGCTCTCGTCCCAGCGCCGGAACCAGCCCTGGGGGCTGAGCGCGACCATGCCCGTGGTCAGGGGGATGCGGCGGGCGCCCGCGGCGGTGAGCGCCTTGAGGGTGCCGGGCAGGATCGTCTCGATGGCCTCGGCGCCGCCCGCCCACAGGTGGTGCACGTGGTGCGCCTGGGGCAGGTTCTTGCGGTGCAGCGGCCCCTCCGGGAGGGTGTCGCGTTCGATGACGACGACCTCGATGCGGGTCGAGAGGGCCTGCGCCGTGAGCATGGCGGCGAGACCTCCGCCGATGACGATGGCGCGGCGGGGCAGGGCTGATGCGGTCATGACGCGACGCGTCCTTCTGGTGTCCGGTTCCGGCGTGCAGCGTCGAGGTCGGGGTGACGGCGCAGGATGCGGGAGAGGGTGAGGGGGGTGCTGGTGAGGGCGGCGCCCGGCGCGGCGCGTCCGGTGGTGCGGCCGACGGCGACGAGGGCGGCGGCGGCCACGACGGCCTCTGCCTCCGCGAGCACGCGCGCCTCCTCGGTCGTCTTGCCGTCGGCGAGGTGACCGCGCACGGCGCTCTCCAGGACCGTGGGGTCGAGGTGGGGTTCGAGCTGGCGCAGGGCGTCGCGGATCGCGGTCCTGCGCTGGGTCAGCCGCACCCCGCGGCGGGTGAACCGGCCCATGGGGACGGGCGACGCCGCCGACCGCACCCCGCACAGGGCGTCGGCGAGGGGGCGCAGGTCGCGGTACTCGCGGCGGTCGGCGAGCTGGTGGGAGGCGTGCTCCCCGGCGTGCGGCAGGATGAAGCCGAGGGCGATCACCAGGCCCGCGACCCCGGCGACGGGCGGCGCCGCGGTGGTGCTGAGCCAGTCGAGGTCGTGACCGCCCCAACGGGCCACGACGGCGACCAGTTTGACGCCGTCGAAGACGAGGTTCAGGGCGTAGCCGACGCTGAGCAGGACGACGCCCAGGTGCAGCCAGCGGCGGCCCCGCACCCGGCTCTCCCAGGACCAGAGCAGGGCCGAGGTGACCAGGACGGCGACGGTGTGGCCGAGGAGGTAGAGCAGGATCATCTCCCGCATCCACGGGGTGGTCGCGTAGTAGGTGTCCAGGTCGCGGGTCCGCTCCACCTGGTGCTCGCCGAGCGCGAAGAACACCCACAGCAGGACGATGACGGTGCCGTAGCTGCCGTGCACCAGCCAGGTCGCGCGCCGCACGCTCGCCGGTGTGCCGCCGCGCCACTTCACGATCAGCAGCAGGCAGGAGGCGCAGAACCCGGTCAGCAGGGTGTAGACGACGGGGCCGGCGACATTCGGCACGCCGGTGATGTCGTTGACCCGGGCGATCGTGGTGGGCGCGGCGAAGAAGAACACGGCGCACGCGGCCAGCAGGAGTCCGGCGACCTGCCGGGCCAGCGGGTTGCGTCCGCCGCGCAGGAAGGCGGGGAGCTTGTAGGCGAGGCCGACGCCGAGCACGGCGGCGATGACCCAGAAGGAGCTGCTCATCGTCACGGTCGTCAGCCCTGGGGTCCGTTGTAGCCGAGGGAGGCGCTGAGCCGCCGGGCGACGTCGTCGGCGGGCCGCGGGCGCGCGGGGTCGGCGAGCCAGCCGCTCAGCCGGGCGCCCATGGTCAGTCCGAAGCGTTCGGCGGTCACCTCGCCGGCCTCCTGCGAGTGGGCGCGGGCCGCGACGCCGCGCGCGAGGTCCCAGTCGACGCGCTCGCGCATCGCCGCGCGGGCCGCGACGGCGGCGCCGCCGAGGTCGTGGCCGCGGTGCCCGGCGTGCAGGTGCCACAGTTCGTGCCCCAGCACGACGAGTTGGTGGTCGGGGGCGAGGCGCTCCTCGATGACGACGACGTCCTGGTCCTTGAGGTCGAGCCAGAGTCCGGTGGTGGTGTTCTCCAGCTCGGCGGGGAACTCGCGCAGGAGCAGCACCACCGGTCGGCCGCCCCGGCGGGCGCTCATGGCGGCGCAGAGGGCCGCGAAGACGGTGCGCGGCTCGGCCGGGACGTCGACCGCCTCGGCGACGGCCGCGGCGAGTTCGCCGATGAGTCTCTTCTGCTGCCGGGCCGTCTTCACTGCTTGCGGCCCTCCGGGTCGGTCGTCAGGTTGTCGACGGCGGCCCTGACCGCGTCGAGGTTCCTGGACATGTCGGCGACCATCCGCGCGAGGGCGGCCAGGTCGGACCGGGACGCCCCGGCGCCGCGGCCCGACATGTGCACGACGCCCAGTTCCCTGAGCACCTTGCCCGGGTCCGTCTCCGCCTCCAGGTCGACGCGGACCAGCTGGAGTTCCCTGAGCAGGGCCTCCTCGGGGGAGTCCGTGAGGAAGGTGGCGGCGACGCCGTAGTGCCGGGTGAGCACGGGACCGGCCGTGATGCTCGGCTTGGACTCGCCCGCCATCAGTTTCCGCACCCAGGTCTCGGTGGTGCCGGTGGCCTCGGCGATCTCCTTGACGACGCGGACCCGGTCCTCGGGGCGGGTGCGGGTCTCGTACAGGAAGCGCACGCGCCGCCGGACCATGTCCTCCGGCCGTTCACCGGGCGGGGTGCCGCCGGCGAGCAGGAGTTCGACGACCGGCCGGCTCAGGCCGGTGGCGTGGGAGAGGCGGGCGACGTCGAGGACGTCCTCGCGCGGGTGTCCCCCGGCGGCGATGAGTTCCTCGATCCGGTTCAGGACCGACCGCAGGGTGCGGGGGGTGTCGTTCACCGGTGCTCCTTCCGCGGCGGCGGCCGGTGGGGGGGCGGGCACTTCCGATCGCGGTCGAACATACGCGCCCATGGTCGGGTAGTTCAACGTTCGTTGGCTCCCGGGGAACATTCGTTGCGGACCGGCCGGGTCTCCCCCGCCGCCCGGCGGCGCGGACGGCGACCGCCTGGCCGGGCCGGGCTCCACCGTCGTCCGGCGGTCCGTCACGGAGGCCGGGGGTCCGCGGTGACGTCGCGGACATCTCCTCGCGGTGGAGCGATGAGTCGGGCCGTGTTCCGCGGTCCTCCTCCTGTACCCGTCGCCGAGGGAAGGCCTCCGATGCGCAAGGTGACCTATTCGATGAACGTCTCGCTCGACGGCTACATCGTCGGGCCGGACGGTGGGTTCGACTGGACGGAGCCCGACGGGGAGCTGTTCCGTTTCGCCACCGACCAGCTCCGGGAGGTCGGCGTCCATCTGCTGGGACGGCGGCTCTACGAGACGATGCTGTACTGGGAGGACGCCGAGCAGGACCCGGCGCTCGGCTTCTCGACGGCCGAGTGGGCCGAACTCTGGCGCGGGCTGCCGAAGGTGGTGTTCTCCACCACGCTGACGGACGTGCGGGGCCGGGCCCGGCTGGCGTCGGGCGGCCCGGCGGAGGAGATCGCGCGGCTGCGCGCCGAACCCGGGGAGGGCGACATCGCGATCGGCGGGGCGGCCCTCGCCGCGGAGGTGGCGGCGGCGGGTCTGATCGACGAGTACCGGGCCAGGGTCCATCCGGTGCTGCTGGGCGGCGGCGTCCCGTTCTTCCCGCAGGCGGAGCGGCGGGTGGACCTCGACCTGGTCGAGCACCGCGCCGTCGGCCCACGGACACTCTGCCTGCGCTACCGCGTGACGCACCCACGGGCAGGGGGACTCAGGGGGACGCGGTGTGAGGGGGGCGATGGGGAGCGGGGGCGCCGTCCCGGCGGTGGGGAGCGGGGCGCCGTCCGGCGGTGGGCGGCACCGGCGCGTCCGGCCTCCGCACGCCGAGCGGCCCCCCTCCCCGACCCGTCCGGCGGCGGCCGCCCCCTGGGCTCACCCCTCGACGGCTATCGTGCCGATCGTCGATTCCGGGCCGGGGCCCTCCGGGCGGTCGACCTTCCACCAGCCCAGCACCTCCTGGTACTCGGGCTGGGGGACGGACCGCCCCTGCGGAGTCATCAGGCGCCCCTGGTAGGCCTGGGCGTAGCGCGCCCGCACCGAGTGGACGCCGGGGCCGTCGGGAACGACGATGTCGCAGGAGACCGTCACCCACTCCGCCGGACCCGGGTTGTCCTCCGCGAGCGCGGCCACCGGGGTACCGGCGTTGACCGACAGCAGGGCGCCGCCGCTGCGCTGCTTGCCGTTCCACACGGACGCCTGGGCCCGCTCCTCGCCCGCCAGGCCGACGATCACCTGATTGACGGCGTTGCCGCACAGCCGGCAGTCGTGCAGCAGCTCGAAGGTGACCTGGTAGGCGCCTCCGCAGGGAACCCGCACCTCGGCGCCCCGGCCGTCGATCCGCACGTTCCGGATCCTGAACCGGGACGGCTCGACCATCTCGGTGCCGGGCGTGCCGGGCGTGCCAGTGGTCGCGGCAGGTGTCTCGCTGTGACGCATCTTGTCGTTCATGCCACCAGTGAACAGGGAGCCACTGACAATGACCCCGGGCGAGAGGGTCCCGGCCGGTCGGCCGGGCCCTCCCGAGGGTGCAGGATCGGCGGTGGCGCCGGGTCAGCGGTGGCGGAACTCGGCGGGGCGCTTCTCGGTGAAGGCGCTCATGCCCTCCTTCTGGTCGGCGGTGGCGAACACCGCGTGGAACAGGCGCCGTTCGAAGCGGACGCCCTCGGCGAGGGTGGTCTCGAAGGCGCGCGCGACGGCCTCCTTGGCCATCATCGCGACCGGCAGCGACATCCCGGCGACGGTCTCGGCGACGGCGAGCGCCTCGGTGAGGAGGTCGTCGGCCGGGACGACCCGGGAGACGAGCCCGGCGCGTTCGGCCTCGGCCGCGTCCATGGTGCGGCCGGTCAGGACCAGTTCCATGGCCTTGGCCTTGCCGACGGCGCGGGTCAGCCGCTGGGAGCCGCCGATGCCGGGGATCACCCCGAGCCGGATCTCGGGCTGGCCGAAGACGGCGGTGTCGGCGGCGAGCAGGATGTCGCAGAGCATGGCGAGTTCGCAGCCGCCGCCGAGGGCGTACCCGGAGACGGCGGCGACGGTCGGGGTGCGCAGCGCGCCGAGCCGGTCCCAGGCGGCGAACCAGTCGGCGAGGTACATGTCGAGGTACCCCTGCGGCTGCATCTCCTTGATGTCGGCCCCGGCCGCGAACGCCTTCGCCGAGCCGGTGATGACGACGCAGCCGCACTCCGGGTCCCGGTCGAGGGCCTCGGCCGCCGCCACCACCTCGTTCATGACCTGGAGGTTCAGGGCGTTGAGCGCCTTGGGCCGGTTGAGGGTCAACAGGGCGGTGCGGCCCCTGCGTTCGACGAGGACGGTCTCGAAGCCGTCGGTCGGCGGTGTGGTCATGGGCGTGCTCCGCTCCAGTCCCTGATGGTGCGCACGATGCCGGAGAAGTCCTCGGCGGATCCGCCGCGTTCGGCGTACTCCTCGTACAACTCGGCAGCGCGCAGGCCGAGTTCGGCGTGGACTCCGCCCGCGCGCAGGGCGTTGGCGGCGAGGCCGAGGTCCTTCGCCATGAGGGAGGCGGCGAACCCGGGGGCATAGTCGCGGTTGGCGGGGCTGGCCGGAACCGGCCCCGGCACCGGGCAGTTGACGCTGAGCGCCCAGCACTGTCCGGAGGCGGTGGACGCGACGTCGTAGAGGGCCTGGTGGGAGAGGCCGAGGCTTTCGGCGAGGACGAAGGCCTCGCTGACGGCGATCATGGAGACGCCGAGGATCATGTTGTTGCAGATCTTCGCGGCCTGTCCGGCTCCCGCGTCCCCGCAGTGGACGGCCTTGCGGCCCATGGCGTCGAGCAGCGGCAGCGCCTCGGCGAACTCCGCCTCCCCGCCGCCCGCCATGAAGGTGAGCGTCCCGGCCTCGGCGCCGACGACCCCGCCGGAGACCGGGGCGTCCAGGCCGCGCATCCCGGCGTCGGCGGCCCGCCGGTGGGCGGTGCGCGCGTCGGCGACATCGATGGTGGAGCAGTCGACGAAGAGGGTGCCGGGGCGGGCGGCGGCGAGGATCTCGTCGTAGAGGCCGAGGACGTGCCGTCCCGCGGGGAGCATGGTGAGCACGATGTCGGCCCCGGCGACGGCCTCGGCCGCGGAGGCGGCCGGGTGCACGCCCGCGGCCACGGCGCCCTCCAGGGCGGCGGGCACCAGGTCGTGGCCGACGACCCGGTGGCCCGCGCCGACGAGGTTGGCGGCCATGGGCGCACCCATGTGGCCGAGTCCGATGAACGCGACGGTCCGGTTCACGCGGTGCCCTCCGGGGTCGGTCCGGGCCGGGAGAGGCCCAGTTCACGGGGTGCGAGCGGGGCGAAGTAGCGCTCCACGTCGGCGTCGGTGACGTCGTCGAGGCGGGCCGGTGACCAGTGCGGGTTCCGGTCCTTGTCGATGATCTGGGCGCGGACGCCCTCGACCAGGTCGGGTGCGGCGAGGGCGTGGCAGGAGACGCGGTACTCCTGGTCCAGGACCTCCTCGAGGGTGGCGAGGCGGCGGGCGCGGCGCATCGCGGCGAGGGTGACCTTGAGGGCGGTCGGCGACTTCGACAGCAGCGTCTCGGCCGCTTCCTTGGCCGCCGGGTCGCCGTGGGCGAGGAGGCGGCTGACGATCTCCTCGACGGTGTCGGCCCGGTAGCAGGTGTCGATCCACTCCCGACGGGCCGTCAACTCGCCCTCGGGCGGCGGCTGGACGTGCCGGGCGAGGGCGTCGGCCACGGGCAGCGCGGTGAGGTCGTCGAGGAGGGCGCCGAGCGCGGCGGACGGCACGTGGTGGTCGGCGAGGCCGCAGAGCACGGCGTCGCCCGCCCCGAAGTGGGCGCCGGTCAGGGCGAGATGGGTGCCGAGTTCGCCGGGTGCGCGGGAGAGCAGGTAGGTGCCGCCGACGTCCGGGACGAAGCCGATGCTGGTCTCCGGCATGGCGATCCGGGAGCGTTCCGTGACGATCCTGACCCCGCCGTGCGCGGAGACGCCGACGCCGCCGCCCATGACGATGCCGTCCATGACGGCGACGTACGGCTTGGGGTAGCGGGCGATGCGGGCGTTGAGGTGGTACTCGTCGTACCAGAAGGCGGCCGCCGCGGTGCCGTCGCCGTCGCGGGCGTCGTCGTGCACGGCGCGGATGTCGCCGCCCGCGCACAGGCCGCGTTCGCCCGCTCCGGTGAGGACGACGGCGTGCACGGCCGGGTCGTGCTCCCAGGCCGTGAGGGCTTCGTCGATCAGGCCGACCATGGTGTGGTCGAGGGCGTTGAGGGCCCGGGGCCGGTTGAGGGTGAGCCGGCCGGTCCGGCCGTCGACGGCGACCAGGACGGAGGGTTCGGGCTGTCCGGCGGGGCTCATCCGAACGCCTCCGTCAGGCCGCTGGCCACGATGACGCGCATGATCTCGTTGCTTCCTTCCAGGATCTGGTGGACTCGCAGGTCACGGACGATCTTCTCGATGCCGTACTCGCTCAGGTACCCGTACCCGCCGTGCAGTTGCAGGGCGCGGTCCGCGACGGTGTATCCGGTGTCGGTGGCGAACCGCTTCGCCATGGCGCAGAGGTACGGTGCCTGCGGATCGTGCCGGTCCAGCGCCTGGGCGGCCTGGTGGACGAGGGCGCGGGCGGCGGCGAGTTCGGTGGCCATGTCGGCGAGGCGGAAGCGCAGCGCCTGAGCGTCGAGCAGCCGGGCGCCGAACGCCTGCCGGTCGGCGAGGTGGGTGAGGCTGCGGTCGAGGGCGCTGCGGGCGCCGCCGAGGGAGCAGGCGGCGATGCCGAGCCGACCGCCGTTGAGGCCGTTCATGGCGATGCGGAAGCCGTGGCCCTCGCGTCCGAGGAGCCGGTCGGCGGGGACCCGGACGCCGTCCAGGACGACCTGCCGGGTGGGCTGGGCGTGCCAGCCCATCTTGCGTTCGTCCGGGCCGAAGGAGAGCCCGGGGTCGTCCTTGTCGACGAGGAACGCGGAGATGCCGTCGTGGCCCGTGCCGCCGGTGCGCGCCATGACGAGGTAGAGCTGGGAGACGCCCGCGCCGGAGATGAACTGCTTGACACCGGTGAGGATCCAGTGGTCGCCGTCGCGGACGGCACGGGTGGTCAGGGCCGCCGCGTCGGACCCGGCGCCGGGTTCGGTGAGGCAGTAGCTGGCGAGGTCGTCCATGGCGCACAGGCGGGGCAGCAGGTGTTCGCGCTGGGCGGGGTCGCCGTACCGGTCGACCATCCAGGCGACCATGTTGTGGATGGAGAGGTAGGCGGCGAGGCAGGGGCAGCCGGAGGCGAGGGTCTCGAAGACGAGGACGCCGTCGGCGCGGCTGAGGCCCGAACCGCCGGACTCCTCGCGGACGTAGACGCCGCCGAGGCCGAGCCCGGCGGCCTTGCGCAGGACATCGACCGGGAAGTGCTTGTCGCGGTCCCAGTCGAGGGCGTGCGGGGCGATGTGGTCCTGGGTGAAGTCGAGGGTGGTCTCGACGAGGGCCTGCTGGTCCTCGGTGAGGAGAATCCCGTTCATGGCGCTCAGCCCATCGTGGGGATCGTGAAGCTCGCGCCCTCGCGCAGCCCGGCGGGCCAGCGCGAGGTGACGGTCTTCGTCCGGGTGTAGAACCGGATGGCGTCGGGGCCGTGCTGGTTCAGGTCGCCGAATCCGGAGCGCTTCCAGCCGCCGAAGGTGTGGTAGGCGACCGGCACCGGGATGGGCACGTTGACGCCGACCATGCCGGTGTTGACCCGCCGGGTGAAGTCGCGGGCGGTGTCCCCGTCCCGGGTGAAGATGGCGACGCCGTTGCCGTAGGGGTGCTCGCTGGGCAGGCGCAGGGCCTCCTCGTAGTCGGCGGCCCGCACGACGGACAGCACGGGTCCGAAGATCTCCTCCTGGTAGACGCGCATGGCGGGCGTCACCCGGTCGAAGAGGGAGGCTCCGGCGAAGAACCCGTCCTCGTGCCCCTCCAGGACGAAGTCCCGTCCGTCGACGACGAGTTCGGCGCCCTCCTCGACGCCGAGGTCGACGTAGGAGCGGACCCGGTCGACGGCGTCCCGGCCGACCAGCGGGCCGAAGTCGGCCCGGGGGTCGTCGCTGCGGCCGATCCGCAGCGAGCCGATGCGCTCCTTCAGCCGGGCCACCAGCCGGTCGGCGGTCTCCTCGCCGACCGGGACGGCGACGGAGATCGCCATGCAGCGTTCGCCCGCCGAGCCGTACCCGGCGCCGATCAGGGCGTCCACGGCCTGGTCGAGGTCGGCGTCCGGCATCACGATCATGTGGTTCTTGGCGCCGCCGAAGCACTGGGCGCGCTTGCCGTGCGCGGTGGCGGTGGCGTAGACGTGCGCGGCGATCGGGGTGGAGCCGACGAAGCCGAGGGCCGCCACCCGGGGGTCCTCCAGCAGGGTGTCGACGGTCTCGCGGCCGCCGTTGACGACGTTCAGGACGCCGGGCGGCAGGCCTGCCTCCAGGAAGAGTTCGGCGATCCGCAGCGGCACCGAGGGGTCCCGCTCGGACGGCTTGAGGATGAAGGCGTTGCCGCAGGCCAGGGCGGGGGCGGCCTTCCACAGGGGGATCATCGCGGGGAAGTTGAACGGGGTGATGCCGGCGACCACGCCGAGCGGGGAGCGCAGCGAGTGCACGTCGATGCCGGTGCCCGCGTTGTCGGTGAACTCCCCCTTGAGCAGGTGCGGCACGCCCGCCGCGAACTCGACCACCTCCAGGCCGCGTTGGAGGTCGCCGTGGGCGTCGGCGACGGTCTTGCCGTGCTCGCTGGAGAGCAGCCGGGCGAGGGAGTCCCGTTCGTTCTCGGCGAGTTGGAGGAAGCGCAGCAGGACGCGGGCCCGGCGCTGCGGGTTCCACTCGCCCCACTCGCGCTGCGCCTCGGCGGAGTCGGCGATGACCGCCTCGGTCTCGGCGCGGTCCGCCAGCGGGACCCGCGCCTGGACCTGGCCGGTGTTGGGGTCGTGGACGTCGCCGAAGGATCCCGACGTGCCCGGGACGCGCTCTCCTGCGACGAAGTGGGTCAACTCGCGTACCGGACGCGGGTCGTTGCTACGGATCATGGGTGCCTGCTCTCGTCAGGTGATCCGGGGATGGCGCGCGGCCCCGGCACGCGGGCACGGGGGTGTGCCGGTGCGCGCGGGGGCGTGCGTGACGCTGGTGGCGTGGGCGCGGGGGACGTCAGGTGTCGGCGGGGCCGCCGGGCGGGCGGTGCCGTCGTGGGGTCCCGCCGGGAGCGCGGGTGCGTACCGGTGCCATGCGTGTCAGCTCCATCCTCGTGGACAACACGGAACGTTCCGCGGCCGGTATCCTGACTCCCGGATCTGCGCGCGCCGTCCGCCTTCCCGACCTGGTGCTCGTCAGTGGCGTGTCGTTCGACGGCGCGCTCCCCGGTCACAGTGGCGGGACCGTGCCGGACTCACACCGGCTTCCCTGCACCGCGGACCTTTGCCCCCGACTATATAGTTGGACGTCCTAGTAAATCCACCAGTCCGACGCCCGTCCCGGCGCCTTCGCAGGTCAGCGGGGTCGACCGGTTCAGTCCTTCCGGGCGCGGCGGGGGCGCGGGGCGGGGCCCGCGGTCCGGGCGCGGGGCCGGTGAGCGACGCGCGGGGGCGCCGGAGGGGCGCACGGGGCGCCGGTGTCAGAACCCGGCGATCCACTCCGACGTCGCCCTGAGCCCGCCGAACGTGTAGAAGTGCACCTTCACCTCGCCGTGCCGTCCCGGGTCGTACCCCTCGGCGAGGGTGTGCAGGAAGCGGTCGGGACCGGCGGTGCCCATCAGGTGGGTGAGCGAGAAGCCGTACTTGCGAGCGATGGAGGCGCTGGTGCCGACGCCGAAGCGGGCCGCGTACGCGACCAGGCGGCGGGCTCCGGCGGGGCCGGGGACACCGACCCGGACGGGCACGTGCAGCCCCCGGTCCCTGATCCGCTCGATCCAGTCCAGGACGAGGTCGGCGTCGAAGCCGAACTGAGTGGTCACGCCGGTCGTCAGGCCCTGCTCGGCCAGCGCCGCCCGTTTGTCGGCGAGCGCCGAGAACAGCGCGCGGTCCCCGATCGCCGGGTGCCCCTCGGGGTATCCGGCGATCTCGACGTGCCGCACCCCGTACTCGGCGAGCAGCCCGGTGCGGACGACGGCGAGGGCGTCGGGGTAGGGGCCGTGCGGGGTGGCGGGGTCGCCGCCGACGACGAGCAGGCTGCCGCCGGTGCCGTCGGCGCGGAGTCCGGCGAGGAGCTTCTCCAGCGCCTCCCGCGACGCGAGACGGCGCGCGGAGACGTGCGGCACGGGCACGTACCCGAGCCGTCCGGCGGTGCGGGCGGCGGCGAGGCGCAGCTCCAGGTCCTCGTTGCCGAGGAAGGTGACGTTGACGCGGGTGCCCGCCGGGACGAGGGCGCGGGCCTCTTCGAGGCGGGGTCCGTCCTTCGCCGTCATCTCCAGGGAGAAGTCCTCCAGCAGCGGCCTGCGGACCGCGACCGGAGCCGGGGTTCCGGGGTTCATCGTGCTCCTTCGGGCAGGGCCGTCACGCGGACCGGTCGGGGCTGGTGGCCCCCATGGTCTCCCGGGCCTCCCGCGGGCCGTGCACCAGGGTGGCCCGGAACGCGCGAGGGGCGCCCGTACCGGGGGAACCGGTGCGGACGCCCCTCGCGTGGAGCGGGATCTTCCGGGTCAGCGCCCGTACTGGCGCCTGGTGCGGGTCAGCAGGACGAGGCCGCCGATCAGCAGCACGGTGCCGACCGCGGCGGGCCACAGCGTGGTGCCCGTCTCGGCGAGGTCGCCCTGGACGGCCTGCGGCTCGCTCTGGCCGCCCGCGATCGGGACGCCCTCGCCGGTCGGCTCGCCCTGCGGCTGCTGCTGGGCCTGGTCGCCGCCGCCGGAGGAGGCGGCGTCCGCGGCGCCGGCGGCCCGGGAGGGCTCGGCCGACGCCGAGGCGAGGACCTTCGGCTCCTTGGGCTCCTCGGTCGCGGAGCCGTCGGCGCTGCCGCCGCCCTGCTGGTCGTCGGCGGGCGCGGAGGCGGTGGGCGCCGCGCTCTGCTCCTGGCCGCCCCCTTCACCCTTGCCGCCCTTGCCGCCGCCGTTCTGGCCGCCGCCGTTCCCGGCGTTGTCGTCCTTGCCGCCGCCGGGGTTCCCGGTGGGCTCCTGCGTGGGCTGTTCGGTCGGCTGCTGCGAGGGCTCCTCGCCCGCGCCGCCGTTGCCGCCGTTGCCGTTGCCGCCGTTGCCGTTGCCGCCGTTCCCGTTGTCACCGCCGCCGTTGCCGTTGCCGTTGTCGCCGCCGCCGGTGCCCGCGCCGCACTGCTTGCCGTCGTTGATGCAGGCGACGACCTCGTCCATCAGCTTCGCGTCGAAGACGTTGATGAAGTCGCCGTGGTCGGTGACGGGCTTGTGCAGCTGCTCGGGGAAGGAGTCCACCGCGAACAGCGGCGTGGTCCTGCCGCCGTCGGCCAGGCTCGGCGCGTCCACGTCGTAGACGATCCGCTGGACGAGCTGCGGGATGGCGACGAAGCTGTCGGGGCAGTTGCCCGCCGCGTCCGCGAACGCCACGTGGGTGCGGTGGTTGGCGCTGTCGGTGTTGCGGCCGTCCCAGCAGCTCTGGAAGCGGAAGGTGCGCACCACGTCGCTGCCCTGGGGGCAGAGCGGGTACTTGTCCTTCAGCTGGCGGTCCTCGAACCCGGTGCAGCTCCAGGACGCGTTGGCGTTGCCGGGGCCGTTGACGAACGCCTTGGCGTCGCCGGTGATGATGCGCATCAGCCGCGGAATGGCGGTGACCTCGCTGCGCGGGTTGCCGATGAACGTCATCGTGGCCTGCTTGGCGGTGACGATCTCACCGGCGTTGCCCTCGGTGCCGCCGCCGGGCGCCCCCGCGTCGCGCTCCTGGGTGCCGTTCTGCAACCGCAGCACGGGCCAGAAGTAGGAGGACTTGTCGCCCTTGTCGACGCAGCTCGTGTCGGCGCCCGACAGGTCGTCGTCGCTGGCGAAGGCGGTGTTCGACTGGTTGCCGACGTAGTCGTGGAAGTGGTGGGCGCCGTTGGAGACGCCCGGGGCCACGATCACGTTGTCGGAGTTGAACAGGCCGTTCTCGTTGACCCCGCACGCGGTGGTGAAGGAGCCCTTGGAGCGGAACGAGTTCAGGTCCGGGGCGGGCGCGTTGGGCTGGACGGAGTCGATGGCGGCGTAGTCCGCGGCGACCGGGCCGTTGCCGCCCTGACCGCCGGGCTGCTCACCGGCCGGTTCCTGGCCCTGCCCCTGCTCCTGGCCGGACCCCTGTTCCTGGCCCTGGCCCTGCTCCTGGCCTCCGTCCTTGGTCTGCTCCTCCGGCTCGCTCCAGGAGCACGCGGCGAGGTCGTCGAGGCCCTCCGGGCGCTTGCCCGCCTCGTCGATGGCGTCGCCGATCCGGCCGAGCGACTCGGCCCGCTTCTGCTTCAGCCCGGCCATCACGTCGTCGGAGCCGTCACCGCTCATGCGCTGGTAGGCCTCGGCGATCTGCGCGTCCATGGCGGCCAGTTCCTGGTCGACCCGGGCACGGGCGGACTCGGGGACGTCGGTCAACCGGGCGCCGACGTCGGGGCATTCCACCGTGGTGGCGCCTCCGGCTCCGTCCGCCTGCCGCGTCACGTTCGCGCCGTCTCCGCCTTCGGTCGCCGACGCGTAGACGTTGGCGGCGACCAGGCCTCCTCCTCCCAGCATCAGCGCGACTGCTGCGAAGCTCGCGCGGCGTGCGCCTGTCGGGCGTCTGCGCGTTGTGCGTCCCACGGATGTTCTCCTGCGCCTCGTGGACTGATGGGCATGGAAATCCCCCGGTCTCATACGGACGGTGGCGCACGGGTGTTCAGGCTCATCGGGAATTCATCGGATTCTCTCAGCGGGCGTTCGACCCCCCGGCCGGTCCCCGTGCCCGTGCGCCGGGTCCGCGCGCTCCGGCCTCCCTACGATGACCTGCGTGAACCTGGACCTGAACCTTCTGGTCGCGTTCGACGCGCTGCTCGACGAGGGCAGCGTCAGCGGCGCGGCGGACCGGCTGCGGGTGACGCAGCCCGCGATGAGCAGGACCCTGGCCAGGCTGCGGCGGGCCACGGGCGACCAGATCCTCGTCCGCTCCGGACGGGCGATGCTGCCGACGCCGTACGCGGAGTCGGTGCGGGAGCGGGTGCGCGCCCTGGTGGAGCAGGCGGGTGCCCTGCTGCGACCGGCGACCGCGCTGGACGAGGCCGAACTCGCCTCGCTGACACGGACGTTCACCCTGCGCTGCAACGACGCCCTGGTCGACGCCGCGGGGGCGGAGATCCTGGCCGCGGTGCGGGTCCGGGCGCCGGGGGTGCGCCTGCGCTTCCTCGCCGAGTCCGCCGTCGACACCGACGACCTGCGGCGCGGCGAGGTCGACCTGGAGATCGCCGCGGGCGCCTCCGGGCGGCCGGAGCTGTGCGCGCGGCGGGTGGGCGGCGGCACGCAGGTGGTGGTCGTGCGGGCCGGTCACCCGCTGACCGGGCTGACGCGGGCGGCGTACGCGGCGGCCGAGCACGTCACCGTGTCGCGGCGGGGGCGGCTGCGCGGGCCGCTCGACGAGGCGCTGGCCGCCGAGGGGCTGACCCGCCGGGTGGTGGCGACCGTGCCGACGGTGTCCGCCGCCTTCCGGCTCGTCGCCGCGAGCGATCTGCTGGCGGCCGTCCCCTCGATGCTCGCCGGGCCCGGCCTCGCGCCGTTCGGGCTGCGGGCCCTGCCGCTGCCGCTGGCCCTGCCGCCGGTCCCCCTCACCATGACCTGGCACCGCCGTCAGGACGACGACCCGGCCCACCGCTGGCTGCGCGAGCGGGTGTGCGAGGCGCTGCGCGCGGCCGGGGTGCCCGGCTGAGCGGACGGCGTCCCGGTCCATGCACAGGAGTTATGTGTCGCATCAGAAACATGCATTTGAATGCATGCGCCGGCGCTCCTAGCGTGGTGGTCATCGACGACAACGCCCTTGGAGGTGTGCGGGATGCGCGTGATCATCGCTGGTGGCGGGATCGTCGGGCTGACCACCGCGGTCGCCCTGCGCGCGGCGGGCGCGGAGGTCCTGGTGAGCGAACGGGCCCCGGAGATCAGGGCGGTGGGCGCCTCGATCGGCCTGTGGCGCAACGCGCTCGACGTCTTCGCGCGGATCGGGGTCGGTGACGGCGTCGAGGCCCTCTCCACCCCGGTCTCGACCTGGTTCCACGACGCGGCGGGCACCCGTCACCGCGCGCCGGGGTCCACCGAGGCCGACCACGCGTTCGCGCTGGTGCCCCGCGCCGAGCTGAACCGGCTGCTCGCCGACGCGGTGGGGCCGGGCTCCGTCCGCCTCGGCAGCCGGGTGACCGGCTTCGTGGAGGACGGCGACGGCGTCACCGTCCGGTTCGCGGACGGCGGCGACGAGCGCGCCGATCTGCTCGTCGGCGCCGACGGCGTCCACTCCCGGGTCCGGGACGTGCTCCTGCCGGGGTTCGGGGCACGCGAGCACCGGGGGCACCACGCCTGGCGCGGGACGCTCCCGTCGATCGGCGAGCCCGCCGGGGGCAGCGTCCTGACCGTGGGACGGGACCGGAGTCGCGGGGGCTACACCCGGACGCACGGCGGCGCGACCATGTGGATGGTCAACCAGTTCGACGTCCCCCCGCTCACCGGCACCCCGAAGGAACAGGCCCTGGAACGGGCCGCGTTGCTCTCCGAGAACGGGTGGAACAGCGCGCTCGCCGAACTGATCGCGGCGACCCCGGAGGAGGCGGTCCTGCACCACCAGATCCTGTTCGTGCCGCCGCTGCCGCGCTGGACCTCCGACCGGGTGGCCCTGATCGGCGACGCCGCGCACGGCCTCTCGCCGCACATCGCCGCCGGCGGCACCCTCGGGGTCGAGGACGTCGGTGTCCTCGCCCGCGCGCTCGCCCGGGAGCCGGACACCGCCCGCGCCCTGCGCAGCTACGAGAGCGACCGGCGGCCGCGCTACGCGACGGTCCGGGAGCACGCGCGCGCCGTCGAGCACGCGGCCGACGCGCCCGCGTACGCCCGGCACTACGCGGCCTTCAGCCACTGGATGCTGGCGCCGCGCCCGCCGCTGTGACCTCGGACGGGACGGGTCCGCGCCCGCCCGGTTGCCGCGGCCGGGCCGCCGCGGGCAAGATCGGCGGGAACGCGGCCGGGGACCGGACGCCGTCCCGCCGCGCGCCGGACGGGCCGGGACGGCCGGGGGCCGGAGGAGACGTCGTGGGGGTGCGGCACATGGGGGACGCGGTGCGGAAGAGACAGTGCGGAGCGGGGACGAGGACGGGGCGGGGAACACGGCTGGGTGTCGCTCATCTCGCCCTGCTGGCCGGGGTGTTGAGCGGGTGCGGCGGGACGTCCGGGAACGCGTCGGGGCCCCAGGCGTCGCCGTCCGCCTCCGCGTCCGGGCGGGTCGCCGCCGCGCGGGGTGCCACCATCGGCGGTCCGGGGTCGGCCTGTGCGCTGCCGGTGACGTTCACGCTCGCCGAGCGGTGGAAGGCGGTGGCCGTCGACACCGGGCGGCTCACGGCGGAGGCGGGCGACGACGTCGACGCCGACGTCCTGGACGCGGTCCTGCGGCAGGGCCCGGTCCGGGCCGCCTGCGAGGCGGACGCCAAGCCCGCCGGGCACATCGGCTTCCTGCGGGTGTGGACCGGCGACGGGGGCGGCGACGACGCCCGGACCGTCCTGGAGGCGTTCGTCGCCGCGCAGGAGCACACGAGCGGCGCGCGCTACCGCTCCTTCACCTCGGGCGGGCTGACCGGCGCCGAGGTCGCGTACCGGTACGGCGGCGGGCTGCCGCAGGGGGCGAAACCGGAGCGCGCGCTGGCCGTCGTCACCCCGGACGGTCCTGTCGTGCTGCACCTCGGCGGCCTGGACGGAGCCGAGTTCAGGGCGATGACCCCGGCCTTCGAGCTGGCGAGGGACACCCTGCGCGCCGTCTGACGACCGGCCGGGCGACCGGCTCGCGGCGGGTGCGGGCGGCCTCCCTACGATGACCCGGTGACGAGTGACACCCGGACCCCGGACCGGATACCTGAACAGGGCTGCCCGCGTGGGGAGTCGGATGCCTGGGCGCGTCGGCTGCGCGACGCCGGGCACACCCCGCTCCCCCGCACCGACACCCGGGATCTGCTGGTCCCGCCGTTCCCCGGGCCCACCGGGCTCTGGACGGCGCTCGGTCTCGCGCCCCGGGAGGCGGGGCTGATCGCGCGGGCGACCGGCTGGGCGGGCCCGCTCCTGGTGGCGCTGCTGGCCGGGGCGGTGCGGTTCTGGCGGCTCGGTTCGCCGCACGCCGTGGTCTTCGACGAGACGTACTACGCCAAGGACGCCTGGTCGATGCTGCGGCTCGGCTACGAGGGCACCTGGCCCGACCGCAAGGTCGTCGACCCGGAGATCCTGGCGCACCAGCAGGCGCTGCCGCTCTCCGACGCGGGCAGTTTCGTGGCGCATCCCCCGATGGGCAAGTGGGTGATCGCCCTCGGGGAGGGCCTGTTCGGGCTCGATCCGTTCGGCTGGCGGTTCATGACCGCCCTGCTCGGCACGCTGTCGGTGCTGATGCTGTGCCGGATCGGGCGGCGGCTGCTGCGTTCGACGTTCCTCGGCTGCCTGGCGGGCACCCTGCTGGCGCTGGACGGGCTGCACTTCGTGATGAGCCGCACCGCGCTGCTCGACCTGATCGTCATGTTCTTCACGCTGGCCGCGTTCGGCTGCCTGCTGGTCGACCGGGACCGGGCGCGTGCCGCGCTGGCCGCCTCACTGCCGGTGGACGCGGACGGCCGGGCCCGTCCCGACGCGCGGGCCGCGACGGCGACCGGCACCGGGGTGCGGCCGTGGCGGCTGGCCGCCGGGGTGCTGCTGGGTCTCGCGGCGGCCTGCAAGTGGAACGGCCTGTACTTCCTGGTGCTGTTCACGGCCCTGACCCTGCTGTGGGACGTCGGGGCGCGCCGGGTCGCCGGTGCGGACCGGCCGTACGCGACGGCGCTGCGCAAGGACGCCCCCTGGTCGGTGCTGTCCATGGTGCCGGTCGCCGTGCTGACCTATCTGGCCACCTGGACCGGCTGGTTCGTCTCCGGCCAGGGCTACTACCGGCACTGGGCCGAGGGCCGGGGCGGCACCTGGTCGTGGGTCCCGGCGCCGCTGCGGTCGCTGTGGCACTACCAGCACGCGGTCTACGAGTTCAACATCGGCCTGCACACCCCGCACCGCTACCAGTCCAATCCGTGGAGCTGGCTGGTGCAGGGGCGGCCCGTGTCGTTCTTCTACGAGTCGCCGCTCGCGGGCCAGGAGGGGTGCCGGGCGCCGGGCGGCTGCTCGCGGGAGATCCTGGCGCTGGGCACGCCGGTGCTGTGGTGGGCGGCGTGCGCGGCGCTCGGGTACCTCCTCTTCCGGTGGGCGCTGCGCCGCGACTGGCGGGCGGGCGCGGTGCTGTGCGCGGTGGCCGCCGGGTACCTGCCGTGGTTCGCCTACCAGGACCGGACGATCTTCAACTTCTACGCGGTCGTGTTCGTGCCGTACCTGGCCCTCGCGGTGGCGATGACGGCGGGCGCGCTGCTCGGCCGGGCCGAGTCGAGCCAGCGGCGGCGGGACGCGGGCGCGGTGGCGGTGGGGCTGCTGGTGCTGCTGGTGGCCTGGAACTTCGTCTACTTCTTCCCGCTGTACACCGGCACGATGATCCCGACGGTGGACTGGCGGGCCCGGATGTGGCTGGACACCTGGGTCTGAGGCCGCGCGGTCCGGGTGGGAGGGTCCGGGCGGCGCTTCCCGGGCCCTCCCCGCGTCTCACACCTGGGGGCGGCGGCCCCGCTCCTGGGTGGGGAAGTGCTGGTCGGCGCCGGGCAGCGTCGGTTTCGGCAGCGTGGCCACCTCCTCCTTGGCCTTGGCGAGCTGCTCCGCCGTGTCGTCCGGGAGCTTCGGCGCGCTCGGGCGGGTGGAGTCGAAGCGGAAGGCGCTGGTGAGGTCGCCGAAGGTGGCCCGGCGCCAGGCGCTGATGTTGGGTTCGGCGACCCCGGTGAAGCGTTCGAGGAACTGGAGCGCCGAGGTGTGGTCGAAGGACTCGGAGGCGACCCAACCGCCCACGGTCCAGGGCGAGATGATGATCGCCGGGACCCGGAAGCCGCCGCCGATCGGCAGGCCCTGGATGTACTCGTCGGCGGTGCCCGCGGGCGCGGTCGGCGGGGGCACGTGGTCGAACAGGCCGTCGTTCTCGTCGTAGTTGAGGATGAAGGCCGTCTTGCGCCACACCTTCGGGTTGGACGCGATCGCCTCGATCTTCGACGCGACGAAGTCGGCGCCCGCGGCCGGGAGGTAGTCGGGGTGCTCCGACTGGTAGCTGGTCGGCATCAGCCAGGAGACGGCGGGGAGCCGGTCGTTGCGGGCGTCGTCCTCGAAGGTCCCGGCGGGCTGGGGGCGGACCCCCCGCTCGTACAGCTCGGAGCCCGGCTGCGCGTTCTTGAACGCGGCGAACTGCTCCAGCATGTTGCAGCCGTAGTTGTCGGTCTGCTGGTACACCTTCCAGCTGACCTTGGCCTCCTGGAGCCGTTCGGCGTACGTCGTCCAGCGGTAGGGCGCCGGGGCGACGTTGCTGATGATCGGGCCGCCCTGGGTGCCGCCCGGGTCGATGGTGCCGCTCATCCACATCAGCCGGTTGGGCCAGGTGGGGCCGAAGACCGAGCAGTGGTAGTGGTCGCAGACGGTGAAGGTCTCGGCGAGCGCGAACTGGAACGGGATGTCCTCGCGGGTGTAATACCCCATCACATAGGGCCCGTTGACGCCGTCGGCCTTGCGGTGGGCGGGCAGCCACCGGTCCATCCGGCCGCCGTTCCACGCGTCGTGCTGCACCGACCAGGCGTGGCTGGTGGACGGGATGGCCTGGGCGCTGGTGGTGCGGGTGTCGAGATGGAAGGGCAGCAGATAGCCCTTCGGGTTGACGGTGTCGGGCTGGTAGAAGACGGACCGCCCGTCGTCGAGGGTCAGCGCGCTCGGGTCGGCGAACCCGCGGACCCCCTTGAGCGTGCCGAAGTAGTGGTCGAACGACCGGTTCTCCTGCATCAGCAGGACGACGTGCTCGATGTCGGCCAGCGAGCCGCGTTCGGGAGGTCCGGCGGCGACCGCCTTCTGGACGCTCGGCGGCAGGAGGGAGAGCGCCGCGGCACCGCTCAGCGTGCCGGCGGCGGAACCCAGGAGTCTACGGCGTGTCAGCTCGGCCATGATTGCCCCTTCTTGAGCGTGATGAGCCCTGCGGAGTACGCCGGCCCGCGGTGCGGAGCGGGCCGTCGAGAACTCTCCGCCGGGTTCAACGCGCGGCGTCAGGTTTTGACGGTGAACTCGTGACCAACGTGCGGAATGCGGTTGGCCAAGCCATGACCGGCGTGGGCGGCGCGTTGCCGGTCCGTTGCCCCGCGGCGGGAAACGCTTGGCCAGTACATGGACCGGCGCCCGGCCCGGCATCCGCGCCCCCGCGCCCGCGCCGGACCGCGTCGGACCGGCCGTCGTCGCGGGCGCGCACCGGGGGCGCTGCGGGTGCGCCACGGCACCCGGATGGCGCATTCTTGCTGTGTCACCCACTCGGCGGGCACGGACGAGGTGAATCGATGACGGGGAGCGCTCCGGGCGCGGACCGGGCACCGGAAGGGCTGGCCGGGCTGCTGATCGACGCCTCGACGGAGGCCGTCCGCACGGCCGACGGGCACGTGGCGGGCGTCTACCTGCGCTCGGGCGGCGCCGGGCTGCTGCGGCTCGCGGTGCTCGCCGGGCTCCCCGGGCCGCTGTTCAAGCCCTGGTGGCGGCTGCACGTGGACCGGCCGTTCCCGGTCGCCGACGCCTACCGGCTGGGCACCGAGGTGGTGCTGCCGAACGCGACGGAGGCGATGCGCCGCTATCCGCAGTTCGCGGCCGGGCTGCCGTTCCCGTTCGGCTCGCTGTACGTGCCGGTGGTGGGCGGTGACCGGACGTTCGGGGTGCTGACCGTGCTGCGCCCCTCGGCCGCCGACGCCACCGAGATCGGCACCGCACGCGAGCAGGTGGCGGACCTCGCCGGCCGGCTCGGGGCGCGTCTGCTGCGGCTCGCGCGCGCCGACCCCGCCGCCGTCACCTGGGACGACGAGCCGCTGTGCGTGCCGCCGCCGGTCACCCGCGCGGCGGCCGGGCGCTCCGGCGGCTTCGGCTGGGACCCGGTCACGGACACCGTCACCGCCGACGCCCGGCTGGCCGCGCTCCTGGGCACCCCGGCCGCGCGGCTGTCCGGCCCGGTGGCGGCGCTCGCGGACGCCGTCGCGCCGGGGGACACGGCCCGGATGCTGGCCGCCCTGCGGGACACGGCGGCCGGACGGCCACCGCCCCTGCCGCTGTACGTGCGCGCCGGGGACGGCACGCTGCGGCTGCTGGAGCTGCGGACCACGGCGACGGCGCCGCCCGCGCCGGGGCCCGGCCGGTGTTCGGGCTGGTCGTGGAGCCGGGGACCGGTGCGGCGGGGGACGCGGCGGCCGACCTGCTGCCCGAGGGCGTGCTCTGCCTCGACCGGCTCGGTCTGGTCCGGTACGCCAACCCGCGCGCCGGGGAGCTCCTGAGGCGCGCGTCCGCCGAGCTGCTGGGGCGCCCGCTGTGGGAGGCGGTGCCGTGGCTGGGCGGACCGGCCGGGGAGGACCACATGCGGGCCGCGCTGCTCTCCCCCGACCCGATCCGCTTCCACGCGGGGCTGCCGGGCGGATCCGGCGCGCACGCGGGCGCACCGGACGGCTCGCGGGAGGGTCCCGCGGCTGCGGACGAGCTGTGGCTCGACGTCGCGATCCACCCCGGCCCCACGGTGCTGACCTGCACGTTCCGTCCGGCGCACCGGCTGCCCGAGCCGTCGGACGAGGAGGCGGGCGGCGACGTCCCCGAGGCGCCGTCGGTGGCGCCGCTGTACCGGCCGATCGCGCTGGCCATCGCGCTCTCCGAGGCGGTGACCGCGCGGCAGGTGTCGGCGGTGGTCATGCGGGAGCTGCTGCCCGCGTTCGGCGGCCGTCGGCTGGCGATCTACCTGCTCCAGGACCGGCGCCTCTATCTGGCCTGGGAGAACGGCTTCCCAGCCGGGTTCCTCGACCCGTTCGAGGGCGTCGGCCTCGACGCCGAGCTGCCGGGCGTGCGCACCCTGACCACCGGGCGCCCGCTGTTCTTCGACTCCATGGAGCGGCTGACGGCCGCCTACCCGGGCATCGCGCTGGACGCGGAGCGGGGCTCGCGCGCCTTCCTGCCGCTGATCGCCTCCGGGCGCCCGGTCGGCTCCTGCATCCTCGGCTTCGATCTGCCCCGGCGCTTCAGCACCCAGGAGCGCGCGGCGCTCACGGCGCTCGCCGGGCTCATCGCGCACGCCCTGGAGAAGGCCCAGCGCTACGAGAGCGAGGCCGCGCTCGCCCGGGGCCTGCAGCACGCCCTGCTCCCCCGGCGGCTGTCCGCGCACCCCCGGGTGGAGACCACCGGACGGTATCTGCCGGGCACCCAGGGCATGGAGATCGGCGGCGACTGGTATGACGTCGTCGAGTCGGGCGACGGCCTCGCGCTGGTCATCGGGGACGTCCAGGGGCACGGGGTGCAGGCCGCCGCCACCATGGGTCAACTGCGCACCGCGGTGCGGGCGTTCGCGCTCGGCGACCGGCCGCCCGACGAGGTGCTCGCCGGGACGAACCACCTTCTGATCGACCTCGACCCCGGCCTCTTCGCGAGCTGCTGCTACCTGCGCCTCGACCCGGCGTCGGGCGTCGCGCGCGCCGCGCGGGCCGGGCATCTGCCGCCGCTGCTGCGCCGCCCCGACGGCCGCACCGAGGTCGTCGACCTGCCCGGCGGGGTGGTGCTCGGGGTCGACCCCCGGGCCCGCTACCCGGTGACCGAGGTGCGTCTCGACCCGGGGGCAGTGCTCGCCCTCTACACGGACGGCCTGGTGGAGCGGCCCGGCGCGGACATCGACGACGGCATCGAGGGGCTGCGGGCGGCTCTGGCCGAGGCCCGGCCGCCCGCCGCCGGACCCCCGCTGCCCGCGCTCGCCGACCTGCTCACCGAGACCGCCCGGCGCACCACCGACCGGCCCGACGACATCGCCCTGCTGCTCGCCTCCCGGCCCGGCGCCGGGAGCGGGCCGCGCCCGAGCCGCCCGGCCACCGGCCCTCACCCTCCGTGACGGCTCTCGCCTCAGGGGCCGAGGCAGTGTAGACATGGGCACATGGTCCGACTTCCGGGTCGCTCCACGGCTCGGGCGACCCCACCCGCCGAGGACGCGCGCGCCCGGCGTGCGCCGGGAAGCACGCCTGCCGGGAACGGCGCGCGCGGCGGTCCCGGGGGCGCGGCGCCCGCCCGGACGCTGCGGGCGCGTGCCGCCTCCCTGCGCTCCTCGCTGAGCGCGGGCAGCCTCGCCGGACAGGTGTTCCTGCTCCAGGTCTTCATCGTGCTGCTGCTGGTGGTCGCCGCGGTCGTCGCGCTGGTGCTCCAGGTGCGGCACGACAGCACCGACGAGTCGCGCAACCGCTCGGTGGCCGTCGCCGAGGCCTTCGCCAACGCCCCCGGCACCCGGGAGGCCCTGGCCGCCCCCGACCCGACGGCCGTCCTCCAGCCGCGTGCCGAGGCCGCGCGCAAGGCGACCGGCGTCGACTTCATCGTCGTCATGAACACCGACGGCATCCGCTACACCCACCCGCGGCCCGACCGCATCGGCAAGAAGTTCGTCGGGGACATCGCGCCCGCGCTGGCGGGACGCCCCTCGACCGAGGAGGTCGACGGCACGATCGGGCACCTCGTCCAGGCGGTCGTCCCCGTCGAGGCGCCCGGCGGCAAGGTCGTCGGCCTGGTGTCGGCCGGGATCACCACCGACACCGTGGGCGGCGCCGCCGACCGTCAGCTCCCCCTGGTGCTGCTCGCCGCGGCCGCCGCGCTGGCCCTCGCCACCTCGGGCACCGCGCTGGTCAGCAGACGCCTGCTGCGCCAGACGCACGGCCTCGGACCGCACGAGATGACCCGGATGTACGAGCACCACGACGCGGTGCTGCACGCCGTCCGGGAGGGCGTGATCATCGTCAGCGGTGAGGGCAGGCTGCTGCTCGCCAACGACGAGGCGCAGCGGCTGCTCGACCTCCCGCCGGACGCCGAGGGCCGCCACGCGCGCGATCTGGGGCTCGCCCCCGACACCGCGGAGCTGCTGGCGTCCGGCCGGGTCGCCACCGACGAGGTGCACCGCGTCAAGGACCGGCTGCTGGCGGTCAACCAGCGCTCCACCGACGTCAGGGGCGGCCCGCCGGGGACCGTCGCCACCGTCCGCGACTCGACGGAGCTGCGCGCGCTCTCCGGCCGGGCCGAGGCGGCACGGGAGCGGCTCGACATGCTGTACGACGCCGGGGTGGGCATCGGCACGAGTCTCGACGTGACGCGCACCGCGCAGGAGTTGACGGATCTCGCGGTCCCCCGGTTCGCCGACTTCGTCACCGTCGACCTCTTCGACTCCGTCCTCGCGGGCGGCACCCCGGAGGCGGTGACGCCGTTGCGCCGGGTCGCGTTCAGCGGTGTCCGCGGGGACGCCCCGCTGTATCCGCTCAACCAGCAGATCAGGTACGTCGATTCGGCGCCGCAGGCCCGCACGCTGCGTACCGGGAAGCCGGTGCTCGAGGCCGAACTGGCGGGCGCGCCGGGCTGGAAGGAACAGGATCTGGAGCGCAGCGCCCAGGTCATGGGGTACGGCATCCACTCGCTGATCACGGTGCCGCTGCGCACCGGTTCGCTGGTCCTCGGCGTGGTCAGCTTCTGGCGCGCGGAGCGGCCCGACCCCTTCGACGACGACGAACTCGCCCTGGCCGAGGAGCTGGTGGCGCGGGCCGCGGTCTCCATCGACAACGCCCGCCGGTACACCCGCGAGCACAGCATGGCCGTCACGCTGCAGCGGAGTCTGCTGCCGCGGCGGCTGCCCGAGCAGTCGGCGCTGGAGATCGCCTACCGGTACCTGCCCGCGCAGGCGGGGGTGGGCGGCGACTGGTTCGACGTGCTGCCGCTCTCCGGCGCCCGGGTGGCGCTGGTGGTCGGGGACGTCGTCGGGCACGGGCTGCACGCGGCGGCCACCATGGGACGGCTGCGCACGGCGGTGCACAACTTCTCCGCGCTCGACCTGCCGCCCGAGGAACTCCTCGCGCTGCTCGACGAGTTGGTGGGCCGCATCGACCAGGACGAGGAGACGGAGGACGGCACCGCGCCGGTCACCGGCGCCACCTGCGTCTACGCGGTCTACGACCCGGTCTCCCGGCGGTGCGTCATCGCGCGGGCCGGGCACCCGCCGCCCGCCGTGGTCCGGCCCGACGGCACCGTCGACTTCCCCGACGTACCGGCCGGTCCGCCGCTCGGCCTCGGCGGGCTGCCGTTCGAGACGGCGGAGCTCGAACTGCCCGAGGGCAGCCGCCTGGTGCTGTACACGGACGGGCTCGTCGAGGACCGCGAGCGCGACATCGACGAGGGGCTCGAACTGCTGCGCCGGTCGCTGGAGCGGGCCGGGCGGTCGCCGGAGGACACCTGCCGGGCGGTCCTGGAGGCGCGCGTCCCGGCCCGGCAGAGCGACGACGTCGCGCTGATCGTCGCCCGCACCCGGGGGCTCTCCGCCGACCGGGTCGCGGAGTGGGGGGTGCCGTCCGACCCGGCGTCCGTCGGCGAGGTGCGGGCCGCCGTCACCCGGCGGCTGGCCGGATGGGGCCTGGACGAGCTGGCGTTCACCACGGAGCTGGTCCTCAGCGAGCTGGTCACCAACGCCATCCGCTACGGCGCCGAGCCGATCCGGGTGCGGATGCTCTTCGACCGGACGCTGATCTGCGAGGTGCACGACGGCAGCAGCACCTCGCCGCACCTGCGGTACGCGGCGATGACGGACGAGGGCGGCCGCGGGCTGTTCCTGGTCTCCCAGCTCGCCGAACGCTGGGGCACCCGGTACACGCCGGACGGCAAGGTCATCTGGGCGGAGCAGCAGCTCCCCTGACGGGTCGGTACCGGGTCCGGCGGGGACGCGCCGGACCCGCTTCGTAGGTCCCTACGAACTTCCTCCGCGACGGGTGTGCGCCGCGCGCGCCCTCTGATAGGAAACCTTCCTAACAGAGTCACGAACACCCACCCCCCACTCCCCCTTTGGAGCCCCCGTGACGATTCCGTCCGACGGCACGCCCGAGCCCGTCCGCCCCCTCACCCCCACCCGTCGCACCCTGCTCGCCCTGGTCGGCGCCTCCCTGGCAGCGGCGCCATTGCTGCGCCCGGCGACCGCGAGCGCGAGCGGGACCGCCGCGGCGGCCTGTGCGCCCCTCGACGACCCGGCGAAGAAGGAGATCGCCATGAAGCTGGTGTCGAGCGCGGAGAACTCCTCGCTCGACTGGAAGGCGCAGTACCGCTACATCGAGGACATCGGCGACGGCCGCGGCTACACGGCCGGCATCATCGGCTTCTGCTCCGGCACCGGCGACATGCTCGACCTCGTCCAGCTCTACGCCGACCGCAAGCCGGGCAATGTGCTGGCGAAGTACCTCCCGGCGCTGCGCCGGGTGAACGGGAGCGACTCGCACTCCGGGCTCGACCCCGACTTCCCGCGCGACTGGCGCACGGCCGCCCAGGACACCGTCTTCCAGCAGGCGCAGAACGACGAGCGGGACCGGGTGTACTTCAACCCGGCCGTGCAGCAGGGCAAGACGGACAGGGTCGGCACGCTCGGCCAGTTCGCGTACTACGACGCCATCGTCATGCACGGCGACGGCGGCGACCCGACCAGCTTCCGCAACATCAGGGCGCGGGCCCTGCGGTCCGCGAAGCCCCCGGCGCAGGGCGGCGCGGAGGCGACCTGGCTGAACGCGTTCCTCGACGCCCGGGTGTGGGCGATGCGGCAGGAGGAGGCGCACAGCGACACCAGCCGTGTCGACACGGCGCAGCGGGTCTTCCTGCGCGACGGGAACCTCTGCCTCGACACCCCCCTCGCGTGGAAGGTGTACGGCGACAGCTTCCGGATCGGCTGACCCGGGGCGGGCCGCCGCGCCTGCCCCCGGCGCGGCGCGGTGGCCCGCTGCGGTACCCTCATCAGCGGCGGGCCCCGCTCATAACGTCGGGTTATGAGCCCATAGGCCGGACTGATGTACCGAGTAAGGCTTGCCTTAGTTTAGGCTTTCGTCGAGTCGATTATGTCGCCGCTCGAAGGGAACCTGATCATGCCCCGCCCCCTGCGGGTAGCCATCGTCGGAGCCGGCCCCGCCGGGATCTACGCCGCCGACGCGTTGCTCAAGTCCGACGTGGCCGCCGAGCCCGGTGTGTCCATCGACATCTTCGAGCGCATGCCGGCCCCGTTCGGCCTGATCCGCTACGGCGTCGCCCCCGACCACCCCCGCATCAAGGGCATCATCACCGCCCTCCACCAGGTGCTCGACAAGCCGCAGATCCGCCTCTTCGGCAACGTGGACTACCCCACGGACATCAGCCTGGACGACCTCCGCGCGTTCTACGACGCGGTGATCTTCTCCACCGGCGCGACCGCCGACCGCGAGCTGTCCGTCCCCGGCGTCGAACTCGACGGCTCGTACGGCGCCGCCGACTTCGTCTCCTGGTACGACGGCCACCCGGACGTGCCGCGCACCTGGCCGCTCGACGCCGAGAAGGTCGCCGTCCTCGGGGTCGGCAACGTGGCGCTGGACGTCGCGCGCATCCTCGCCAAGACCGCCGAGGAACTGCTGCCGACGGAGATCCCGCCCAACGTCCACAAGGGCCTCAAGGCCAACAAGGCGCTGGAGGTGCACGTCTTCGGGCGGCGCGGCCCGGCGCAGGCGAAGTTCTCGCCGCTGGAGCTGCGGGAGCTGGACCACTCCCCCAACATCGAGGTCATCGTCGACCCCGAGGACATCGACTACGACGCCGGTTCGATCGAGACCCGGCGCGGCAACAAGCAGGCCGACATGGTCGCCAAGACCCTGGAGAACTGGGCGATCCGCGACGTCGGCGAGCGGCCGCACAAGCTGTTCCTGCACTTCTTCGAGTCGCCCACCGAGATCCTCGGCGAGGACGGCAAGGTGGTCGGCCTGCGCACCGAGCGCACCGCGCTGGACGGCACCGGCAACGTCAAGGGCACCGGCGCCTTCAAGGAGTGGGACGTCACCGCGGTCTACCGCGCGGTCGGCTACCTCTCCGACAAGCTGCCCAAGCTGCCCTGGGACATCGACTCGGGCACCGTCCCCGACGAGGGCGGCCGGGTCGTGCAGGAGGGCGGCGACCACCTCACCTCGACGTACGTCACCGGCTGGATCAGGCGCGGTCCCGTGGGTCTGATCGGGCACACCAAGGGCGACGCCAACGAGACGGTGTCCAACCTGCTGGCCGACTTCGCCGCGGGCAGGCTCCAGGAGCCGACCGCGCCCGCGCCGGAGGCCGTCGACGCGTTCCTCGGCGAGCGCGGCGTGCGGTACACCACGTGGGAGGGCTGGTACCGCCTCGACGCCGCGGAGAAGGCGCTGGGCGAGCCGCAGGGCCGCGAGCGGGTGAAGCTGGTCGAGCGCGAGGACATGCTCAGGGAGAGCGGCGCCTGAGCGTCCGCACCCCCACGGACACGAGCGAGCGACGCCGACGGGCCCGGGAGAGCGATCCCGGGCCCGTCGGCGCGTCCGCCCCCGAGGCGCGCGGCAACACGGCGCACCCCGGAGTGACCCTGCGGGTCTCTGTGCGCCGCGCGGGTGACGGGACCCGCCCGAGCGGATCGCGGGCGGACCCCGTCCGGGCCGGTGCGACCGCCGCGCGGACCGGGCGGCACGGGTGCGGCCCCGCGGTCCCGAGCGCGCTCCGCACACCCCCGTGTGCGGGGCCGGGCTCCCGGTCCCGCGCCGTGGGCGCGCACCCCGTCGTCCGTCGCGCGTCCCGCAGTGTCCATACTGGTGGACGCACCCGTCCCCGCCCCCGGCAAGGACCCATGGCCACCACGACCAGCGCCCGCACCGCCCACCCGCCGACCCTGTGGCTCTCCCGGGGCCGGTACGACGGCCCCGACCCGGCCGCCGTCGTCCGGCAGACCCTGGAGCGGCACAAGCTCGACGGGGTCATCGACGACCACATGGAGCCTCCCGAGGCCGCCACGATCGCGGAGTACGTCTTCGAGGCGCGCTGGAAGGCCGCCGGTGACGTGATCGTGCGGGCCAGGCTCTCCCTCGCCCGGGACGGCGCGGACGGCAGGGACTGGGTGCTGGCGGCCGAGGCCGAACGCGCCTGGGACCAGGAGTGGCCGTCACCGGCGACCATGTTCTGGCCGGACGACCCCACCGAGGCCTGGGACCGTGAGCCGCGCACCGGGCTGCGGATGCGGGCCGCCCACCGGCTGCCCGAGGAGGACAAGGACATCAGGGCCCTGCTGCGCGACTCGGTGCGGGGCGGCTGGACCATCGGGGTCGTCGTGCACGAGGCGATGACGCCGGACGGGCAGGGGCGGCTGCCGCTGCACCGGCATCTGCCGCCGGGCATCAGGCACCGGGTGGTGGAGCACCGCGCCGCGCCGGACCAGCTGCGGGTGGTGAACTTCGCGCTGCGCGACTTCGGGATCGAGGTCCCGCGCGGCGGCGCCGTCGTGCTGCCGGTGGACGTGTCCCGGGAGGAGGCGGAGGGCCTCGCCGTGCGCACCGTCTTCCTCGACGGCTCGCGGCCCGAGGACCTCGTCGCGGCGGTCATCCGCTACGCGGGGCTGACCAGGCCGCTGCCCGAGGGCGCGGGAGAGACCCTCGCCGCGCTGCGCGACGACTGGCATCTGACCACCCTGGAGGAGGAGTTGGTCCGCCAGCGGGCGCTGGTGGCGATGTACGCGGAGGCGCTGGACGCCATGACCCAGTCCCGCGATCTGTACCGGGAGGCGGCCGAGCGGGCGCACGAGGCGCTCCAGGTGTACCGCGAGTCGGGGGGCGAACCCGCGCCCCGGGCACCGTCCGCGGAGCCGCCCGCGGGGACGCCGTTGCAGCAACTGACGCGCAGGCTGGGCTGGTTCAAGGACGCGGGCAGAAGTCCGCGCCCCGCGCCCGCGGCGGACCGCGGAAGCGGGGACGAGGATCCCTCGGACCGTCCCGGGCGGGACGGCGGCTGAGCCGTCAGCCCTCGGCGGGGCCCGCCTCGGCGAGCTGCCTGGGCGCGGCCGTCTCCAGGACCGGCGGCTGCCAGGTCAGCCGGACCAGCAGCGCGACCAGCGCCGTCAGCGACGCGAAGACGGCGGCGAGACCGGCCACCCAGCTCGGCGCCAGGGCCAGCGAGAGCGCCTGCGAGAGCTGCGCCGAGTGGACGCGGCCCTCGAACACCTGGGCCGCCGCCAGCAGCGCAGGCACCACCACCGCGCCCGCCAGGACCGGCAGCGCCGGGCGGACGGTGAGCAGCACGGACAGCAGCGCGCAGAGCACGAAGACGCCGAGCGCGAAGCCGTAGGCCCGCATCGGGACGCCGTCGCCGTGCGGCGGGAACCACAGCAGCGCGCAGAGCAGCAGGACACCGGCGGCGGCCAGGCTCGGCCAGGCCAGATGGCGCCGGGCGGGAGGACTCTCCGCGGTGCGCGGCAGGCGGCGGGGCGTGCGGCCCTCGATCACCTCGATCGGCGGGACCGACTCGACGTCACCGGGCTCCGCGCCGAAGGGATCGGCGGCGGCCGGCCGCGCGGGCGCCGGACGGGCCGCGGGCGGAGGTCCGGCGGCGAGGGGCTGGACGGCGGGCCGGTCGTCGGGCCGCTCCTGCGGCTGGGCGGCGAACGGGTCGGCGTCCGGGGGCGCCTCGGGCGGGGCCGGGGTGTCGCGCTCGACACTCATCCGCCCGATCAGCTCCACGAGGTCCTCGATCGGCCGGGCGGTCGCGGCGACCCGGGCCGCCTCCCGTCCGGCGTGCGGTTCCAGGGGTGTCCGGCTCAGCAGTGACATCAGCCGGGTCACCTCCTCCACCGGGCGGCACTCGGCCGCGGCCCGGATCGCCTCGTCCGCGCTCTCGGGGTCGCGCGGTGGTCGGGTCAGGAGCGCCACCAGACGGGTGACGTCCTCGACGGAGCGGCTGGTGCCGATCGCGCGCAGCGCGTCGACGGTCGCCTGCGCGTACTGGGGCGACTGCTCCAGGAGGGTGATCAGGTGCGCGACCTCCTCCAGCGGGCGGTCGGCCACGGCCGCGTGGACGACGGCCGTGATCGGGTCGGCGTCCCGGGTGGGTATGGGGGCTTCGGTCGGATCGGGTGCTGATGAGCGGAAGCTCATGCTCGGCTCCAGAGGAGAGGGCTGCGGGCCGCGTCCCCCGACACGCGCCACGCTGGGTTTCGTTGACCATTTCTAAGCTCCGCCCGCGCGCGCTGCCACTCGGGTGACCCAGCGGTGTGACCGCGGCCACCACGCTGACGGGTGGTCGGATACGTAGGAACGGGGAATGCGGGAAACCGGGAAGAGGGTCGTGGTGCGACGACCGAGTGCTGGGGAGGAAACGTGAAGTCGATCACAGTGGTGGCCGTGGCCGCCGGAGTCCTCGCCGTGCTGGTTCTCGCGGTGGCGGTGGTGCTGATGGTGCGTCTGGTGCGCACGCGCAGGGAACTGCGCCGCGCCGGGCTGCCCACCGGCCCACGTTGGGTTTTCTGGGGCGCGCTGCTCTACCTCGTCCTGCCGACCGACCTGATTCCGGACCCCGTGTACCTGGACGACATCGGCGTCCTGCTCCTCGCGCTGCGCACCCTGCGCTCCGCTCCGGACGAGCAATTGGTCATGAATCCTCCCCGTGACTACGGAGAGTAAGGAAACCAATCACCCGTTCGATTCGTATAAGTGTCTGGAAGGGCAAGGCAGTCGGCGGATCGGACGGGGTCGCAGTGCGGGACCGCTCGATCGGCGCAGCACCGACAGGGGAGATTCGATGCAACCGTTCGCGCTCAACTACGCACGTCCGGCGGTGGAGTCGCAGTCCACCGTGCCGTATGTCTACGACACCGGGCTGCAGTTGAACGTTCTCTTCGACGGCCGGGTCGCCGCACGGGACCTCGCCCTGCTCAGGGAGGTGGGGACGACGACGTCCACCGCGGGCTCCAAGACTCACTTCGACGACTGAACGCGGAACCGCAGACGATGACCGTGCTGATCCTGACCTCTGAAGAGGACGTGACGGCCGACATGGTGGTCGTGCACCTCAACGCGTCGGGGGTCCCCGTGGTCCGCCTCGATCCGGCCGACCTCACCGGGGGCGTGGCGCTCTCCGGGGAGTTCGTGCACGGCCGGTTCCGCGGCCACCTCCAGTCCGCCGGACGGCTGGTGAGCCTCTCGGGACTGCGGTCGGTGTGGGTCCGCAGGCCCGGCTCACCGGCCGCGCGGGCGGTCGCTCCCTCGACCTGGCTCACCGAGGAGGCGTCACAGGCGCTGTACGGGATGCTGCGGGGCACGGACGCCCGCTGGATGAACCACCCCGAGGCGGCCACCCGGGCCCGCCACAAGCCCTGGCAGCTGCGGCTGGCCCAGCGCTGCGGCCTGCCGGTGCCCGCCACCCTGATCACGACGTTCCCGCAGGCCGCGCGGGAGTTCGCGGAGCGCTATCCGGACCTGGTCGTCAAGCCGGTCTCCGGGGCCCATCCGCAGGACCCGCCGCGCGCGGTGCCGACCAGCCGGGTACCGCCGGACGCCGACTTCACGGCGGTGGCGTTCGGACCCACGCTGCTCCAGCGCCGGGTCGCCAAGCGGGCCGACATCCGGCTGACCGTGGTGGGCGGGGAGCTGCTGGCCGCCCGCAAGGCCACCCCGCGCGACGCCGACCCCGACGAGGTGGACGTGCGGTTCGCGTCCTCGGATGTCCCGTGGTGCGCCGCCGAGGTGCCGCCGCGGGTGGCGAGCGGCGTCCGCTCCTATCTGCGGGAGGCCGAACTCGCGTACGGTGCCTTCGACTTCGCGGAGGACGCGGACGGCACCTGGTGGTTCCTCGAGTGCAACCAGTCGGGCCAGTTCGGGTTCGTCGAGGTCGAGACGGGCCAGCCCATCGCCCGGACCATCGCCGAGTGGCTGGCGCGCCCCGGGCCCGAACCGCGCGCGCGGGTCGACGACTCGGACCGTACGGTGTGCTGAGGGAGCGTCAGTGGGAGCCGGGCAGCAGGGCCGAACGCTGCCAGCCCGCGCCCGGCTGGGCGGGACGCTCGGCCCCTGGCGCGTGCCCCAGGGAGGACTGGAACGGCCGCATGACGTACTCCAGTTCCCGGCTCACGCGCTCGGCCTCGCTGCGGGCCTGAGCGGGGATGTCGCCGCGCTCGGCGACGAGTCGGTCGTAGATGGGGGAATCCTGGAACACCCGTCAGCACGCCTTTCCTGTGTGGCCCACGTACGCGGGCACGGCTGCCGAGTGTATGCGTACGGGCACACCGGGGTGTGAATTACCCCGGAGCGCTTGACGGTCGGCGGTGTGGCGTGGGCGACACCGCCGACCTGGTCAGACGCCGGTCGTCGAGCCGGGACGGACGATCATCAGGATCGTGACGGTGGCCCAGAGCAGGTTGAAGATCCCGGTGGACATCGCCAGCCGGACGGTGTGCGCGCGTTCCACGGTCTGCCCCGAACCGACCTGTTCGAGCAGTTCGTCCTGGTGGGGCAGGACGAAGGCGATCAGCAGCCCCGCCGCGACGGCCGTCAGGGTGATCGAGGCGATCAGCCAGCCGCTGCCGAGGACCCCCATCGCCGCCGCGGTGGCGAACCCGAGGACCGGTACCGCGACACCCGCCGTGGCGTAGACCCGGCAGATGCGGTGCAGCAGCCGTACCGTCCCGACCCCGTCGGGAGCGTCCAGGGCCCGGCGGGCGGCCGGCGGGAACATGCTCGCGGCGACGGTGACCGGTCCGATCGCCACGATGGCGGCGAGGACGTGCAGGATCAGCAGGACGTGGGTCATCGGGCGCCTTCCGGGGTGCGTGGGCCGTACCCGGCTCAGACTAGGGACGGCCGATCATGCTTCCCAGTGGCCGGAACGACAGGGATCGACGGATTCCCGCCAGGTGCCCCGGCCAGCGACTGTTCGCGGGTGCCCTGGTCACGGCGGCGGCGGGAACCCGCCTATCGTGGCCGCCATGCACGCTGTGGAGATCCTCGCGCTCGACGACGTGGTGCCGTTCGACCTGTCGGCGCCCCTCCAGGTCTTCGACTGGGCACGGCTGCCCGACGGCCGCCGCCCCTACCGGGTGCGGGTGTGCGCCGGGTCGCCCGAGGTACGGGGCGACGGGCTGGTCCTGCGGGTGGACCGGGGCCTCGACGCGCTGCGGAGCGCGGATACGGTCATCGTGCCGGGCTGCAATCCGGCGACCGGACCGACTTCGCCGGCCGCGCTCGACGCGCTGCGGGAGGCCGCCGCCGCCGGGACCCGGATCGCGTCGGTCTGCTCCGGCGCGTTCGTCCTCGCCGAGGCGGGCCTGCTGGACGGGCTGCCCGCGACCACGCACTGGGCCGCCGCCGCCGAACTCGCCCGCCGCCACCCGGAGATCGACGTGCGGCCGGACGTCCTGTACGTCGACAACGGACAGATCATCACCTCGGCGGGCGCGGCGGCGGCGCTGGACATGTGCCTGCACCTGGTGCGCCGCGACCACGGCTCGGCGGTCGCCGCCGACTCCGCGCGCCGCGCCGTCGTCCCTCTCGAACGGGAGGGCGGGCAGGCCCAGTTCATCGTGCACGAGCATCCGCCGGTGCCGCGCGGCAGCGCACTGGAGCCGGTCCTGGAGTGGATCGGCGACCACCTCGCCGACGAGATCACCGTGGGCACCCTCGCGGCCCGCGCCGGCATGAGCGAGCGCACCTTCGGGCGGCGGTTCCGCGAACAGACCGGGACGACTCCCCTGCGGTGGCTGCTCGCGGCGCGGGTGCGCCGGGCGCAGTACCTGCTGGAGAGCGGCGACCTGCCGGTCGAACGCGTCGCGCGCCAGGCCGGGTTCGGCTCGCCGACCGCGTTCCGTGAGCGGTTCCGCCAGGTGGTGGGCACCAGCCCGCAGGCGTACCGGACGGCGTTCCGCGGCCGGTCGGCCGAGCCCTCCGGTCCCGGCGGTCAGACCGCCAGCGGCAGTTCACCGTCCCCGCTCGGCGCGGCGCCCGCGTCGAGCAGGGCGTCGGCCGCGGCGACCGCGTCCTCGACGGTCGCGGCACCGGTCAGCGCGCACAGCGCCTGACCCACCTCCGCCAACTCCCGGCTCGCGGACGGCGACTCCCGCCGCGCCTGGGCGATCCGCAGCGTCGCGTACCTGGTGAGCAGTGTTCTGACGGCCTTCGGGTCCTGAACCAGCACGAAAAGCGCCCCTCTCTCGGTTTCCGCCTCGTGTTCCCCGCACAGGGCGGATCAACCACATCTTCCGCGCCAGAGACCGCATGTGACGCAAAACATCCCTCGACCCGCGTCCCCACGCGCCGCGCGACGTTGAACACAGAGCAACGATCCCAGCACGAACGGTGACCACCCATGAACCGTACCGGACGTCTCCTCTGCGCCCTTCACCTCGCCACCGCCGCCGGACTCGCCCTGACGGCGGTCGAGGAGTTCCGGCACGGCCCGCTCTGGGCCGGGTTCCTGTTCACGGCCGCCAGCGTGGTCCCGGTCATCTCCGTGGTGCGCGAGACGGTGATCGAGGACCTGCTGCGGGACGCCGCCCTCACCGACCGGCGGGTGTTCCGGGCGGCGGACGACATCGTGCGGGCGTCGCTCGACGCCGCCTGCTGCGAGCGCTGGTGGACCAGTCTCGGCACCGACCACGACGCGGCCTGCCCGCACCGGGTCCCGCGCAGCAGCGCGGCCTGACGGGCGGCGCACCGCGCGGGACCGGGCGGGCCGCGGGTCAGGAGGCGACGGCCTGCCCGCGGTGCAGGGCGGCGTAGGCGCCGCCGCCGCGCAGGAGTTCGTCGTGGCCGCCGACCTCCAGGATGCCGCCGTCGCCCATCACGACGATGCGGTCGGCGCCCCGCACGGTGGACAGCCGGTGCGCGACGACGAAGGTGGTCCTGCCCCGCAGCAGCCGGGCCAGCGCCTCCTGGACGAGGGCCTCGGAGCGGGTGTCGAGCGCCGAGGTCGCCTCGTCGAGGACGAGCACCTTGGGGTCGCGGATCAACGCGCGGGCGATGGCCAGGCGTTGGCGCTGGCCGCCGGAGAGCCGGGCCCCGCGCTCGCCGACCAGGGTGTCGAGCCCCTGCGGGAGCCGGTCGACGAACTCCAGCGCGTTGGCGTCCCGCAGCGCCGCGCGCACCGTCTCCTCGTCGGCGTCGTCCATGCCGTAGACGACGTTCTCCCGGACGGTGCCGTCGAAGAGGATCGACTCCTGCGGGACCACCGACAGGAACCGCCGGTAGGTGCGCAGGTCGAGGGTGTTCATGTCGGTGCCGTCGAGGAGCAGGCGGCCGGAGGTGGGCCGGATGAAGCCGATGACGAGGTTGAGGACGGTGGACTTGCCCGCGCCGGACGCACCGACCAGGGCGATGGTCTCGCCGGGCGCGACGGAGAGCGTGAAGTCCCGTACGGCGGGCCGCTCGGCGTCGTCGTAGGCGAGGCCGACGTGCTCGAAGGCGACGGCGCCGCGCAGCGCCGTCAGCTCCTTCTTGCCCTCGTTGTCCTCCAGTTCGGGCGCCTGGAGCACCTCGCCGACCGAACGCACCGACTCCAGGCCCTTGGTGATGACGGGGGCGAGTCCGGCGAGGGTGGTGACGGAGCCGGTGAGGGTGGTCAGGAAGGCGCTCAGCATGACGACGTCGCCGGGCGTGACGCCCCAGACGCCGTAGTAGGAGACGAGGGCCGCGCCCGCCAGGACGAGCACGCCGACCACGTTGAGGACCACCCAGGAGAGCGAACCGAAGCGGCCGTTGACGAGGTCGAGGCGGTTGCCGGAGGTGAGCAGGCGGCTCAGGGTGCCGTCCATGCGGCGCAGCGCCTTGCCCTCCAGGCCGTGGGCGCGGGTGACGGGTATCAGCCGGGTCATCTCGGTGACCCGCGAGGAGAGTGTCTCGACCTCGTGCCTGAAGTGCTCGTTGTGGTGGCGCAGCCGGGCCCGCAGCCGGGCCACCACGAGCGCGGCGGCGGGCACCACGACCAGGAAGACGGGCACGAACTCCGGTGTGCGCACGGCGATGATGACCATGCCGCCGAGCAGCACGGTGATCGCGCCGAGCCCGGTCTCGGCGGTCTGCTGGACCATCTGCTCGACCGTCTCCACGTCCCGGACCACCTTGGCCTGCAGGACGCCCGCGCTGACCTTGGCGTGGTAGCCGATGGAGAGTTGCTGCATGCGGGTGCAGAGCGCGGAGCGCAGGGTGGTGCCCATCCGGCGGATGCTCCCGTACAGGAGGCGCACGTAGAGCAGGTGGAGCGGGTAGTTGACCACCAGGATGAACATGATGACGCCGGTGCTGAGCCAGAGGCGGCCGATGTCCCGGTGCTGGACGACGGTGTCGATGATGGACGCGGTGATCAGCGGCAGCAGCCAGACGGGGCTGTGCTTGACGGTGAACACGGCGCCGGCCGCGGCCAGTCGGCGGCGGTCGGCGCGGAACAGGTAGGTGAGCGTGCGGACCGGGTGTTCGTCCCGGTAGCGGTGGTCGAGCGGTCTCTCCGTCGACGGAGCCATCGTCGGTGTCCCTCCCCAGTGACCGGACGGGTGACCCCGCGCGGCGGCAGGCAGTCTCTGCCCGCCGGGGACGGCGTCCACACGCGGCCCCGGCGGGCGGTGCCCTCAGACGGTGTCCAGCTCCGCGATCTCCTCGGCGGTCAGGGCGAGTTCGGTCGCCCGCACGGAGTCGCGGATGGTCTCCGGGCGGCTGGCGCCGGGGATCGGCACGACGACCGGGGACTTCGCGAGCATCCAGGCGAGGCACACCCGCTGCGGGCTCACCCCGTGCCGCTCGGCGATCCGCGCGAACGGCGCGAAGCGGGAGCCCAGTTCACCGGCCCGGACGATGCCGCCGAGCGGGCTCCAGGGCAGGAACGCGATCCCCAGCTCGTCGCAGAGGCGCAGTTCGGGCTCGCTGGAGCGGAAGGCCGGGGAGAACTGGTTCTGCACGGAGACCAGTCGGCCGCCGAGGATGTCGTACGCCTCGCGGATGCGCGCGGGGTCCGCGTTGGAGATCCCGGCCATCCGGATCTTGCCCTCGTCGAGCAGGTCGCGCAGCGCGCCGACGGACTCGGCGTAGGGCACGTCGGGGTCGGGGCGGTGGAACTGGTAGAGCCCGATGGCCTCCACCCCGAGCCGCCGCAGCGACGCCTCGCAGGCGGCCCGGAGATGGCTCGGGCTGCCGTCGACGGTCCAACTGCCGTCGCCCGGACGCAGATGGCCGCCCTTGGTGGCGACCAGGACGTCGCCGCCGCGGTCGTGCGCCGCGAGGGCCTTGGCGATCAGGGTCTCGTTGTGGCCGACCTCTCCGGCGTCGCGGTGGTAGGCGTCGGCGGTGTCGATGAGGTTCACCCCGGCGTCGAGCGCGGCGTGCAGGGTGGCGAGGGAACGGGCCTCGTCGGGCCGCCCCTCGATCGACATGGGCATGGCGCCCAGGCCGATGGCGCGGACCTCGGTGTCACCGATACGGCGGGTGTGCATGGGCGTGACCTCTTCCGGCTGGGCGCGCTGCGGAACCGGCGTCCAGCCTGCGGCCGGTCACGGGCGGAGGTCCAATAGAGGAAACCGAACGGATTCAGCAGCCCGGCCGCTGAATCCGTCCGCGCCGAACGCACGCAGCGGGTACGGGACGTCGGTCCGTGCCGAACACACGCGGCTCACAGGGGACTTCTGTCCGTGACCGCACACGCGGCCCGTCCGGGACTTCGGTCCGTGAGCAACGCACGGCATCCGTGCGGGACTTCGGTCCGTGAGCAACGTGCCCACGGCGTACGGGGCTTCAGTCCGTCACCGGCGTGTTCACCCTGTACGGGACTTCAGGTACTCCTCGACCCCGGGCGCCCGGTGCGCGTCCTCGACGCCGACCAGGCCGCCGACCGCCTTCGCGTCGGGCCGCAGGACGTAGGTGGCGAGGCTCGCGGGGCGGGCCGCGTCGGAGAAGTCCTGCGGGGTGCCGAGGCCGGTGTCGGCGTCGTGCCGGGCGCGGTGCGCCTTCACCAGGCCCTCCCGGGTGAGGCTGCCGGACGCGCACGCCTTCTTCAGGTCGGCGCCCAGCAGTTCGGCCGCGTTGTAGCCGGAGAGCACGCCCGAGTCGACCGGCGAGCCGGGGAACTTCTTCCGGTAGGCGGCGACCATCTTCCGCACCCCCGGCAGGTCGGAGCTGACGGCGGGCGCCGCGCTGACCACCTTCAGCATCGCGGCCAGCGCCGGGGCGGCGGGCGTCCGCATCAGCTGCGGGGCGAAGCCGGGGGCGCTGCTGACCACCGGCACCCGCAGTCCGCGGGAGGCGGCGACGCCGACCAGGGAGGCGGTCTGCGCGGGTCCAGCGCTGACCAGAATCGCCTTCACGCCCGCCTTGCGCAGCGCCGACACCTGCGCGGACAGGTCGGTGTCGGTGGCCTTGATCTTCTGCGCGGCCACCTTCAGACCGGCGCGTCCGGCCGCCCACCGGGAACCCTCCAGGGCGTTGGCCCCGTAGTCGCCCTCGAAGTAGACGTGCCCGACGGTGTCGCCCGCGCGCAGTCCTGCGGTGCGCACCAGGAAGTCGACGGCGGCGAGCATGTCGACGTCGTAGGTGGTGCCGAGGACCTGGACGGAGCCCTTGCCGAGCAGGTCGGCGGCCCACGCCTGCGGGAAGGTCAGCAGGTGGTCGCGCTGGATGTCGTCGAGCAGCGCGGCGACCACCGGCGAGCCGATGACCTGCGGGAGCGCGAGGACGTCCGGGGCGAGGTCGGCGTAGGCGGCGACCGCGCGCTGGACGTCGTAGCCGTGGTCCTTGACGACGATCTCGACGCGCCGTCCGCAGACGCCGCCGTCCTCGTTGGTCCGGTCGGCCCACATCTTCTGGGCCTGCACGATGCTCTTGCCGAGGGTGGCGTACGGGCCGGTGAGGTCGGTGAGGGCGCCGAGTCTGACGGTCGTCGCGGTGACTCCGGGGCCGGTGCCGACGCCGTCGCCGCCGCGTCCGGCGTCCCGGCCGCCGTCGGCCTTGGAACTGCATCCGGTGGCGGCGAGCAGCAGGGCGGCGGCGAGGGCGAGCGCGGTGGTGCGGGGCCTGGGACGCGTGAGGTTCACGGGGTGTGCTCCTTGACTCGTGCGGGCGGGTCGGGCGCGGGGTAGGGGGCGGGGCCGCGGTCCTGCGGCGGCCCGGTGCGGCACGGGCGCGGGCGCGGCGGGCCAGGCCGCGCAGTCCGTCGGGCGCGAACAGCAGGATCAGGACGATCGCGGCGCCGTAGAGGTAGCGGGCGGCCTCGGTCGGGCCCACCGGTCCGTCCGCGGTGCCGGGCGCGGCGACCAGCGGGAGCCGGTCGGCGTAGCGGGTCATCAGCAGCGGCAGCGCGGTGACGAGGACGGCGCCCGCCACCGCCCCGCCGACCGAGCCGAGCCCGCCGATGACGATCATCGCGAGGTAGTCGACGGAGAGGGCGAGGGCGAAGTAGTCCGGCACGACCCGGCGGAAGACCAGCGCGAGCAGGACTCCGGCGAGCCCCGCGTACATCGAGGAGAGGACGAACGCGGCCGAGCGGTGGCGGGCGAGGTGCACGCCCATCACGGCGGCGGCGGTCTCGTTGTCGCGCAGGGCCGCAAGGGCGCGTCCCGGTCGGCCGCGCAGGACGCCCGTCGCGGTCCAGCAGGTGAGGGCGAGGAGCGCGAGGCCGAGGTACCAGAGGCGTTCCTCGGCGCCGAACGGCACGCCCAGGACGACGAGTTCGGGGCCGTCTGCGGTGAAGGCGAAGCCGCCGAGGGTAAGCGGCGGCACGGAGCGGCCGTTGAAGCCGCCGGTGACGGAGTCCGCGGTGAGCAGGACGTGGTGGCCGAGGAAGACCAGGGCGAGGGTGGCCACGCCGAGGTAGATGCCGCGCACCCGGCCCGCGACCGGGCTGAACAGGCCGCCCGCCGCACCGGCGAGGAGCACGGCGAGGACCAGGGCTGCGGCGGGCGGCAGACCCGGACCGGACTCACCGGCCAGCCAGACGTAGCCGTAGGCGCCGACCGCGAGGAAGAAGGCGTGGCCGAGGGAGAGTTGGCCTGCCGTCCCGGTGAGCAGGCCGAGGCCGACGGCGCCGATCGCGGCCGCCATGGAGAACAGGCCGACGCGGAGCCAGAAGGCGTCCAGGTAGAAGGGGAGCGCGCAGAGGACGACGGCCGATCCGAACAGCCGGGCCCGGAAGGGGAATCGGCTGTCATACACGGGCCGCCCCCTTCACGGCGAGGAGCCCGGCGGGTCGGACCAGCAGGACGAGGATCATCACGGCGTAGGGCGCCACGTCCGCGAACCCGTCGCCCAGGACGAGGAGTTCGGACTGGTACCCGGCGGCGAGCGCCTCGGTCAGGCCGATCAGCAGGCTGCCCGCGAGGGCGCCCGGCGGGGAGGTGAGACCGCCGATGATGGCGGCCGGGAACGCCTTGAGGGCGATCTGCCCGGTGCCGCTGTCCAGGCCGGGGGCGGGGAACGCGGCGAGGAAGACGGCGGCGACGGTGGCGAGGGCCCCGGCCAGACACCAGGCGAGGGTGCGCACCCGGGCCGTCCTGATGCCCTGGAGCGCCGCGGCCTCCGGGTCCTCGGCCGCCGCCCGCAGGGACAATCCCCAGGCGGAGTACCGGAAGAGGGCGAAGACAGCGCCGATGACGACGGCCGAGACCGCGACCGCGGCCAGCCTGCTCTCGGCGACGGACACCGGTCCGAGCGTGCGCACCGTGTCCCGCCAGGGGTCGCCGAGGCCGAGCAGATCGCCGCCGAGGCGCCGGGACAGGTCGGTCAGCAGCACGATGTCGACGCCGATGGTCACGATGGTCTGCACGGTCGCGGCGTGCGGGTCCGCGGCGACGCGCCGCAGCAGCAGCCGGTCGACGGCCCCGGCGACGGCGGCCGTGGCGAGGACCGCGACGGCCGCTGCGCCCGCGAATCCGAGGGTGCCGTGCAGGACGGCGACCAGGTAGCCGCCGAGGAGCAGCAGCGAGCCGTGCGCGAAGTCGAGGACGCCGGACGCCTTGAAGACGATCACGAAGCCGAGGGCGACCAGGGCGTAGACGGCGCCGAGGGCGAGGCCGTCGAGGACGGTGGCGAGCAGGACGGTCACGGGGCGTCCCCCTGACGGGCGTCGGTGGCGGTCACGGGGGTCTCCTCCGGAGCGGTCGGGGCGCCGAGGTAGGCGCGCAGCACCTCGGGGTGGCGGCGGACCTCGTCGGGGGTGCCGTGGGCGAGCGGGCGACCGAAGTCGAGGACGGTCACCTCGTCGGCGAGCCGCATGACCAGGCCCATGTCGTGCTCCACCAGGACGACGGAGAGGCCGAGCCTGGCCCGTACCTCGCCGATCACCCGGGCGGTGCGGGCGCGTTCGGCCCCGTTCATCCCGGCCACGGGTTCGTCGAGGAGCAGCACGTCCGGTTCGAGGCAGAGGGCGCGGGCGAACTCGACGCGTTTGCGGTCGCCGTAGGAGAGCGCCGTCACCGGGGTGTCGAAGTGGGCGTCCAGGCCGACGAGTTCGGCGATCTCCCGGACCCGGGCGCGGTGCGCGCGCTGCTCGCGGACCGCGCCGGGCAAGCGCAGCGCGGCGGCCGTGAACCCGGCCCGGGTGAGCACGTGGCGGCCGAGCATGAGGTTGTCGGCGACGGTCCCCTCGGTGGTGACGATGTTCTGGAAGGTGCGGGCCACGCCGAGCCGGGCGATGCGGTGCGGGGCGAGCCGGGTCAGCTCGGTGTCCCCGAGCCGCACCGTCCCGGCGACCGGGCGGCACAGCCCCGACAGCACGTTGAAGCAGGTCGACTTGCCCGCGCCGTTCGGCCCGATCAACGCGTGCACGGAGCCGGGCGCCACGGTGAAGGAGACCCCGTCGAGAGCGGTGAGCCCGGCAAAACGAACGGTGACGCCGCGCACGGCGAGCACGGGAGGAACGGCGGCGCGGACGCGCGGCGAGCGGGAGGAGGGGGTGAGGGGGGAGGAGGGAGTGGTGCGGGAGGAGGGGGTGGTGCGGGCGGGACGGGCGGCACGGTGGGCAGGTGCGGCAGGGTCGGTTCGCTCGGCAGGGTCGGCGCTCGCGGGAGGGTCGGTCCGCTCGGCGCGGTGGGGGCGGTCGGTCCGCTCGGGACGGGCGGTGCGGTCGGCGCTTGCGGCACGCTCGACACCGTCGGCGCACTCGGGACGGTCGGCGCTCTCGACGCCGTCGGTCCGCTCGGCGCGGTCGGTCCGCTCGACGCGGTCGGTCCGCGCGGCGCGGTCGGCGCTTGCAGATCGCTTGGCGTAGTCGACGCGGTCGGCAGGCTCGGCGCTCGCGGCACGCTCGACACCCTCGGCGCACTCGGGACGGTCGACACCCTCGACGCCGTCGACCCGCGCGACGCCGTCGGTCCGCGCGACGCTTGCCGATCGCTCGGGACGGTCGGTCCGTTCGGCGTGGTCGGCGTGGTCGGGACGCTCGACCCGGTCCGCGCGCTCGCCGCTTGCGGCACCCTCGAACCGGTCGGTCCGCTCAACGCGTTCGGTGCGCTCCGTTCCCGTGCGCTCCGTTCCCGTGCGCTGTGGGCGTCCCGCACGACCCGGTTCGGCGTTCATGCCGCGCCCCGGTCGTCGGCGTCCGGCTGTTCGCCGAGGTAGAGGCGGCGCACGGCGTCGGTGCGGGCGAGTTCGGCGGCGGTGCCCGAGAGGCGGACCTCGCCCACGTCCAGGACGTACGCGTGGTCGGCGAGGGAGAGGGCGAGCCCCGCGTTCTGCTCGACGAGCAGGACGGCGGTGCCCTGGGTGTTGATCTCGCGGATCACCCCGGCGATGGTCTCCACCATGCGCGGGGCGAGTCCGAGGGACGGCTCGTCGAGCAGCAGCAGCCGCGGGGACGCCATCAGGGCGCGGCCGATGGCGAGCATCTGCTGCTCGCCCCCGGAGAGCAGGCCCGCCGGCTGCCGGGCCCGGTCGGCGAGCCGGGGGAACAGGGTGAGGACCCGCTCCCGGGCCCGCGCCACCTGCCCGGGGGCGCGGCGGCCGAGGCCGAGACCGCCCGAGCGCAGGTTCTCGTCCACCGTGAGACCGGCGAACACCCGCCTGCCCTCGGGCACTTGCACCACCCCGGCACGCACCGCCGCGACCGGGTCACGGCCGTCGAGGACGGTGTCGCCGTAGCGGACGCGGCCCCCGGTGATCGCGCCGCGGTGCAGGCGCAGGGTGCCCGACACGGCGCGCAGCAGCGTGGACTTCCCCGCGCCGTTGGCGCCGAGCAGGGCCACGACACCGCCGTGCGGGACGGTGAGGGAGACGGCGCGCAGCGCGGAGACCGCGCTCCCGTAGAGGACGTCCACGTCCGACACGCGCAGGGCGGGTCCGTGGCCGGGCGGTGGTGCGGGCATCGCGGCTCCTGAGTTCCGTGGCCGGGCGGCCCGGGTCCGGGGAAGGGGAGCTCACGACAGCACGGGGGCGCGGCGCCGGTACAGGTGCGGGCGCCGGGTCGCTGCACGGTCCCAGCGGACGGCGGCGGCGGTTGTGCGGGCGCCCATGCGGGCCCGTCAGATGGGCAGCACGCGGCGCGCGGTGAGGGCGAGGCCGATCTCGACGAGGTCGCCGGGGCGGGTGAGGGTGCGTCCGGTGAGCTGTTCGCAGCGGCGCAGCCGGTTCAGGACCGTGTTGCGGTGGCAGTAGAGCCGCTCCCCCGCGCGCTGCGCCGAGCCGTCGCACTCCAGCCAGGTGGCGAGGGTGTCCAGCAGGACGTCCCGGTCGGCGGGCTCCAGCCGCAGCAGCGGGCCGAGGACCCGGGCGGCGAGGGCCCGGCCGAGGTCGGGGCTGGAGACCACGAGGGCCGCGGGCAGGTGGTCCTCCAGGCGGACGGTGCCACCGGTGGCGGGGCAGATGCCGAGGGCGAGGTCGGCGAAGCGGCGCGCGTCCCCGACGGCGGCCAGCCCGGTGACGACGCTGCCGACCCCGATCCGCACCCCCGCCGTGGCCCCGCGCTCCCCGGCCCGGCCCCCGGGGCCCGGACTCCCGCCACCGCTGCCGTCCGCACCCGGACGGCCACCGGGGAC